>JBOGOU010000568.1:0-2185 GCA_050748205.1 Pyrinomonadaceae bacterium | reverse complement strand
TGAGGGTATAAGCAGGTTCAGGTCTGGCAAGACCGTTATCAGGGAAACACTCATCGACAGGCATTGTATATCGCTTGACTCTTACTGCCTACCGCCTTATTGGTTGGGCAGTAGCCCGACTGTTAAGGGGCTCCTCAACTGGCAGGGACTCAAGCATTGTTGTTAGCTGATCGTGAGGAGCCCTCCTTAACAGTCGGGCTACTGCCCCGCTACCGCTCCGGGCTACTACCCCGCTACCGCCCCGGGCTAACGCTCCCGGTTCTGGTTTTGCATCTCCCAGAGCATCAGATGTTTCAGAAAAGCGTGATGAGCAGCAAAGCTGGCGATGCTGAGTCCGGCTAGGCCGTCACAAAAGCCGCCCTTCAACAGATAACTGCGCAGAAAGGTAGCGGGCGCGGCGGTAGCAATTTTCAAGCGCGATGTGCTCCGGCCTGCTTCAAACATTTGCTGGGCTGCGAGTGGGGCGTATCGTTCGCCAATCATTTGGTGATGGTGCGCCGCATCGCGGACGCTGTAGTGGAGTAGGTCTCCTGAAAGATTTTCAGTTCGCGTTCCGGAGTTCATTTTCACCGATTCGTGAATGTGTCTCCCCTCCCAACGTCCGAGAGACTTTCTGAAAAGACGCAACTGTCGATCGGGATACCAACCTCCGCCGCGAATCCAGCGTCCCTGGTAAAAAGAGCGCCGGGCGACAAGAAATCCATCCGCGGGCTGGTTGTCTGGTTTCAAGCGTAAATCTTCAATAGACTTTTGTAGTTCTGGGGACACCCGTTCATCGGCATCGAGACTGAAAACCCAATCATGAGAGGCCTGCTCGGTTGCGAACTGCTTCTGTGGTGCAAAGCCGGGCCAATCACGATCAATAACGCGCGCTCCGCACACAGCAGCCAGCTCCCGCGTGTGATCGGTGGAATGCGAGTCTACTACGACGATCTCATCGGCCCAGGCGACTGACTTGCATGCCTCGCTAATATTCGCCTCTTCGTTGAAGGTGATAATGGTGGCCGAGATTTTCATCTGCTTTGCGATCTTGAGTTCGTGATTTCGGGTTGCCCGGGCACTGTATCACGGGGTATCCGGCGCGAAACCCAGCTTACCTTAGCAATCGCAATTCGGAAATCTTAAATTGAGAGACCTGAAGCTGTGAAAAAGAATGGGCCGCAGATTAACGCGGATGACGCAGATCAAAACAAAGCCTTTCTCAAAGCTTTCTTGTTTTGATCCGTGTTATCCGCGTTAATCCGCGGCTGATTCTCTACGGAGCAGGTGTGGCTACCGTCACGTTGTTTTCCCGCAACGTCGACGAAGTCGCGCGTTGAAGGCCGGCGAGCGCTTTGTTGTAGTCTGTTTCTGCCCTCAATTCAGCATTGCGCGCGTTTGTTAAGGCATTCTGTCGCTGAAACAGCAGAAACGTTGTCGAGCGTCCGACCTGGTAAAGTCGCTGCTCTCCCTCGAGCTGGAGTTCCGCGTTCTTTCTTGCTTCTCTTGCCGATAGCACACGTAGCCGGGAGGTTTCGACGGCCTGCGCAGAGTTGCGCACGTCAACTTCAATTACTTGATCCTGCGAGCGTGTCGACGCTTCAAGTTGCTCTTTTTGAATGCGTGCGCCTGCAAGGTTTGCTTCCGCGGTTTTATTCTTGAACGGGACCTGAATTGCCACGCCGACGCTGACGTTATAGGTATTAAAGCCAAACAGATTGCTAAGGGTTTTCCCGTAGCCGCCTACCAGATCCGACGGAGCAAGACTGGGCGTTTCGACAAGGGGAGTTGTGGCAACGGGAAAGCCTGCCCGTCGCTGAATGTCCTGAATCTGACTAAGCAGGAACGCATTTGGAGCGAAGTTTGGATCACCGGAGATTAATGGAACAAGTGTACCGGGAGCAATGGTTGCAGCCGCAGTCCCGGCCAGCCCGGTACTCGCCAACGTAGTCTGAAGACTGATCTGTGGTTTCGTCTGGTTCCTGAAGTACTGTAGATCAATATTGTTAATGTCGTTATCCAGACGCAGGCGTCGCAGCTCTGGTCTGTTATCGCGAGCTTCTTTTAGAGCCTGGGTAAGATTGATGGGCGACTCATCGAAGGCCGGTGTATCGGTCGGCGTAACTTGCGCGGACCATTCAGGCGTTAGTGAATCCTTGAATATCAACTGCTTAAGATTGTTCTCCGCCACCGACACATTCTGCAC
>JBOGOU010000567.1:0-1535 GCA_050748205.1 Pyrinomonadaceae bacterium | reverse complement strand
GGTGTGGGTGAATGCGTTCACCGCCACGAGCGGCTCAACCGGCGGGACCATCTCGATCCAAGACGTCGATGGCAAGGTACTCGTGGCGCCGTATGAACTCGCCGCCGACGAGGTCAAGGTGTTTCCGATCATGAACTGGGTCGACAGCATCGACATCCAGGTGTTCGATGACCCGGGTACGGTAGTGGCGAGCGTTGGAAAACGTCGCGCCTTCCAGGTGTACTGATGGCTTTCATCGACATTCCCGGCTGGCCTATCGCCTTTCCTGGGGGGGTTGAGGTCGGAAGCAGTTTCGCGGGATTTTCTCCACTTTTGATAGACGCAACCGCCGAAAAAGTTGCGTTTGTCTTTCAGTGTCCAAAAACAGGAACACTCGATGTTGTTGGATTTCTTCTAGGATCTGTAACACAGGCTCCGGCTAACGGTCTCACTGTCTCGTTTCAGGACGTGGATCCGGCGACTGGGCGCCCGGATGGAGTAAAGGATCAATTTCGACTTGTTTCATCTGGAATAGCCAGCAGCGCATGGATTACCACTGGGTTGCTCACTTCAGACGGAACGGATAGCGGAACTAAGCGAACGGTTACCAAGGGAGAGATCCTTGCGGTGGTTATCGAATTCGCCAGTTTTCTCGCCGGCGATTCCATGAGTATAAACGCCGGTGACTCCTCTGTATTTGATATCGGAGCCGGCCAATTCCCGTTCTCGGCTCTCTTTACGGCCTCTTGGGCAACCTCAGGACGAACACTTAATTTGGCGTTACAGTATTCAACAGGAATATGGGAACGAATAATTGGAGCTACTCCTGCGTCTGGAGTCGCCAACCCTGCATTTACTTCCGCCACTAACCCAAACGAAGTAGGAATGGAATTCATCTGCCCAGTCGCCGTTCGTGCTGTTGGCTTCACAGGAATGTTTCGGCCTAATGGGACTACATCGACGTATCGGTTAACTCTGTACGATTCGGCCAACACGGCGTTGGCGACGACTATCATCGATCCGGACATCATTCGGATCGCTGGCGGTGTTGGATTGGCCCGATTCCAATTCAACGGAGGCGTGACAGAGGTTGAGATGGAGACTGGGGGGGTATATAAGGTCGCTTTGCTAGCTACCGGAGCCGGGAACGTAAACGTGTACGGATTCACAGTAAATGACGCAGCTCACAAATCCGCGACTCCTTGGGGGGCAAGCGCCTCTGCGATCCAACGTCAAGGATCGGGCGCGTTTACTAAGGTGTCTACAACGTATTATGCTCTTGGACTTCTCATCGACGCCATCGATCCGATCAAAGGCGGCGAGAGTGTCGGCGTCGACTCATGGAGCCCAGTCCTCTTCGGCGAAGAGTGGTACTGAGATGGCGGTTGAGTTTGCCGGCTCGACCTATCTCCGCCGAGACACGAATCTGGTCGGGATCTCGAGCGGCAAAGAGTTCACGCTCTCGTTGTGGATCAAAGCCGAGGACGGACAGGGCGGGAACATCCTCGTCGGCGGCGGACCCGCGGGAGCGTCGCAGAAGATTTCCGTTGTACAAA
>JBOGOU010000566.1:0-13207 GCA_050748205.1 Pyrinomonadaceae bacterium | reverse complement strand
CGCTATCCGAGGGTAAGTTCCAGCGTTGCCGGAACTGCTCGCGGCTGAAACCATTTATTGATGCTTCAAAGCGGTCAATATCAATTCCATTATGGACAACGGTGACTTTCTCCTGCGGCACTAGTTTTTGCAGGTTGAGTTGGCGTCCAACTGATTCCGACACGGCAATGATCCGCGCCACTCTCGAGAGCGTAACCTTGTGTAATCGATTCAGGGGAAACAGTACATGGCGCGTAACGATCAACTGCGCATCTCGATTTCGCCGCGTTGCGTAGGCTGCCAATGGATAGTCACGCGCCATATGGGCGTGGACGATCTCAATCTTCTGCTTTCTAACAAAGCTTGCGAGCTGACCGGCGCTTCTCGCATCAAGCGCATTGCGTAAGGGAAGCTCTAATAGATTTGATCTCGGCACACCGGTGAGTTCGCTGTTCAACGGAGAGTCTGGCCGCAGTGCGACATATAAATCGTGGCCTCGGGCTGAGAGAGCATTTGCGAGGTCGACAAGGTAACGCTCGCCACCGCCAAACGCTCGCGCTGAGCTGATGTGTAGAATTCTCACCGTGAAACTCCGAGGGCCAAGCGCAAATCGGAGCCGCGCCCTTCAAAATGAAGCGCTACACTTGAACTAAGATTCCGCAAGCAGTCACATTACAACATCCGGTCAAGCCCCTGTGCTAGCTCTCGGCAGCGCGTATCGAAGCGGAACAGCGAGATCAGCAGGTGTTTGCTTACCGCCTATTTGGCTCCCTTTAATGCCAGTTAAATAGCAAGATTGCCTAGAAATGGTGTCGGCACGCGTGTTGCGGAAGGCTAGTGATAGAGATGTTTGGGGAAATAATTAGACCTGCTATTTGTAAGGAGGACATTCCATGCCAAAACCAAAACTAGTGACTGGCCTTTTTAAGAACCGTGTCGCGGCCGAAGCAGCGGTTGATGCAATTCTGAAGAGAGGCTACACGCGCGATGAGATCAGCGTGCTTATGTCGGACGCCACTCGCAATAAAGAATTTGCATTGCAAGCGCATACTCATGCCGCCGACGGTGCCGGCATCGGGGGCGCTGTCGGAACAGCGGTCGGAGCAGTGCTTGCGGCGATAGCCGCTGTCGGAAGCACGATCTTTCTTCCCCCTTTGAATATCTTCATTGCCGGCCCAATTGCAGCAGCTTTGGCTGGGGCAGGCGCCGGCGGTGTGACTGGCGGCGTGATTGGCGCTCTGATAGGCGCCGGTATTCCCGAATATCGCGCGAAAGTTTACGAGGCTGGCTTGCGGGAAGGTGGCATATTGTTGGGAGTCGAAGCCAGGGCCGATGAAGATACCGAGAAGCTGGAACAGTTACTCGAGGACATTGGCGCTCGGCACGTACGCGCGGAGTGATCGCCATCACAAAAAACAACCGCAATTAAAACGACAAGGACCTGTGGCGAATTATTCTTCGCCATAGGTCCAGTCGTGCTGAGGGTGAAAAGTCTATCTCTTGTCCTCGCAGATGGGCAACCGCACTTCGAAACGAGTTCCTTCACCTGGTTCGCTGACGACCAGGATCTCACCGTTGTGGCGCGAAATAATGCCATGTGAAGCGGAAAGGCCGAGCCCAGTGCCGCTCTTGCCTTTGGTCGTAAAAAACGGCTCGAATATTCGCGCGGCAGTTTCGGGGGGCATTCCGACTCCTGTATCAGCCACCCAAAAGCAGCCACTCTCAATCTCGGCACGCGCCCCAACCTCCACCAAACCGCCGTCTGGCATGGCGTCTACCGCGTTGAACAAAAAGTTGAGCACTACCTCGCGCAGCTCGGCTACTTCTCCCATGACGTAGACCTTGCCAGTGCATCTTACCTGGACCTCGATCTTGGGAGTCGATTTGCTCTGCCACTTCGGCCTGGCAATTTCAATGCTGGACGTCAAGAGTTCTCCAAGCTCAACGGGTCCAAATTCTCTGGCTGACTCGCGCCGCGCAAACTCAAGAATGCGTCGCAACGTTTGTGATCCTTCTCCTACGGCGTTCGTGATGATCTCGAGGCTCTTTAGCACCGATTCATCTGTCGAACGCATCATCAGGAGTTGCGCGCGCCCTTGAATGACGGTAAGCGAGTTGTTCAGATTATGTGCCACGCCCGCGGCAAGTTCCCCGACTGCACGCAACTTGTCAGCCTGAGCAGCAAGCTCTTGCATGCGTCTCTTCTCCGTTACATCGCGAAGAAAAAAGAGTACACCAGAAACCTGGCCGTCCTTCCAAAGCGGTGACGCATGGGCCTCAACGTCTCGGAGCGTGCCGTCAGCTCGTACCGCGCGCATTGCACACTGGCTCTCTTCGCCGGCGAGCGCACGTCGAAGGCTCTCATTCGTGCCGGTACGGGAATCTTCGGCAATGAATTCAATAAAATACCGGCCAGACAACATACAGGAACTGTCGGCCTCTCCGCGTTCGTTCATCCAGGTGATGCGGCCATCCTTGTCGAGAGCATAGATCTCATCAGGGCTACGATCGGCAATGCTTGACATAAAAGATCGTTGCGCGAGAGCATCTGCTTCCGCACGTCGGAGATCTGACATGTCTCTCGCAATGACGATAATGTTTCTTTCACCACTGGCACTGTCAGGCTCAAGAGGTTGGACAGTCACACGTGTAGGTTTATCACCTTTGCGGCCGGCAAGGACTTCGACCTCCACTCGTTCACGGCTTCCGAAAGCTCGGTCTACCACGCACCTATCTGAGCCGGCCGTCCGCCAAAACATCTGACAACACCTCATGCCTATTAGTGGCCCATCTACCGAGCGCGAGAAGCCGGTGCTGGCTTCATTGACTGACGTGAGGCGCTTTCGCTGGTCGAAGATGTAGATAGCATCAGGCAGAGTATTAACGGCCCTCAGGATGAGATCTACGGGAACACTGTCAGAGGAGGAGTCTTTCACCTTGTTGCCCACTGAACTATTGAGATTCGCGTTGGACATCGAATTACTCGGAAGCAGCGAGGTCGAAAGGTGAAGTGCCTATGTCGTAGTTGGTATTACAGATTGCTGTTACTGGCCGTTTCATCCTAGCAAATCGGACGCGAAACAAGCCAGAAGAATCTTAAGCCGGCAAAAAGTTCGGGCGTGCTCCTTTCCAGGAGCACGCCCTCATTAAGTCCAGAAGTACGTTTTCGCTTAGAACTCGAAGCGCACCGCAAGTTGGACCTGGCGCTCGCGGAAAAGCGTGCTGTCAGCACCGGTAACGCTTCCGAAGCCGCTTGCGCCACTGTTGAAGTTCAGTTGGGGGCACGGGTTCGCTGCCGTTCCCGTGCTACAGATAGAGTAAATCGAACTATTCACAGATGTGACCTGTGTGCGATTGAAAAGGTTGAAAGCTTCAGCAAGCAGTTCCAGTTTCGTACCCTCGGTTATGCCGAACCTACGGGAGAGGCGTAGATCGAGGTACCAGATATTAGGCTGCTTGAAGAAGTTTCGCGGTACGAGCGCGAAGCGGGTGGCGCCGCCCGAGCCATTGACTCCGCCTCCGGGAGTAGTCGTGCCCGGAGCAAGACCAAAATTACTACCCGCCCCTGGCGGTACGCTGGTGCCTGAGCCGCCCGGGCTGACGGTGCCGGAAACAGTGGCCGTGAAACGCTGCCCTGAGAAAGCATTAAAGATAGGAGCGATCGTCCAGCCGTTAAGAATCGCTTTGCCAACCGTATTGTCACTGTCCTTGAAGAAGTCCGTATTGTAGACAGCGCTAATAACCATCTTCTGCCGCCGGTCAAAAGCCGAAAGAGAATTCTCGGCACGCTGATCGAAGGCATTGAACGGAAGGTTGTTCGAAGTGAAGGTGACCGAACTCTGCCCGTTATCGCTTGCTCGCGACAGCGTATAGTTTGCCTGGAACTGCAAACCGTTGGTAAGGCGACGATTTAACTGAAGCACAAGCGCATGATACTTCGACCACACGTCGCTTCGGATGTCTGTGAGTTGAGCGAAGCTTGTATTGGGTCGGGAACCAGTGAACAAAGGTATGCGCCATTTCTGGCCATCAAAAGGACCACCAACAGCAGTGAAGTCCTGGAAGGACGAAGGTGGATTCAGATTTGTATCGACGAAGTTCGGAAGAGAATTCCCGAAGCTGAACAGGTACGAGATCGAGGCAACCGTATTACGAGCCAACTCGCGCTCAGCCACAACGTCCACCTGATGAATCTGCGGCAATTGGAAGCTGGGGGAGAAAAACTGCACCGCGGGAGCCACGAGTGACGCCGTGGTAAGCAGGTTCGGGTAAGCGGGGGCCGCCGCGTTTGAGGCGAGTATGCCTACCTGACGCTGGCCAATGTCAGCTCCAACGCCTGTGTTGACCAACGCGTTGTAGACCGTGGAATTGATTACGCGTCCGTAATAGAGACCCCAGCCGCCGCGCAAACTGGTTTTGCCGTCGCCGTTGACGTCGTAGGCAAAGCCCACGCGTGGACCAAAGTTATTCCTGTCGTCCACCTTTTGGCGAGTCTGCGGAAGTACGGGGTTAATCTTGGTTGGGTTCGGGTTCTTCTGGTACTCGTAACGCATGCCCAGGTTTAATGTCAACCGGGGCGAGGCACGCCAGTCGTCCTGGAAGAAGAGGTTGTAGTCAGTGGTATACATCGTCAGGCCAAGCACGCCGAGGCCCTGGTTGAAGTTGCCGGCGTAGCAGCGACCGCGAACTCGGGAACTGCTGTAACAAGGCGAGGTGGCTGGCAACGCGGACAGGAAGTTGACGTAGTCGATGACAAAGTCGTTGAGCCCGCCGTTGAACCCGGGTGAGTTAATGCCGCCTGTATAATTAAACTCACCGCCTATAAAGCGGAGGTTGTTAATTTCGTCCTTGACGCGATTAACGTCACCGCCCCACTTGAGTGTGTGATTGCCGGCTGTGACTGTCACGGTATCGGCAAACTGAACGCGTCGTTCATCCGGAAACGCTACGCGATCGAGGAATTCCGGGATACCAAAACTAAAGCCATTGGTAATGAACGTTTGAGGAGATCTGCCGCCGACTGCGGTTGTTGGCTCTCCCGGCAGCGGGGGCTGACTAAACTGGAATTCATTGTCGCGCGCCACTTGAACCCGGAGCTCGTTAACCAGAGCGGGTTGGAAGGTCGAAACGAGCCGGAGGTTCAACGAGTCGATTTCCACACCATCATCACCAAAGTTGTCGCGGGCGCGCGTGTTGATGGCCTGTGTTTGAATCCCAGCCGGCGACTCCCAGCGCAGGCGGTTATATGTTGCCGTGAAGATGTTGCTGTCATTAATGTGCCAGTCAATCTTGGGCAGAAACAATTTCTGATCGCCCCGGCGCGGCACCGCCCCGGAGAGGCTCTGGAGAAAACCTAGCGCCGTGTCAACCTGCGCGTCCGTCAATCCTTTGCCGGTCCCCAATGAGCCATTGCGGTTAATGCTTCCGGTCGTACCCGGGAAGGCCGGACACTGGGCCAGCGTGCGCGCCGCACCAGCGGGAGCTGTCAGCAAGCAGCGATCGACTCTGTTGAGAAAATCGAGGGCGGAAAATGTTGCGACGCCCGGGAAATTACGCTTTTGCTGATCGTAGCTGAAAAAGAAGAAGAGCTTATTCTTAACGATAGGACCGCCGATGGCGCCTCCAAACTGATGGCGCACGTCTTCAGGCTTGAAGGCTACGGGCGTGAAAACCCCGCCAACGTTCTGCGTGATGAAGCTACGCGGATTGCGAGCGCCCCATTTGTTATTGCGCTGGTAATAAAAGACCTGACCGTGAAACTCGTTGGTCCCGCTCTTCGTTACAGCGTTAACTACACCACCTGCCGAGCGGCCGTATTCAGCCGAGTAGCTTGAGGTATTAACCTGGAACTCGCGGATTGCAGCCTGACTGATGGAATAACTAATACGCGTACGACCACGTTCCTCAGCGAAGAACGCCTGATTGTTGTCGCCGCCGTCAATGGTGTTGTTGTTCAGCAAACCCGAGATGCCGCGGAAGCTAATCAATCCGAAGGTGCCATCGGGGACTGCGCCGGGCGTTAGCAACGCGAAGTTTGACCAGCGACGACCATTGATCGGCAACTCATTAATTGAGGTCTGATTGATGTTGCTCGAAAAATCTTGCTGCGTCGTGTTTATAACCGGTGCTTCGGACGTTACTTCAACCGTTCCTGACACGGCTCCCACCGAGAGCACGGGAGTTAACTCAGTTACACGCCCGACTTCAACTACGACACCTTCCTGAGAGTAAGGACCAAACCCGCTGGCGTTGATGGTGACCGCATACAAGCCAGGTTGCAGGTTAGTGATACGGAAGCGACCCTGGTCGTCGGTCGTAGCTGCATCCTCTTTGTTAGTCTCGCTGTTCCGCGCGTTGATGGCTGCACCAACGACGACTTCCTTATTCTGATTGGTGACGGAGCCACCGATTGCGCCCGAAACAGTGGACTGACCCAGGGCGGCCACGGCTGAGGCCACCACAAAGATCAATAGAAACGAGAGCCTCATAATTTTCGACATAAGGGGAACTCCTTTAGGCATCAAGTTGACAGTTGAGGGCGCATCCGCGCGACCGGGCTTCGGGCGCAGATTGTGACCTTGAATTCGAGAGTGATTGAATTATCAAAACAAGAAGAATTTGCGATTATCAACCCCAAGGTAGACAAAAACTTCTAACACGCCTGACGTGACTCGCGCAAGCCTATTCTCTATTAATTCTAGGTAAATTCTTGGCCTCCGCTTCAGGCAAGGTGAACGAGTCCAGCTTGGACGTACTATCCCAACTGCGGCCCAATCGCAATACTCGTGCCCTATCGGTTCCGTGACGCTCTCGAAGTTATAAAGAGCCGTCTTTTCAAGACTTAATTGACGACCCTTTGCTTAAGGAATCGAGAGCTTGCTCAAAAATTTGGATTTTAATTGGAAATCTAGGAAATGGGGCGCGGTCGTGTCTCATTGTGGGACTAATCACAAGCCCAGGACTAGCGCTATTCGGACTCTATACCCGTTCGACAATCATCGCGATACCTTGACCGCCGCCAATGCAGGCGGTGGCCAGCCCGTACCTTTGCCTGCGGCGATGCAATTCATGCAGCACCGTCAGCACGAGACGAGTGCCTGTAGCACCGAGTGGATGGCCTAGCGCAATTGCCCCGCCGTTGACATTGGTTCGTTCGCGATCAAGTCCTAGTTCCTTTTCGACGGCCAGGTATTGTGCCGCGAAAGCCTCGTTGACTTCGATTAGGTCAATGTCAGAGAGCCTCAGTCCGGCCTTCTCCAGTGCTTTGCGCGTGGCGGGTACGGGGCCGATACCCATGATCTCCGGCTCAACGCCCGCGTAGGCCCAACTTACAATTCGACCCATGGGTTTCAAGTTGCGAGCCTTGACAGCGTCTTCTCCCGCAATAACCAGGACAGCAGCTCCATCCACTATGCCGGAAGCGTTTCCCGCAGTTACGAATCCATCTTTGGCAAAGGCGGGCTTCAACTTCGCTAAGCCTTCCATTGTTGTTTCGGGCCGCAAATGGTCGTCCTGATCGAAAAGAAAACTGCCTTTGCGCGTCTTTACTTCTACTGGAACAAGCTCCGCGGAAAAGTAACAAGCATCCTTGGCCCGTTTGGCCTCCTGCTGTGAGCGCAGCGCGTACGCATCCTGTTCTTCGCGCGAGATTTTGAATTTTCGCGCGAGGTTCTCTGCAGTGCCGGCCATAGGAGTGTTGCAGTAGGTATCGAGCAAGGCGACCATTAAACTATCCTCGAGTTGGCCTTGGCCTAAAGCAAAGCCTGAGCGCGCGCCTCTGATAACGTGTGGCGCCTGCGACATCGATTCCATGCCGCCAACCAGTGCGGTTTCCGCCTCGCCAAGCTGAATCATATGCGCACCCGAAATGATTGCCTGAATACCGCTGCCGCACAGACGGTTGACTGTCAATGCCGGACGCTCGAAAGGCACGCCCGCCATGAGAGCCACGTGACGAGCGCCGTAAATGGCGTCGCCGGAGGTTTGGAGCGCGTTGCCGATTACGGTGTGGTCAACATCTTCGGGTGCAACCCCGGTAGCCTCGAGCGCCGCCCTGGCGGCGGTCGCGCCAAGATCAATTGCCGAAGTGTCCTTTAGAGCTCCGACATACTGCCCCATGGGCGTCCGCTTACCGCCCAGAATGAAAACATCGCGTGACATATTCTGCTTGTTACCTCATAGAAAAGACTTTCGCTGTACAGGGAACTAATTAGAGTAGCAGACGGAAATTAAGTGCGTCAATTTGGGCTCTTTCTTGGCTTGAAGTCAGTACCGTAACGCGGTAGCGTCGGGTCGACCGTGCGCTTCAGGACTGTTCGTGGTGGATCGTTGACCCGACGCTACCGCGTTACGGTACTGACTTCAACCTTTACTGGTTCAGTCTCTGAAACGATGCGTTAAGCGATAACGATGCAGCAATTCCTCTAAAAAGCCTTCGTAAGTAAACGTTGCAATGTCGTAGGTGGGGCGAATCTTGTAAAGCAAGGGCAGCGAAACACGCCAGGCCATCCATTGACGTGGCACGTCTGAAAGATCCCAACGACGACGTAGAAATGTCTCCACTACCTCAATCTCAGATTCTGTCAAACCGCTCAAATCCGCTGTGAAGTCCACTGGCGGAAAAGCGCGCCGCTGGGCCGGATCACTTATGGGAGCAGCAAACACCTGGTCAAAAGCGGGAGCTTCTGCTTCACGCTCGCGCACCACCACAGTTCCAGCGACCATGTCCCCGACGCGCTGATCCCTGGAACTAACAAAAACCGAAATCAGTCCTATTGAGTAGAAGGGTGCGGGCATAATGTCGACACTGCGCAGCAAGTTTCTCACCGTCGCTTCCCAAAACGTCACGGGACGCCCGTCTTCCCTAATAACCCGCAGCTTTAACCAGCGCTTTCCGGGTGTCTGACCGCTCCAGAGCCATTCGAAGAAAGCGAAGTAGCTTGAGACGATCAAGAACAGAACGATGACGAGAACTGCGCGGACCCAATTGGGTGCACTTGTAAGCTGATCGCTAAAGCTAGAATAATTTGCCAGCGTCAAGAAGGCGATAACCATCAGAATAATCGTTAAAGCCTGGAGGGCATGATCGATCGCACAAGCGAGAAAGCGATTCCCAATAGAGGCCAGGGCGAAATGGAGCGGGACACGCTCAGGCGTTTCAATTATGAGAGTGTCTTCTGTAGCGATTGCGGCAGACATTGCTAAAGGGCGCCGAGCTGCTTGAACATTCTCATAAAGTCGAAGTTGTTCCACGCCTCGACAATCTTGCCGTGCGAAACACGCACAATGGCGATTCCCGTGAAATCAACCGGCTGATTCGTGGCCGCAACCCCCAGGCTGTCTGACTGGTGCTTGCCGCGAACCGTGCAGCGAGCTGCGACCTTGTCGCCTTCCGAGACCGTGTCCTCAACTACTACCTCGATGTCTGGAAAGGCACTGCGAAACTTTTGGAAGAAGGGCTTAAAGCCGACCGGACCGCGCAGCTCTTCACCACTCTCGTCGGCGAGGCCGTGCGCCACGCCGTCTTCGGCAAACATTTCATCAATCGCTTCGGCGCGTCCCTTGTTCCACACTTCTTCGAACCAGCGGTGAATCAGGGCTCTGTTTTCTTCAGACATGGTTAACCACCTTCTATTTCTCAAATTTGACGCGGACAAAGCGTCGCTTGCCAACCTTGATCAAAGCCGAAGTACCCGGTTCACTCGGCGTTACAGAATTTGTAGTGCTCTGCCGTTGCCCGTCAACATACACGCCACCCTGTTGGATAAGTCTGCGAGCTTCGGCCTTCGACTCAGCCAACCCAACTTTCACTAACAGAGAAGATAAATCCCAACCTTCAGGTTGATTCGAGGGAAGCGTGCGTTCCTCCACTTCATCCGGGATCTCCTTATTACGGAACCTGCGGACGAACTCTTCCTCCGCGGCCTCTGCCGCCTCCTTTGAGTGAAAGTCAGAGATGATGCGTTTGGCCAGAGCCGCTTTCGCGTCTCGCGGGTTGCGTTCACCATTTTCCGCCTCTTTGCGAAGCGCGGCGATCTCCGAAACCGAGAGGTCCGTCAGAAGTTCGTAATAACGCCACATTAAGTCATCAGAGATCGACATCACTTTGCCAAAGATCTCACCCGGCGGCTCATTAATACCAATGTAGTTTCCCAGGCTCTTCGACATCTTCTGGACACCATCCGTGCCTTCCAGCAAAGGCATGATGACGCAGACCTGCGCTTCCTGCCCGTACTCACGCTGCAGGTTGCGTCCCATCAGCAGGTTGAATTTTTGATCCGTCCCGCCCAGTTCTACATCCGCTTCGAGCGCGACGGAGTCGTAGGCCTGTGTCAGGGGATATAGCAGCTCGTGCAAAGCAATCGGACGCTCTTCGGCCAGTCGTTTAGCGAAGTCGTCGCGTTCGAGGATTTGCTTAACCGTGACATGAGCGGCCAGACGGATGAAGCCGTCAGAATTCAGTTTATCCATCCACTCAGCATTGAAGCGAATCTCGGTCTTTTCGGAATCAAGGAGCTTGAAGATCTGCCGCTTGTAGGTTTCAGCATTCGCGTTGATTTCTTCGCGGCTGAGCTGAGGTCGAGTGGCCGAATTGCCGGAAGGATCGCCGATGAGTCCGGTAAAGTCTCCTATCAAAAAAATGACTGTGTGGCCAAGTTCCTGAAAAGCACGCAACTTGCGAATTACGACTGTATGTCCGAGATGGATATCCGGCGCGGTTGGATCGACGCCCAGTTTCACGCGCAAGGGCTTGCCTGTCTGCGCGGCTTTCTCCAGCTTGGCACGTAGCTCACCTTCGCGAACTATTTCCACGGTGCCTTTGCGCAAGTATTGAACTTGTTCGTCAACTGTCATGTCAGATCTTCGTCATGGCTTGAGCAAGATAGAGTAGCGCATCTCCAGCCTTTGCGCCTTGGGATTGAAAGGAAATAATCTCTGGTTATTACTCAGATTTACGCAACATTTGATGATCGCTCATTGAAGACTGTGCATCAGACACCATCGCCACAGCCTCGGCATAGAGTTGATGCTCTTGTGTGAGTATGCGAGCCGAAAGTGTCTCAACAGTATCATCTTCCTCAACCGGTACCACTCGCTGAACGATGATCGGTCCGCCATCCATAGTCTCATTAACAAAGTGAACGGTACAGCCAGTCCATTTCACGCCAGCTTCCAGGGCTTGCCGCTGCGCATCGAGACCGGGAAACGCGGGCAACAAGCTGGGATGAATGTTCAAAATCCGGTTTCTAAAAGCCCCTATGAAATAAGGGCCGAGCAAGCGCATGTAGCCGGCAAGGCAAACAAGATCGACCTGGTGATCTTTTAGGGCCGAAACGATCTGCCTCTCATGTTCGTCCCGACTACCGAGACGGTCGACGACCAGCGTTGTCAAGCCCCGCGACTGGGCGCCTGCCAGGCCTGCTGCTTCCGCCTTGTCGCTGATTACAATTGCGATTTCGGCGTTAGTGATACGCCCCTGGCGAACAGCGTCGTCGAGAGCGAGCATGTTTGAACCGCGACCGGAAATGAGAATGCCGAGACGAGTTTTGTGCTTGATTGATGAGTTGAGCGTCATCTTAGAGAGTCGGGAGTCTGGAGTCGGGAGTCGGGAGTCCAGGTCAGAGTCAGGACCCTTGACTCGAGACTCTAGACTCTTGACTCGAGACTCTCGACTCTCGACTCTCTTGACTCGCTACTCTAACTGATTACAACTTCTCCGTTGCCTGCAACCACTTTGCCAATCTCATAGCATTGCTCGCCACGCTCCTGCATATGCGATTTCACCGAGCTCGCGTGCGATGCAGAACAAACAATCACCATTCCCACGCCCATATTGAACGTGCGGTACATTTCCACATCTGTAA
The DNA here is from genome assembly GCA_050748205.1 of Pyrinomonadaceae bacterium. Classification (GTDB taxonomy): domain Bacteria; phylum Acidobacteriota; class Blastocatellia; order Pyrinomonadales; family Pyrinomonadaceae; genus PSRF01. The sequence continues at coordinate 1,364 of JBOGOU010000566.1, read as the reverse complement.
CATTTCCTATTTCCTGCATCAGCTGGAAGATAGGCAACACCGGCCAACTCTCCTTATCGATCTTTACTGCCGTCCCTCCCGGCAGAATGCGGGGAATGTTGTCGGTCAACCCACCTCCGGTTATATGTGCCAGTCCCTTGACCTGACCTGAATCGAGTAAGCCGTCCAGTTGTTCAAGATAACTTGCGTGCGGCTCGAGTAGCGTTTCGCCAATCGTGGCGTCCAACGTTTCAGGTTTCGTATCAAGCGAATAACCAGCGACTTCGAAAAGGAGCTTGCGCGCGAGCGAATAACCATTGGTATGCAGCCCCACGGACGGGAGTCCAAGTAGAACGTCTCCGGGAACAATACTTTTGCCGTCGATTACCCTAACTCGATCCACCACACCAACTATGAAGCCCGCAACGTCATATTCCCCCTCGGCGTAGAAGCCCGGCATTTCCGCGGTCTCTCCTCCCAGCAAGACACAACCGTTTTTTCGACATCCGACCGCAATGCCTTCGACTATGTCAGCGACGACAGCCGGCGAAAGCTTGCCGGTGGCAATGTAATCGAGAAAGAAGAGCGGGCGTGCGCCCTGTACGAGAATATCGTTGACGCAGTGGTTAACGAGGTCGCGGCCGATGGTGTTATGCACGCCTGTCAGAAATGCGATCTTGAGTTTTGTGCCCACGCCATCCGCTGAAGCAACCAGGACGGGATTCGTCATCCGCGGGAAGGCGCCATCAAACATTCCGCCAAAACTTCCAATTTCAGAAAGCGTTCTTTCGTTGAAAGTCCGTCGCGCGAGATCCTTTATCTTTTCCGTGGCGCGATTGGCGGCATCGATGTCGACTCCGGCATCGCTGTAAGTTATCGGTCGAGTCATTATCCTGAATCGTAGATCGTGAATCGTAAATCGTGAATCGTAACCCGTGAATCTCCTATTTACGATTTGCGATTGGGCCTTGGCATCGGAGCAGTAGCCCCGACTGTTAAGGAGTGCTCCTCAGTTACGGAACCGGGAGCGATAGCGACCGGATGCTGGGCTCAATTAACTAAAAGAACTGTAAGACGAACATTGAATGCCGGCATCCGGTCGCTACCGCTCCCGGTTCCGGATTTGAACCAGCCCCCGTTAACAGTCGGGCTACTGCCCCGGCTTGCCCCGCGATTGACGCTCTTTCGGCGGCGGGCCAAAATCTCCGTAAGCAATGAAGCCCGCTCGGGATGAATCGTCTTTCTGCGCGAGCCGTCCGGCCCATAGATCGCTCTGGGCTTCTTTTCCTGTCTTCAAGGAGAAGTCGTTTTCTCTGCCTTTGGTGGTTATCGTAACCTCTCCCTGAAGGTCTGTCCGATAAAGTTTTACACTTGCACCTTTGAGC
>JBOGOU010000565.1:0-14442 GCA_050748205.1 Pyrinomonadaceae bacterium | reverse complement strand
GTAGTAACTTATCTTATGGCATTCTCACCAACGGAAAACTCTGGAGATTAATTCCAAGGGAGCTCAAGTTACAACAGAGACGTTTCGAAACTTACCTTGAGTTTAACTTGGCCCGTGTTCTTGACGCTTGGCTTGATTCCCCGAACCTGACCGAGCAGTCACATCTAATCGATGAGTTTCTGTACTTCTATCTGTTCTTTAGTCCGGTTGCCCATCGCGAAGTGGCCGAAAGACGTTCACTTATTGTTCGTGCTATCGACGGCAGCACAGAATACCGTATAGGGGTTGGCGACAGGCTAAAAGACAATGCCTTTGAGGCTTTGCGTCTTTGCATCGAGGGATTTCTCGCTTGGCCATCAAATGGCCTCGACTCGACTCGTGATCTACAGGCTGTACGAGAGCAAAGTTTCATATTATTGTATCGGCTTCTATTCACAATGTACGCGGAAGACCGGCAACTACTTCCCTACAAGGTCAACCGCACCTACACAATTAACCGTTCCCTTGGACGGCTACGAGACAATGTTGCGTCACGTCTCGACAACATTAGATTAAAGCGAGAGCTTGGCTATTCTTCGAATGAAGCGACGATATGGGCTTACCTGAGGGAGCTGTTCGATCTAGTGGATCGCGGCCATAAAACCTACGGGGTGCCCGCCTATAATGGCGGTTTGTTTGATGGTGAGGCGCATCTCTTCCTGACTACAAATAAAATCTTCGATCTCTACATGGCGCCGATCATCGATGAAATCGGACGCGCTTTCGATCCATTGCATTCACATCTTGGACGCTCCCGTGTTGATTATCATGATCTCTCGATTCAGCATCTGGGCTCCATCTACGAGGGACTTCTAGAACTTCAGCCACATCACGCGTCAGAAATGATGGTTGTGATTAGTCGTAGAGTTCAAGGTCGCGCCGAAGAAAAAGTTCAACCTTTGAACAAGGCGATCGAGGCAGGCTTCAACGTAACGGCGATAAAATATCCTCCAGGATCGGTCTATCTTCTGACGGACAAAGGTGAACGTCGCGCAACGGGCAGCTACTACACGCCAGATCATATCGTTGACTACATTGTCGAGAACACATTAGGACCTCTTTGCAACGCAGTATCAGGGCAGCTAACTAAAGAGATCGCCGAAACAGAAGAATTGTTTAAGGCGGGAATCGGTGACGAGCGCGAGGAGCTGGGAAAACAGCTGGCTAGTCTTAGCGCAGACTTCGACGATCGAATCTTAAGATTACGCGTGCTTGATCCAGCGATGGGTTCGGGTCACTTTCTGCTGCGTGCCTGCCAGTACCTAGCCGAAGAGATTGCAACGAACCCTTACACCCAAGATGACGAAGGTGATCAGCTTCACGGTGACGAATCCGCTCTCACATTTTGGAAGCGCAAAGTTGTGGAGCATTGTCTCTATGGGGTTGATATGAACCCATTGGCGGTCGAGCTTGCGAAACTAGCACTTTGGCTAGAAACCGTCGCAGCCGATCGCCCTCTGACTTTCCTCGATCACCATTTGCGGCGCGGCAATAGTCTGATCGGTGCAAAAGTCGCGAACCTTGGTCTTCTACACAACGAATTCGGGATGATCAGTCGAGAGTTCATCACCCAACTTGAAGATCAACTTCATGCTTTGCTGAACCCTTTGATTGTTATTCGAGATGCCTCGTCAGACACTACTGAACAGGTAAAGGCGAAGCAGAAGCTTCTGGATGTCTTCGAAAGAGCCCGCGAGCCATTTCGGGCGCTTGCCGATCTTTGGACTGCAAATGTTATCGACTTGAAAAGCGAATTAACTTCAGAGCATTACCAAGGGGCTGTTGCATTGGTCAGCAACGCAAAAGAGTTTCGCAAAATCGAGAAGGAAAATTGGTTCCAAAACACAAGAACGATAGCCTCAAGATCTGATGTTGAGTGCTTTCATTGGGAACTTGAATTCCCGGAAGTATTCTTTGCGGAAGTGGGCCGCCGAAGCACTCCTGGCTTCGAAGCAATCATCGGCAACCCTCCCTACGATGTGCTGTCCGAGAAGGAGAGTCACAGAGACCTGTCCGCTCTTCGCGCGTTCATCGCAGCAGACAATACCTACGAACCCTCTCGACGGGGAAAGAACAATCTATACAAGCTATTCATCTGTCGGGCTCTGGACGTATTAACTGAGGGCGGACGCTTTGGCTTTATTACGCCGATGGCCGTCTTGGGCGACGATCAGGCGGCGGATATTCGTCGGCGGATAGTTGAAGTTGGCGCATTTACCGGAATTGAAGCGTTTCCCCAAAAAGATGATCCGACAAATCGAATCTTTCCGGAGGCAAAACTGTCGACGGCGGTTTTCACAATGATTAAGGAACGTTCTCCTGAGACTAGTTCACGACCGTTCACGGCACGAGTCCATCCCGGAAAATTGATTGATGCTGCGTCACCTAGTCTCCAACTAACCACCCAGAGCATTCCATTATACGATCCACAGAACTTCACCATCGTTAGTTGCTCTCAAGACGATTGGGATTTGGCGACACGCATCATGCGTACGGGCCGAATGAAGAGACTAAGAGAGTCCGTTGAATTCTTTCAGGGTGAGGTTAACGAAACTAATGAGCGCGCCAAAGGAAATCTCACGGACGACACCCATAAAGGAAAGCTTGTAACGAGAGGTGCATCAATCTGCCTGTATGTGACGAGACAGGCTTCGCAGGGCGAAGATCTCTTGTTGGATGTCGAGAAGTTTCTAGCCGATAAAGGCGCTGAAACGAAGGCGTTTCACCATCGGTTTGCCCGTATTGGCGTACAAGAGAGCTGTCCCCAAAACAACTTCCGTCGAATTATCGCTGCATACATACCATCTGGTGACTTTTGCAACCATAAAATCAACTATGTACCGGAGCACAAGATTGAATTTCCAATCTATTTCCTCCTGGCATTATTAAACTCAAAAATCTCCGATTGGTACTTTCGACTCGGAAGCACTAACGCTGCTGTGAGTCACTATCAACTTTACAATTTGCCTTGTCCCAACTTTGCATCGTCAGGTGGAAATTCAGAGAAAACTCTTGAAGACGATGCAATTGATGCGCTCAATCGCGGTAATCTGAGCCTTGTCTTTAGACTGCTGGAACCAATGCTGGGAAAGCATCCGTACAGCATTGTTGTTCGAAAGGTGATCAGCGAAGCCGCTAAGAAGATCATTAATCTTGAGGTAGAGCGTGGTGATATTCCACGATCTGCCCGGTCGGCTCTTGACCCGAAGGCGCAGCCGTACCAAGACCTCATCGACCGGCTGTTTTATGCGATGGCGGCGTTAACCGAGACTGAGGCGTCAGCAATTGAGGATCGCCTCAGCCGCATGCTCTGAAGGAGCTCAGCTACCCATTGGAACTTAGCACCAAGGGAATGGAGATCTCACCTCATGACGGTTAGAAAAGTAAACGCGAAAGGCGACTTCAAAGTCCTGCCGGTCAGACATCTTTCCGCCCGCGTTCCGTGGCACGACGACAAGTGGAACGGAAAGACCTGTTGCAATGTTTTGGACAATTCGTTTTGCCGGATCTTGAAGTTGATCGACGACGAAAAAGACCCGGTTCGCGAACCGTCAAGCCAGACTATCGATGATTCTAATTTTCCCCCTTGTGTTGCCGAAAAGGGTACTTTCCTTTCACCGAACGAATATACCCGGAGGCTAGACCACAAATGGAAAGGCATAAACCGACTGTTTGATGATTTTGGTCCCGGACAGTTTCATCACAAGCCCTATTCCTTTAGTGCCGTGCCCTACCTCTGGATGATGAAATCCACGGCCAATCCGAATTTTGACTTCAATCCAAACGACCGCCCACACAAGTCGGTCAAGGCGCTTGAATTTGAAGTAGATTACAAAACCGAACTGGAAGATGAAGTAGATCAAAAACTCAATTTCGAAGGCAACATTTGGGTTCAACACCCTGAAAATCAAAAGGCCCTGCTGGATACCTTCTTTGGCTGCTTGCAGGAACAGAAGTCCTTGATTTTCTTTTATGCAAAACACACTCCATTATCCGAACCAAATGAACGGGTGATCGTTGGCGTTGCTAAGGTTCGGAAAAAGCCAGGTGGGATTCTCGAATACACTTATCCTGCGAAGTATTCGGGGCACAAGAGCTATCCATGGGATAGATGCGTCGAACATACGCTGCGGCCGGCGGACACCGATGGATTTCTCTTGCCGTATCACGCGATCCTAAACCATGTCCTTGAGAATAACAGTGAGATCGACTTACATGACTTTGTAGCTGTGGCGCCGGACTTCGGCCAATTCTCGTTTGGCACAGAACTGGTTGAGCATGACACGGCGATCGACTCGCTCCTGGCCATAGCCGAGAGCCTGCGCAAATCTCAAGATTTACTCGGACAGTCCTTCGCTGATGAGTTGTCCTGGGTAGATCGAGAAATCTCAAAAATCTGGGACATGCGGGGTGCGTTTCCCGGTCTGGGACCAATACTAAGTGCAATCGGAATCGAGAGCGGTAACACCATAGCTTGGGAAATTGAGAAATTCATACTCGACAAAGATGGCGACCTTCTCAAAATAAATCCCTGGGACATCTTTGAAGAAAGCATCAACCAACCCGAGCAGCATTTTGGCTACCGTGGGCGAAAATTATTTACCAGCACCATCAAGACAAAGTGGACCAACAAACCGCTGAGGAAGAAACAACTGTACAAACTCCTCAGTCGTTGCCAGTTGAACAATGACCAAGCCGAGTTCCTCCTAAAAGAATTTGCCACTAGCATCGAAGAGGTTTTCGATGATCCGTACATTCTCTATGAGAGGACCAGGGAAGGTCAGGGTATCTCTTTCCGGCAGGTAGACAAAGCCCTTTTCCCCCCTGAGAAAATAAGAACGTCGTTTCCGCTTTCCGAAGGTGTGGTTATTGATAACCAACTTGATGAAAGGCGGATACGTGCGCTGTCGGTTTGGGTGATGGAAGAGGCTGCTGGGAGTGATGGTCACTCCTTGTTGCCTTTCGATGATTTGCTCAACCGACTGATGGGAAAACAATTGGATGAGGCATTTCCAATTGATGAAGACACCCTCGAAGTTCAGTCTGAAACGGAATTCTTTCAGGACGAGATTCAACTGATCCCAGCTTCGAAAGAAAATAAGACGAGGTTCCTAAAGCTCAAGCGGCTACAAGAAATAAGATCGATCATTCTTGAACGGCTCGATCCGAAGACCTGGACTAAACCGGCGTTCAACATCACTCGGGATTGGATGGCGGTGGTAAATGATTTTTTTGAAGATCCGACAAACGAACAGGTGGCTTCGGATCAGCAGATGGAGATCGAGGCTCGATACGAAAAAGCGATGGCTCTGGCCGTCCTCAGCAACTACCGTTTTTCTGTGCTAATCGGTCCGGCGGGATCTGGAAAGACGACGCTCCTTGAGATATTTGAGCAGCAACCTGAAATTCGTGATGGCGGAATCTTGAAATTGGCTCCGACAGGTAAGGCCCGAGTCAAACTTGGGCCCAAGGCGCAGACTGTGGCGCAGTTTCTGTACCCCAGTCGCTACAACCCTGGCTTAAGTGATTCCTACCGCGCGGACGACACGGCTCCGAAAATCTCAGTTGAGCGAAACATCATTGTTGATGAGGCCTCCATGCTCACTGAAGAGCAACTGGCGGCTTTGCTGGATGCCTTAGGCCCAATCGATAGGCTGATTTTGGTTGGCGACTACCGCCAGTTGCCACCTATCGGAACCGGTCGCCCGTTCTTCGACATTATCCAGAAGCTTAAACCTGAACAGTCTACTTCCGCGCCTATAGCGGGAGCGTCGTTTCAGCCCTACACAGGCGCAGCTTACGCAGAACTAACCAAGAATATGCGCCAAGCCAAGTCAGGCGACGTTCGTTGGGATGTCTCACTGAGCCGCTGCTTTAGTGATAGCGTCGAAAAACAAGACTTGGAATTGTTCCGGCAGTTAAGCTCCGGGGATCTTAAATCAGATCACCTGCGCCTGGAGAAATGGTACGCCTCCGATGACTTCAGAGAACTATTTAAGCGGGTTCTCGAAGATGAGTTAGGACTGGATCAAGGGCATCTTGAGAGGTCATTCAACTCCCTTATCGGCGCTGTCGAGGAAGGTGGTTTCCAGTATTTCAATTGTGGCGATGCCGAAAAGAAGATTGAAGCCTGGCAAGTGCTGTCGCCGGTAAATGGCTATGGCTTTGGGGTGAAAGAGATAAATAAGTTTGTTCAGCTGAGTTATCGACGGGGCTTTCTGAATCTTGCGCACAGCCGTGCGCGTCTGATTGCAAAACCGAAAGGCAGCGATAACGTTGTTTACGGTGACAAGGTAATTAACCTGAGAAATTCTCGGTGGCAAGATTGGCAGAAGATCGAGCCAAAGGAAAAAAAGGCGTCGGCCCTCAACTACATCGCCAATGGCGAAATTGGAATCATTACTGGCAAATTCCGAAGCAGGAATAGCCCGTACACTGGAGAGCCCAACATCGAAATTGCTTTTTCCACTCAGCCCAACTACAGCTATGTCTTTAGACCGAAACAGCTAGGAGAGGAAAGCCGATACAGCGTAGAGTTAGCTTACGCCATCACCATTCACAAGGCTCAGGGTAGCGGATTTAAGAAAGTGTTCCTGGTTTTGCCTTCCAAGGGTGCCATCCTTAGTCGCGAACTCTTGTATACAGCTCTAACCCGGCAAGAGGATAAGATAGTCATCCTGCATCAGGGAGAATTCCGAGACTTCATTCGCTTCGCTTCCAGCACAGCATCCGCAACCGCGCGTCGCTTTACCGACTTATTCTACCTTCCAGATATCAAGCAAATCGAGACCAAGTATTATGACGGCAAATACATCAACATCAGCTCGCTCGGCGAGCCGATGATTAGTAAGAATGAAGTGATCATTGCAAACCTACTGAATGATTATCGAAAGCAGATTCGCTACGCTTATGAAGACAAGCTAAAGTTTGACGAAACAGGACGAACCGTTAAACCAGACTTTATTGTCGACCACCTGACGACCGGAAGGCGCTTCTATTGGGAGCACTTGGGAATGATGACTCTAAGAGATTATCGGGAGCGGTGGGAGAAGAAGCGCGCGCAGTATCTGAAAGAGGGTTTTGTTCTTCACACCCAAGCGAAACCAGACGATCGCCGAGTTCTCATCGTCACTGAAGAAAATCCTAATGGCGGAATAAATTCGCAGGAGATAGACCTGCTCATCAGAAATGTGATTTTAGGCCAATAGCACCTACCATTGATTCATTACGAAGTCTGTTTATCTTGAAGGCCGCATTCTCGCTCGCAATAGCCCTTTGCGTCCGGGAAGCGAAAGCACGCGATGCAGAAGCCGCTGACTTTCAGGCCATCGACAGCTCAATTTTGTCAATCGAGAAAAGGGGCGAAGCGACTTGGCAAGATAAACACGTGGACTGAAACGATTGAGTCGAACAGCGGAAAGATTCTGGAAGAAGTCCGTAAGGTGACAGATGGGCTTGATCAACATGTCAAGATTCTCAAGAAAGCAACTGCCGGACTGAAGCAGTCGTCAGTTCCCTGAATGATCGCCTTTGTTTGTAATCTCGATCATCTAGATAGAAATACCGATTCGGGATAACGAATGTCTTGCAAAATACGACGTCTACGTTCAGCATGACTCGATATGCGCGATCTACTCTTTCTCAGTCACGCAAATCCAGAGGACAATGAGTTCACACTCTGGTTGGCGTTGCAACTTGCAAAGGAAGGCTACAAGGTATGGTGCGATCTCACAGGCTTTCTGGGGGGCGAGGACACCTGGCGCGACATCGATAAGCTTCTTAGGGAAAGCACTGTAAAATTCCTTTACGTTCTTTCGCGAGTGTCTAATGACAAACCTGGTGCCTTGAAGGAGCTACAAGTCGCTGAAAATGTAGCTCGTGAGCACGACCTCAATGATTTCATTGTCCCGTTGCATGTCGACGATCTTCCTCACAGAGAAATCAACATTCAATTAGCACGACTTAACGCTATACCGTTCGACTCTGGCTGGGCCAAGGGCATGAAATCCTTGCTCGAAAAACTGGAAAAGGACAACACGCCCAAGAACCCCGAAATCACCCCCGAAATCGTCACCTCGTGGTGGAGAGGACACTTCAGCGCAGATCAGGGAATAATCAACGAGCCCGAGGACTACCTATCTAATTGGTTTTTGATACGGAACATGCCTACTGAGATTTTCTTCCACGTGCTCCGTCGGACCTCTATTGGCAAGCTCGGGCTCTCGGATCGGCCGCCGTACCCGGCTTTTCACGAAGGGGAATTCTTGATCTCGTTTGCTGCGTCGGAGGACTTCCGCGACTCCTTGGGTGATTCTCTCATCATCGAAAGAACAATCACCTATGCATTGTCTGAATTCATCCAGGGAACTTGCGAAGACCAGATTGTTGATAGGACAGAAGCCCGGAACTTTGTTGCTCGCCTACTCAGAATCGCTTGGGAAAATCTTGTAAAAGATCGGAAGCTGCCGATCTATGATCTTTCAAATGCCCAGTGTGCCTACTTCAAGAAGGGCTTCGCGAAAGATGATAAGGCGTTTTTCAAGGGAGTCGATGGCCGAAGAACTTTTCGCCAACTTGTTGGATACGAAACGATGACTAGGAGCAAGAGATTCTGGCACTTCGGTGTCCAAGCGAAACCCTTTCTTTATCCCTACGCCGCGTTCGTAATTAAGCCACATGTTGTCTTCTCGGATGACGGTCAGAATATTTGGGATAGTCATGAACGGATGCATACCGCTAGGAGGAGCCAGTGCAAGGATTGGTATAACCCCGAGTGGCGGGATCGGATGCTTGCAACTATTAGCTGGCTTGCCGGCGAGCAAGATGAGATTAAGCTTGCACTGGGCAAAAACCTCGCCATCGAAGTCCCAAATTATCCACTAATGTTCAAGAGCCCAGTATCCTATGCAGAGCCGCAAAAGGACGCGCCTCGCATCGATGTGGATTTCGAAGACGACGATGAAGAAGAACCAGAAGACTCACAAGGACCAGCCGATGAGTGATTTGATCAGACTGCGGGAGCCAACTCTTCTATTCCGCCACAATCAGGCAATGGAAGACCCTCGCGATGGATTGACTCTTTTTGGTCCACTCGATACGGGTAAGCCCTATGGAGTTCGGGCCGGGGTTATCGGAAGCAAGGAGAGCATCGGGCGCTTTAAGAGATGGGTTAAGCAGATCCAAGGTGCGGTCTCTTCTGACCCGCCGCACCCTTTTCGTCCTCCTTTCCCAGGCTTCGAAGCGATATTTCGTATTCCGTTCGATCCAGAACCCAGAGTTCAAATTGAAGTTCTAGATAAGGAGCTTCACGAAGCACTCTTTCTCGACGACAAGTATCATCGAGTCTTCAATACGGTGGAGATATATTCGGAGAAGATCATAAAGCACATCAAAGAAGAAGAGGTTGACGTCGATCTTTGGTTTGTCATTATCCCGGACGAAGTCAGAAAGTATTGTAGACCCCAATCCACCGTATCACCGGATATCAGACTCAAAGCGGAAGGTAAGATGTCCGTGAAAAGGGCCGTGAGTCTGCAGAGCGAGCCATCTATGTTCGCTGAGGAGAACGTAGACGCACTCGTTTACCAGTATGAGGCGCATTTTCATAACCAGCTAAAAGCGAGGCTACTCCAGTACGAGGCCCTAACGCAGGTAATTTTAGAGAGCACTATTGCTCCGAATGATTTTCTCAATCCCTTCGGTTACCCAAAGCGCAAGGTCGACGCGCCTTCGACCATAGCTTGGAATCTAATGACCGCTTCTTTCTACAAGACTGGCGGTCGGCCTTGGAAGATCGCAACTATCCGTGAAGGGGTGTGTTACATCGGTCTTGTTTTCAAGCAAGACGAGAGAAGTGGGGATCCGAAGGCTGCCTGTTGCGCAGCTCAAATGTTTCTCGACTCAGGAGACGGCCTGGTTTTCAAAGGCGATGTTGGTCCATGGTACAACCCGGATAGAGGCGACTTTCATTTGAAGTATAAGGCAGCCAGAGAACTCGTCGAAACCGCTATCAAGACATACGCAAACAAATGGGGTGAAGCTCCGAGAGAGGTCTTCCTTCATGGGAAAGTGAGATTCGACGACGAGGAATGGCTTGGATTCAGTGACGCAGTTCCTTCCTCATCTAATATCGTGGGAATTCGGATCAGGGATGACAAAGATCTGAAGCTCTACCGCAAAGGCAAGTATCCGGTCTTGAGAGGGCTGGCATATGTGAGAGACAACCGAACCGCGTTTCTCTGGACAAAGGGTTTTGCTCCGAGAGTACAGACTTGGCTCGGCAAGGAGGTGCCGAAGCCATTGCTGATAGACATTAACAAAGGCATACCGGACATTGAGACAGTGCTCAATGACATCATGGCGTTGACGAAATTGAATTACAATTCGTGCATGCTCGCTGATGGAATGCCTGTAACTCTTAGATTCGCGGAAGCAGTTGGTGAGATCCTCACAGCTGGCCCCATCACGGGAGTTCCTCCGCTTCCTTTCAAACATTACATCTAAAGACCGCGTTCTCATGGAATAAGTATTCACGCCGAATCGCGCATCCGAGATCTGCCCATTCACCGACGATTCCGTTCGCTCGGCCTATGATCTAAAGGCTTGTTTGCTAAACTGCCCCCTACAAGTAACGACAGTGGCTCGGTTATCTTGTTCAGGGGTCATCATGGACCAGCTTTTATTACCGTACCTTGAAGCGAGCGATGAGTCGGAACGGCAAGAGTGCCTCGACGACCTTCTAATGGTCCATGCGGCGCCTGTTGTGAGACAGGCTCTGCGGCGAAGGCTTGGGTTCTATGTCGATCAACGCGGAATAAATCCTCACAATCAAGACGCAGAAGATCTCTATCAGGAGATCATGTCCAAGATCGTGCAGGCACTGCACGAACTAAAGAATCCTTCAGCCAAGACTGACATACAGAATCTGAAACAGTATGTAGCGCGCATAGCTTCGAACGCTTGCAACGATGTATTGCGCACGAAGTCGCCGTCGCGAGCGCGACTCAAGAATAATCTTCGTTTCCTCTTAACTAACCATCGTGATTTCGCTGTTTGGAAAATCGATGGCGAAACGCTTAGTGGCTTCGCAATGTGGCGGGACACTAGCAACTCCTTGTCCTCTCAGAGAGAGCTATTTGATATTGAGGAAAGATTACCAGGCTTCCGCTCGACTCGCTTCCGTAATGAAAATATCAAACAGGTGCCTCTTGCGACGATAGTCGCTGAGCTATTTGAATGGATAGGAAGCCCCGTCGAGCTTGACGCACTGGTCAACGTCGTCGCAACGCTGCTTGACGTAAAAGACCATCCGGTCGAATCTCTCGATGATCACACTCTCGCATATGTTGAAACGCGTATCGCAGACAGTACGCTGCACAGCAGTTCTCGGCTAGAAGAGCAGGCCCTGCTTCGGAGCCTGTGGCAAGCACTAAGAGAATTATCCACTCAACAACGCGATGTCTTCTGCTTTGGCTTTGAAGATCAAGCCGGTAGAGATCTGTTCACGGTATTGCTTGAGGCCGAGGTTGTGACGTTTCGGGAGCTTGCCAAAGAACTCGCCCGGTCGACCGAAACAATTGTGGCACTTTGGTCCAAAATGCCAATGGACGATGAAGACATTGCCGTCGAGATGAAAACAACGCGCGCGCAGGTGTACAAGTGGCGTTTTCGTGCCCTTGAGCGTTTGAGGAAAGGGCTGCTGCCGTTTTCCGCCGAGAAATGAGGGTTTGGCTAGTGGAATTTCGGGTACTAACTCCCGTCTAAACATAAGAGAGAGAGCATGGCCGAGAGCGACAAGACCGAACACATATCCGAATCGATAATGGAGCGCTTCTGCGTGCGAACCTTGTCAGAGACCGAACTTACCAGAGTTGCCAGGCACCTAACGGGATGCCCTGACTGTAATGCAGAGTTCGTCTCGACTCTTCGACGTCAGCGAGAGATTGCAGATCTTAGCTTCACACTGGCTCCCGAATTCTGGTTAAGGCACGAACATCTCGATTATGACCAACTCGTCGACCTTGCGGATAACAGGTTGGACACGACGGACCGTGAGTTGATCGATGTTCACCTGAAGATGTGTCCACCCTGTCGGGAAGATGTCCGAGCCTTTCTGGATTTCCGAGAACAGATCGCGCCGGAAATGACAGTCTCTTACGCTCCGATTGATCAGAAGCCGACGCGCGAACGGTGGTCTTGGGTTATCTGGTGGCGCGGTCTGGCTTCGAAACCAGTTTACTCGGCAGCGGTCGTAGTACTGGGAATCGCCCTTATGATTGGAGCCGCGCTCTTGCTTAATCGCAGGTCAGGCAACCAGCAAGTTCAGCAGATGCCAACTCCCCAAATGAGCCCGAATTCAGCGCCAGATGTTGCAGGTAACCTTCCGTCGGCGCCGGCTTCGCCGATTGAGTCGCCAACTGAGAAGCCAAACAGCGGAGAAGCAATCGTAGTCCTAAATGATCAGGGCGGAACGATCACCGTCGACAAGAGTGGGACGGTCACCGGCCTTGACGACGTTTCTCTCCCCACGCGTGATGAGATCGCAAAGGTGTTATTGTCGGAAAGACTAGATCAGCCGCAGATTCTCAAGGAACTTGGCGGTCAGCAAGGCGCTCTAAGGGGAAGCAAGACCGCACAGCCTTTCAAGCTCATCTTTCCTTCGAGAACAGTGATCGTCTCAGATCGACCGGCCTTAAGATGGGAAGAGGCTTCAGGTGCAAGTTCTTACCGGGTCTATATCAACGATTCCGTCGGCAAAGAAATAGCGAGAAGCGAGGAGTTACCGTCTGAACGCACCGAGTGGACATTACCGAAGCCGCTCAAGCGGAACGAAATCTACACGTGGACCGTTGTGGCCGTTGTTGATGGTAAGGAAATCGTCTCGCCCGGTCCGTCGGCGACCGAAATGAAGTTCCAGGTCTTATCCCTCGGTAATCTTGAGCAATTGAGTCAGCTGAAGAAAACCCGGTCACATCTTGCTCTCGGAGTGTTCTATGCAAGAGTCGGAATGATTCTCGAAGCCGAACGCGAGTTCCAAATGCTATCTCGACTCAACCCAAATTCAGGAGTAGCGAAGAAGTTATTTCGCCGTTTACGCCTTAGAGGAGAACAATAGCAAGTGTAAGGTATCTTTGACGCCCAATCTCCCCTATTAGTCGATGGCATCGACTGGTGGCCTGCCCAGTACCATCTGGTTGAGCGGACCTGGGTGCTGCCAGCGTTGATCTAACCCGCGTGATAGCAATCGGTTGACTAAGTCAGAGGACGGTATTCCCGGCGGGTAATGCGTACTTATGATCTTGGCACTGTCATGTTGTAGTGCTTGGGAGAGGATTGCGGTAACTTGGTACGCTTCGTCAAACCCCTGAAAATCAGCGACTATGCTTTCGGCGCTAGCACTCAGGCTTTCGAAATCGAACTCCAGTTTACCCAAACGTTGAAATGGAAGGTTCAGTCCTCTTTGACGAGGATCAACCTTCTCCGTCAAACGGTTCACGATGTCGTCGTCTATTACACCACCGATCGCATTCGTGTCGAAATTACCTATTACATCGTTGCCATCAAATGTCAATTGGATCGACTTCAAGTCCAGCCCATTTGCTGAAGTATCGATGGATGTACCCTTACCGACAACGATCAATATGTGAAAATCGCGGGGCTGAAGACGCAGTGGCTGGTGATCACCTCCTGGGAAGAAGTCTATGATTTCAGTTCCTAAGAGGTCGATTGCGGCGAAGGTTTCAGCGCCGTCTCTCAATATACTAAAATTGTCTCGAGCCCTATAGCATCCCCTGACGTCGTCAAACCGAATATCAAGACGCTCGAAAGAGTGACCCTCGTCGCTTTCCCATCGCAATCTCTTGGGTAAGAGTTCCATTAGCACACTGATCGCGTGCGGAGCTAGGTCCAGAATCAGGCCATCGTCAAGCGCGCCCTTCCGTTGCCATTCGTCTTGAGCTGACCGTCTCTCTGTGATGTAAATTCTGAACTCACGAATGAAACCGTATTTTCCGTGGAGAGTAGGTAAGAGCGACTTGAGGCGCGCAACTAGTGGTTTGTTCCGATAATGATCATGGACAAGCATCTTTGAGACGATACTTGCAAAGGTCCGGTCCCTCCCCTCTCTCACCGTCTTAAGGAGTTGAATATGTGAATCTACAGGTTTTGGGAAAATGAAGCGCTCAGTAAAAAAATCGAACTGTAGGGCAGTGGCTAGATGGACCGAAGGATAATTCGAGAGAAGACATATGTCGAAGGGCTCCAATGCGAGCAGCGCCGTTCGCTGATCGGCTCGCTGTATGTTGTAGAATGAGGTTCCGTCAGGCAAGTGAGACTTGCCACTTGGATCATCTACAATGTCCATTGCTAAGAGTTTCACTCCCTGATCTGCGTACTGTCCCAATG
>JBOGOU010000564.1:0-10778 GCA_050748205.1 Pyrinomonadaceae bacterium | reverse complement strand
GTTCGATCGACTGTGGGGAGATCGACCAGCGGCATCATGGTAACGATTTCCAAACTCTGGTCTTCCAGGCGGGCATCATAGGCATAAATGCTGGCAACGCCCGCGACTACTAACAGCAAGGCATAGCCTGCTGTGGTGAAAAGAAAGAACGACCCGCGTCTCCTTAGTTCCCCCCTGTGCGAACTCGACTCGATCAGGTTATTAAACATCTGCCCCTCCATTTGCCGGTGCCATTCGGGTCGCGGGACCTTCTTCCACCACATTAGACTCCGTTGGGCAACGACTTGTTCCCGTCAATGGCTTTGTCTTTGCCAGTTATGAATGACCACTGACAACTTACAAATTGAACTGACCAAGACCAAAGGCAAGTTTAAGTATTGGACATTGAACATGGGACTTGGGACATTGGACATTGGACATTGGACATCTTAGGATGGCACCGCTTTCGCATCCCCCTTTCCAGGAGTTAAGCCGAATGGCGACTAAACAGGCCTTTCAGGAAGAACTGAATCCGTTTGAGATTGCCAAGCAGCAGTTTAATATCGCCGCCGACTACCTCAATCTCGATTCTTCACTGCGGCGGGTGCTCGAGACTCCGAAGCGACAGTTAATAGTTTCTATTCCCGTCAAAATGGACGGTGGCGACGTGCAGGTGTTCGAAGGGTATCGCGTTCAGCACAACATCGCGCGTGGGCCGGCCAAGGGTGGAATCCGTTACCACCCGAATGTCTCGCTTGATGAAGTAAAGGCGCTGGCTTCGTGGATGACGTGGAAGTGCGCTACGGTCGGCATACCCTACGGAGGCGGCAAAGGCGGTGTTATTTGTGATCCCAAACGCATGTCCAAGGCTGAGCTGGAGCGTTTGACAAGACGGTATGCCTTCGAAATCGCCCCCATCATCGGTCCCGACCGCGACATTCCCGCTCCGGACGTTTATACCGACGAACAGACCATGGCCTGGATCATGGACACCATCTCCATGATTCGCGGTCACACCGAACTCGGCGTTGTTACCGGCAAACCAGTCTCGCTGGGCGGCTCGCTGGGCCGCAGCGAAGCCACTGCCCGAGGCTGCCTCTATGCATTGCGTGAGGCGTGTAACCACAAGGGGGTTAGCCTGAGGGATTCGCGTGTTTCTGTTCACGGTTTTGGTAACGCGGGCGCAAACATCGCGCGGTTGGTGGCGGAGGATGGAGCTCGCGTAGTGGCAATTTGCGACTCGAAGGCAGGCCTCTATTCGGCGGCCGGAATCGATATTCCAGAGGCACTGCGACATAAAGCGAAAACAAGTTCCTTAGCCGGACTCAAGGGAGCCAAGGAGATACCTTGTGAAGACGTGCTTACCGTCGACTGCGACATTCTCTTGCCATCCGCCCTCGAGAATGCGATCACGCTCGCGAACGTTGGGCAGGTGAAGGCGAAGATCATCGCCGAGCTGGCAAATGGGCCGACAACTCCCGGATCCGATCGCGTCTTTGCCGAAGAGGGCGTCTTCCTCGTTCCCGACATTCTAGCGAACGCGGGTGGAGTTACCGTCAGCTACTATGAATGGGTGCAGGATCAGTACTCGTTTTTCTGGTCAGAAAACCAGATCAACGAAACTCTGGAGCAGACGATGCAGACAGCATTCAAAGCAGTCCACACAACGGCCCAGAAGTACGACACGGATATGCGAACTGGAGCCTACATTCTGGCCGTCGACCGTGTAGCGGAAGCGACGCACGTGCGTGGGATATTTCCGTAAAAGGGTTTTTGGGCTTTGGACTTTGGACTTTGAGTCAGTGGTCAGTGGTCAGTAGTCAGTGGTCACCGGTCACTCAAGCGGCGGTCCAATGAGGTCAGTACCACCGCGCGGTAGCGGGTGGGTCGCGCTCGCAGTCACTCAGGCCGCGGTCTGAGTGGCCACGGACCACTGACCACTGACCACTGACTACTGACGGACTACTGACCCGAGGCCAAAGACCAAAGACCCATTCCTATGAAAGACAAGATTACCGTTTACGAAAAACCCACTTGAACGAAGTGCCGAGAGATGGATCGGCTACTCCGTGAGAGTGGCGTAACTTTCGAGAAAGTAAACTACTACACCGCGCCGCTAACAAAGAAGAAGCTGCGTGAGCTGTTGGCCAAGATGAAACTGGCGCCACGCGAACTGTTACGCACGAGCGAACCCGTGTATCGCGAGCTGGGATTAGCCAAAGGCAGCTTTTCCGATGACCAGCTTATTTCACTGATGGTTGAGCATCCGGATCTCATTCAACGACCCATCGTCGAACGCGGCAATCGAGCAGTGCTGGGCCGTCCGACTGAGAACGTCAAAGAGCTGTTGTAAATTTGACTACTGACAACGAGTCAAAATTTGAAGAAAGCTGAAACAATCTTCGCTTGTCAAAACTGCGGTCACCAGTCGCGCAAGTGGCTGGGAAAGTGTCCGGAATGCGGCGAGTGGAATTCACTTGTGGAAGAACGCGCACGAACAACGAAAGTGCAGGGGCGCAGCACCTTCCACCTGAAAGAGGTTCAAGCTGTCGCCTATGGCGAGATCGAATCGCAAGATGACGTCCGCGTTTCATCCGGCGTAACGGAGTTTGATCGCGTTCTCGGCGGCGGCATAGTGCCGGGAACCCTGGTGCTGATTGGCGGTGATCCGGGAATCGGTAAGAGCACCCTTTTGCTGCAAGTCGCTGAACGGCTGAGCGCCGGGGGCACTGTCGTGATGTATGTTTCCGGAGAAGAATCCGAGCGACAGATAAAATTGCGCGGTGAACGGTTGAAGATTCAAGCAGAGAACCTCTACCTGTTGCCGGAGACCAACCTCGAAAACATCTTTCATGAAGTTGACAGGCTTAATCCCGGCGCGATCATAGTCGATTCAATTCAAACAGTTTTCTCAGCGCTGATTGAATCCGCGCCCGGCTCAGTTTCGCAGGTCAGGGAAGTGGCTCACCAGTTCTTGTTGCTGGCTAAGAACCGAACCATTCCTGTCTTCCTCATCGGACACATTACCAAAGACGGCTCTATCGCCGGACCAAAAACTCTGGAACACATAGTCGATACGGTTTTGTACTTTGAAGGAGAACGACATCACAACCATCGCATCGTGCGGGCCACCAAGAATCGGTTCGGGGCTGCAAATGAGGTTGGGATCTTTGAAATGACCGGGAGCGGGTTAATGCCCGTGGCGAATCCGTCGCAACTGTTTCTGCAGGAACGTCCGCATAATGTCTCAGGTTCCGTGGTGACTGCTTGTATGGAAGGTACGCGCCCGCTGCTGGTGGAAATCCAGGCTCTGGTTTCAGGGACTAAGTATGGAACAGGACGAAGAATGACTCAGGGCGTGGATCAAAACCGCGTTGCGTTGTTAATTGCTATGCTCGAGAAGCGTGCCGGAATGCAGCTGCTCGGTGATGACGTTTTTGTGAACATAGCCGGCGGACTGGAGGTCGATGAGCCTGCCGCCGATCTGGGAGTCATCGCCGCGATCGCTTCAAGTTTCAAGAACGCTCCCATCGATGCTCATACGGCCGTTTTTGGCGAAGTTGGCTTGACGGGTGAAGTCCGGGGCACCATGCAGGCAATGGCTCGCGCACGGGAAGCACAGGCCTTAGGTTTCGAGAAAATCGTGATTCCAGCTTCCAACACTTCCGGTTTGGAACGCATGCTGGGAGTCAGAGTCGTCGGCGTGCGTTCGGTTGAAGATGCGTTGGAGGAATTGTTTTAGGTTTGATGGAGCAGGTCAGTACCACCTGGCGGTAGCGGGTGATCAACGTTGGGAACGTGTACTGATTGGAAATAAGAACGTTCTTCACATGGCAAGATACCGAAGCCACCTACCTCAGCTGTCCCACGGAGTCTTTCTTACTGATGGCGGGATCGAAACTACTCTCATCTTTCACGAAGGGCTGGAGTTGCCCGACTTCGCCGCCTTTCATCTCTTGAAGGAGAGGGAAGGATACGAAGCCCTTCGGAAGTACTTCCGCACATACGCCGGGCTTGCCAAAGCTCATAAATTCGGGTTTGTTCTGGAAAGTCCCACATGGCGCGCCAACTCAGATTGGGGAATGAAGCTCGGTTATTCCGAGGCAACATTAGCTGACGCCAACCGCAAGGCGATTGACTTGATGTGTGAGATTCGGAACGATTTCGAGGACCAACAAACGCCCATGGTGATCAGCGGATGCATCGGCCCTCGCGGAGACGGCTACAGTCCCACTCAGGTGATGTCTCCGGAAGAATCTCAGCGATACCATATGGGCCAAATTGTGCCTTTTAGTGAAACTGAGGCGGATATGGTTACAGCCATAACCATGAATTACGTTGAAGAAGCGCTAGGCGTGACCCGGGCAGCCGGATCCGTTGGAATGCCAGTGGCTATTTCCTTTACCGTCGAAACAGACGGCAGGTTGCCGACAGGCCAGTCACTCAAGGACGCCATCGAAACCGTGGACGAAGCCACGAACAGTGCGCCTGCCTACTATATGATCAACTGTGCGCATCCTAGTCACTTTGCAGACGTGTTGATTGCTGATGAGCCTTGGCTGAATAGAATTCGCGGTCTCCGCGCCAATGCCTCAACCAAGAGTCACGCGGAACTTAACGACAGCGCCGAGCTCGATGTTGGTAATCCGGTTGAGTTAGGCCGCCAGCACAAAGAACTGATGAGTAAACTCAAGCATCTCAGCGTACTCGGCGGTTGCTGTGGAACTGATCAACGTCACGTTGAAGAAATTTGTAAGGCCTGCGTTCCTGCGGTTTGATTTTCGTGCGGATTCGTGTGGGGTCGTGGATCGTGTAAGGCCGACGAGAAAAACGATCCACGAATTCACACTAATCCGCGCGAAACGTCAGATTAGCTCGACTTCATCCCCAATAGAAATTCCGCCGCCTTGCACTACGCTGGCGTAAACCCCAAGGTTCTGGTCAGCGTCCTTCACAATCGATCGCAGCACACTCGGATCCTTAGGAAGTCCGGAATGTCCGTGCGTGGTCATACCGCAACGTGCCGTTGGTATTTCGCAATTGAACTGGACTTCGCCCACACGCAACGTACGGCCGGCCCATCCGGCTTCCGCCAGTCCTCTGATTTCGTCATTTGTCTTGATCAGAAAATTTGGTCGAAAACGGCGTACGTCCCAAACAGCAGTTGGATTCAAGCTCGCCATCGTCTCCAAAGAAGCCGTCGTGAGTACGTTAATCGGAAACGCGTCGAAATAGGTTCCAAGAGGCGAAGTGAATTCGAGAACCTCTGCAGGCAATGTGGAAATGTCTGGTATTGGCTCGTCTGGCTCGCGACTAAATACCTCGCGCAGAGCAATATTCATGCTGCCGAAACTCGCCATCTTCGGCAGCAACGACCGAAAACCAGGCAGCCGGCTGACAAGACCTGCAATCCGTGCGCTCGGATCCGCTCTGCGGTAATGGGTCTTGTTGGTGGCCGGCTGGAGCGGCCAGAGAGTCACTTCTTTGCCCAACACTTCTGACAGCCGAGAGTTCACATGGCGGTCCTCGCTGCTCGTGGTGGTACCGTCGGGGAATGTAATGTCAACCGTTGGGATCAGGCCGTCGGCCGGCTCGCTACGATATTGAGCAGCACATTGCATGATCAGCGGGATTCGCTTTCCGTTTGTGATCTCGCGATTTCTTTCGTCGCGCAGGGCCCAACCGCGATCGCCCTGAATTCCTAGAGGTCTGACAGTGCAAGCCTCAAGCCTTTCACCGGCCATCGATTTCACAGGATGCCGCCAGATCTGTTGTACTACTCCAATTCTCATCTAAAGCCCCAGTTGAAGCCCTAAGGAGTCGGTTCTTTCAGGCATTCGGCCGCTCCTGCTGAGTCCGCAGCGTGGCGGGCGTCTGAGTTTGCATTTGGGCTCTGCGTAATCTTGTGCGTTACGCAGATCTTGTTTGGAGTCAGCTTGGTGACTGCCAGGTATGAAGTTACGCGGTTGGGGTTATCGGGATGCTCGTTGGCATTGACTCGCACAATCAGAGCCAGCGGCGAGAGTTTTCCGTTTTTCCTGACCACGCGCCACTCAGCCTTAGTGCCGAGACTTGAAAAGCCGCCCGTAATAACCTGCCAGAAGTTGAGATCATGCTTCTTGCCATCGGGAGTGACAACGGTGATTGACTGCCGGGCGTCATCATCGTGAACCAAGAGCCTGTGTCCGGCGATTCCCCGACAGCTTTGCGTGGAGCTGCCGGTTTCCCTATCAACTGTGATGGTCTTGCATTTCCTCGTAGCGAGGTCTGTATAGACACTCTCAAGCTTTCCCTGTGCAAAGGCTAGCTCCACGCCCCCGAAAAGTAATGCCACGACGCCAACCGCTTTGATGGTTTTCACCATTCCTTTTCAGTTCCTTTCGATGCTAGCATTGCGCTCCGTCTACAGCCTGCAAAAGTAAAGGAGTCCACCCTAATGATCAAGACGTATCGCGCGTCTAGTGGTATCGCTGCCTTGTGGCTGCCCGTGCTGCTCGCTCTCGCTGCACCCGCCGTTTTCGCGCAACAACGCCAAACCCCGACCCCGCAGCCGTCTCCTGCTGACGCCGATTCGCTCAAATCTCTTCAGTGGCGCTCAATCGGCCCTTTTCGCGGCGGTCGTGTGACTGCGGTTGCGGGTGTTGCGTCGCAGCCCTTTGTCTACTACTTCGGGGCCACCGGAGGCGGTGTTTGGAAGACGACTGACGGTGGTATTAACTGGGAACCGATCTCGGACGGCTCTGTTTTTGGAACGGGCTCGGTTGGCGCCATTGGGTTATCAGACTCCGATCCAAACACAATCTACGTGGGAATGGGCGAATCACCGGTGCGCGGTAACGTTTCACACGGCGATGGCGTTTACAAATCGATGGACGCAGGCAAGACGTGGAAGCGCGTCGGGCTGGACGATACGCGTCAGATAGGTCGCATTCGGGTGCACCCACGCAATTCGGATGTTGTTTATGTGGCGGCACTTGGTCACCTCTTCGCACCGAACGAGCAACGCGGGGTCTTTCGTTCCAAAGACGGCGGAAAGAGCTGGGAGAAAATTCTCTATCGCGGCGACAAGGCCGGCGCGATCGACCTGCTTCTGGATCCCACAAATCCAAACATTCTTTATGCAGGTTTCTGGGAGGTTTATCGAAAGCCATGGACGCTCGAAAGTGGTGGACCAGGAGGTGGAATCTTCAAGTCGACCGATGGAGGTGACACGTGGACCGAAATCACGCGCAATCAAGGCTTGCCTAAAGGAATGGTCGGTAAGATTGGCGTCACTGTCTCGCCGGCAAATCCCGATCGAGTGTGGGCCATTGTTGAAGCAGAGGATGGAGGCGTATTTCGTTCAGATAATGCCGGCAAGACGTGGACAAAAGTGAACGAGGAGCGGCGTTTGCGTCAGCGTGCCTGGTACTACACACGCATCTATGCCGATCCAAAAAACGCGGAGACCGTGTATGTGCTGAACACCGGTTTCTACAAATCAAATGACGGTGGCAGAACCTACACGTCAATTTCCGTACCCCACGGTGACAATCATGACCTCTGGATCGCGCCCGACGATGCCAATCGCATGATCAATAGCAATGACGGCGGCGCTAATGTCTCCTTCAATGGCGGCCGCAGTTGGACAGAGCAGGATCAGGCGACGGCGCAATTCTACCGCGTTACGCTTGATAACGATTTTCCCTACAACATCTACGGCGCCCAACAAGACAACTCAACAGTGCGGATCGCCAGTCGCACTACTGATGCCGGAATCACAGAAGAACACTGGTATGACGTTGGCGGTGGCGAGTCTGGCTGGATCGCACCCTCGCCAAAAGACTCGGCAATTGTCTTTGCCGGGTCATACGGAGGATTGCTGACGCGTTACGACCGCCATACAGGACAGTTACGCGATGTTTCTCCTTATCCGAACAATCCGATGGGCGCTGGCGCCGATGTGTTGAAATATCGCTTCCAGTGGAACTTTCCTATCCTGTTTTCACCTCACGATCCAAACACGCTCTATGCCGGAGCGAATGTACTCTTTCGATCTACGAATGAAGGTCAGAGTTGGGAGATTATCAGTCCCGACCTCACGCGCAACGACAAGTCGAAACAAGGATCGTCTGGTGGCCCAATCACGAAGGACAATACCAGCGTGGAGTATTACGGCACGATATTCACCGTTATGGAATCGCCTGTGCAGAAAGGCTTGATCTGGACCGGTTCAGATGACGGCCTGGTTCACGTTTCCCGGGACGGTGGTAAGAATTGGGAGAACGTGACTCCTTCCAGGAATCTGATGCCTGAGTGGATTCAGATCAATTCCATAGAGGCCTCTCCCATTGATGCAGCGACAGCCTATGTGGCAGCGACGATGTACAAGTGGGACGACTTCAAACCTTATCTTTACAAGACAAATGATTACGGCAAGAGCTGGACAAAGATCACCAACGGAATTCCTGCAAGCGCTTTCACACGAGTGATTCGCGAAGACCCCAATAAGCGCGGCTTGCTTTATGCAGGAACCGAGACAGGGTTGTATATGTCGTTTGACGACGGCGTTGAATGGCGCTCTATGCAGTTTAATCTTCCCATTGTGCCGATCACGGACCTCGCAGTCCACAAACGCGAGAAAGATC
This sequence comes from Pyrinomonadaceae bacterium, assembly GCA_050748205.1. Lineage (GTDB taxonomy): Bacteria > Acidobacteriota > Blastocatellia > Pyrinomonadales > Pyrinomonadaceae > PSRF01. The sequence goes on along the minus strand of JBOGOU010000564.1, from coordinate 2,172 downwards.
TCGTCGCTGCGACCCAAGGACGCTCTTTCTGGATCCTCGATGATTTGCCTTTACTCTACCAATTGAAAGCTGTAGGGAAGGCAAGTGAATCGAGTACGCGACTCTTCAAACCGGAGGACACATATCGCATTCTGGGAGGTGGCGGCCCCCCGCTTCCAGCAACCGCCACCATCGGCAGGAATCCTCCAAACGGCGTTGTGGTCTATTACTCATTGAAAACGAAGCCGGCAAGCGATCTTGTCCTTGAATTTCTCGACTCAACCGGAAAATCGATACGGAAGTTCACCGCAACAGCGCCACGCCCGGCAGTAAGTCCGAGTCCCGGTGCTCCTCAACCATCCGCGCCGGCGGAACAGGCCGCCGGAGGTGAAGAGGGCGCGCCTTTTGGAGGCGGCGCTCCCGCACGAGTGAATGCGGACGCAGGCCTGAATCGATTTGTTTGGGACATGCGTTATCCAGATGCGGTTCGCTTCCCGGGAATGATCCTCTGGGCAGGTGAAACGCGTGGGCCAAGGACTGTGCCAGGTTCGTATCAGGTGAAGCTCACAGTCGATGGTAAAACGATGACCGAGCGCTTCGAAGTCAAGCCGGACCCACGTCTTTCAGCCTCGCAATCTGACTATGCGAAGCAACTCGAACTAGCGCTCAGGATCCGCGACAAGCTTACGGAAACACACAATGCTATTCTTCAAATTCGCGACGTACGCAAGCAAGTTGAAGATTTGCTGAAGCGTGTTAAAGACCAACCCAACTTCAAGGTCATCAACGACGGCGCGAGTGCTCTGAACAAGAACCTCGTGGAAATCGAGGAGACGCTATACCAGACCAAGAACCAGAGCAGCCAGGACCCGTTGAACTATCCAATCCGTCTCAATAATAAACTGGCAGCTCTCGGAGGCGTGGTTTCCCGGGGCGACGCGGCGCCCACGGATCAGTCCTACGTTGTTTATGACGATTTGGCCGGTCAAATTGATGTTCAGCTACAAAAGCTGTCTCAGGTTATGAAGACTGCTGTGCCGGCTTTCAATCAAGTGGTAAAGGACCAGAACGTACCGGCGGTGATTGTTAAACCCCCAGCGGACTGAACGTCATCAACCGTAATCTCGTGAGTGTTGAGCAGACTTTCGGAGGAACGCCAATGAAGAGAAAGCTATTTTTCCGTTCAGGCCTAGTAGTGGCTTTGGTCCTTCTGGTCGGTGGGTCAGTCTTTGCCCAATCAGCGGATGCTACTAAGACTGCCGCAGTCGACGAAGCAAGACTCGTCTATGCCGACTTCCAAAACCTGCAGAACGGACGTCCGGTAAGCAAGCGGGGCGGGATAGCTCGGCTTAATCGGTATGCCCAGAACATGGCCAACGCACCAAAATTTCGTGGATTGGAAAATACCGATCCACCGTCACCCGCAGCCGCGCGCGTGACGGCAGATGATTTTGCCGCCGCCTTCGAATATGAACTGCGGATGCCGAACGAGTGGGCGGGTGTCAATATGGAGGTCTTTGGGCAACCCGAGAAAGATGGCAAGCTCCTGGCTGACGACGTAAGCGGTTATAAGTTCATCACAGTGAGGATCTTCGCGAAAGGACCGCAGTCGGTCCGGCTTGAACTCATTACCCGCGACCACGGCTACAATCTGGATTCGGGGTATCCGTCGGCAACCTTCCGGGTCTCTCCCGGTTTCAATACGTACAAAATGAAACTCGACTCCTTCCGTCAGCCCGAGTGGGCCACGCATCTCGACTTGAAGAGTGATGTCCTCAAGAAGTTGACCTCCATCACAGTTGGTGTGTTCTGCGAAAAATGCCGAATCGAAACCGGTACAGTGGTTGTCGACAACATCGCTTTCGAGAAGTGAAATCGATTCGCGAAATTCGTTAGACAAGGTCAAGATCGGGATGATTCAATTTTCGAGTCTCAGGCATTTGAGCTTTCAGCCCAGATGGTTCCGCGTGATTTTCGTCTTTGTCGTGTTGCTTGGGACCTACGATATTGCACGACCGGACAGCTCCGCCGCTAAGCAGCCGAAGTTCATGATCATTGGTTACGTGTTTGGTCCCACGAACATTTACGACATCAGTGCAGAGAAACTCACGCACATCAACTATGCGTTCGCCCTGGTAAGTAAAGACGGTGAGATTGTGCTCAACAATACAGAAGCTCCTGCCCGCCTGAGCC
>JBOGOU010000563.1:0-15392 GCA_050748205.1 Pyrinomonadaceae bacterium | reverse complement strand
GGGTTGCTTTTTGATTGGGCGACTGCCGTCGACGGAACCAAAAACACCGCCATCAAACAAGACACGAGCAGAACGAATAACGGCAGACAAGACACAAAGATAGACGCCAGGGAAGACTTGGTCGTGGGCTTCATTAGATTGTTTCCTTTCGGAAGGATTCTAAATCGAGAAGCTGCTTTTGCAAACAATTGAACAACTTCGACACAAAATGAAGTGCGGTCTCAGATCTCCGTCTCTGTGAAAGCGCCGTAAGCGCTTCAAACACCAGCGACAAAGGCAATAGAATTGCTTCCGTGGAGTTCTTGACTAATTGAGCAGGCGTTTGACCGAAAGAATCGATCTACTAAATCACACGAACCAGCACGAAACCTCCTTAGTGTTATTTCGCGTGATTTCGTGGATCGTGTTTGAAGATCCGCCATCGATCGGTCGCCCCATGGGACTGACACTTTCGTGATCACTTTTGCACAGTCAAATCTTTCACAAAGATCCAATCGCCGTCCGGCTTGATTTTGATATTAGCGACATTACTACGCGCCACAACCATGATGCTGGCATACCATAGTGGCATCATGGGCAGATCTCGGCTAACAATCTCTTGAGCCTGCGCATAGCCTTCTTTCGCCTTGTCCCGCTCGGGAGTATTGACGGCCTTTTCCAAAATCAGATCCAGTTCCGGATTACTGTAGCGGGTGCGGTTGAAGCCGACGCGGTCAGGTGTCGGAATACCGGATGTGGCGAACAAATCCCGCAGAAAGATCGGATCATGATTGCCGCCAACCGATGTTCTCGTAATCATCTGATAGTCCCCCTTGATTTGCTGATCCGTCAGCGTCACGGCTTCCAGCGTTTCAATCTCGACCGGAATGCCGAGCTTCTTCAATTGGTCCTGAATCACCACTCCATATTGGCGAGTCGCCACGCTACCACCGGACATCTTGAAAACGATTGGCTTTGGCAAGCGCATCCGTGGACCATCACCGTCCGGGTCGCGATAGCCGATTTCGTCCAACAGCTTCTTGGATTTCTCTGGATCGTATGTATAAACCTGACCGGGCACGTAGGCCCAGGATTCCGCCGGTAAGATTGAATGAGCGATCTTTGCTTGCCCGAGAAGCAGATCCCTGATGATGCTCTCCCGATCAATCGCGAAGGCGATGGCCTGCCGGAACCGTACGTTATCAAGTGGGGCCTGACGGGTATTGAAGCCGAGATAGACTATGTTGGCGCCGGGAAATTGTTGAATCTTCAGATCCTGATTCTGAGCGAGCGTCTTAAATGTATCGGGAGTCAGATTTGTCACATTTGGTGCGCAATCCACGCGACCACTCAGCAGTTCGGCTTGCAGGGCATTGGCATCCCTGATCGAAATCACCCGCAGTGAACGAATCTGTGGTTTGCCCTCCCAGTAGTCTTCATTCGCCACAAGATCGAGCACCTGTCCCGTTAGGTCAAAACGAACAAACTCAAAAGGTCCGGAGCCAATGGGCTTCTCCTTCTGGCTGACGGCGGTGCCATCAGGGATGATCCCAATCGGCACCAGATTAACTAGCAGCTGAAGCCAGGGCTTGCGCAGGCGTATCACCAGCGTGCGGGCATCAGGCGCTTCAACGCTGGTGATGTAGGATTGCCTGGTGCTACCGGTGCCTTCAAAAAAGCTCGCAGCTTTCGCAACACTTGACGAGAGGAGCCAGTCGAGTGTGTATTTCGCGTCAGCCGCTGTGAGGGCCTTGCCATTGTGGAACTTCACGCCGTCTCGTAAGGTAAACGTAACTGTTAAGCCATCTGTGGAGGTCTCTATGTTGGAGGCCAGTTCGCCAACATATTCGAACTTCTCATTCTTGCGGATGAGCGAATTGAACATCAATTGACGAACGCGCTCACTACCCAAATCCACATTTGTGCCGCCCATTGGATCCAGGGTGACGATACTTTCCGGGACGGCAATTACAAAAGCATCGCTTTTCTTACGACAGCCTGGAATGACTATGGTTATCAGTAGTACCAAAAGAAGTGTCCAGGCCGCTCTAACCGGTTTCATTGGAATCAAGAATTCCCTCCTCTCTCATCATAGGAGAATCGGAACCCGGCACCAAACGCTCGTTCGCTTGCGCAGTGTTCATTAGGGCTGGCTGAGTTTCCGGGGGAGATTCAACCTCTTCAGTATCTGCTCCGTCTCCTCCTCCGAAGCTAAGCGTGGCGTGCTGGAATGTTCAATAACTACAGGTAGGCATTCGATTGACTCTATGCGGGTCGTTGACTCTGCTCGTTGTTGACCATTCGACGGAGAACCTGAAGCAGGGGGCCCCTTGCGGCCTCGCAAGGTGATCTTCAAAACCAGTCCCTGGTTAGCTATCGGGTCGTGCATATCGAAGATGAAGTTACCTAACGAATAGAAAATGTATTTGCCGGAGTATGTCTCGAGACCCTGAATCCAGTGCGGGTGGGCGCCGATCACGAGATCTGCTCCGTAGTCTATGGCCGCGTGAGCGAAATCAATCTGGGCCTGATCAAGCACGCGGCGCGGGTCCGCCTTATCTTTGAATTCTGTTCCCGCATGCATGGTTACAACGATGAAATTGGACTGAGACTTCAGTTCAGAAATGGCTTTCTTGAGATGATCCAAATCCTCTATTCGAGCTATGTAATCGTGGCGAGCAACTCCACCATCATTGAACGACGCATAGGAGGCCCCGATGAACCCGATGCTGAGATCGTAGGTGATTACCTTGGGCCGCCAGGCTTCCTCCAAATTGTCTCCTGCCCCAAGGTACGTGATTCCGCGTTCATCCAGATACTTTCGCGTGGCCTTTAACCCCGCCAGACCTTGATCGAAGGCATGGTTATTGGCGAGGTTCACGATTCTAAAGTTGTATGCGGTCAGGCCCTCAATGTCTCGCACTCGAGCGTTGAAGATTTTTTTATACCCCCGCACCTCGTCCTTTCCCGAGACAGGTGTTTCCAGGTTGCCAAAATTAAAGTCGGTAGATCCCAGGAGACGTTCCAGTTGTCGAAAGGGGAGGAGCGGGTCATTCGCGTTGTTTATCCGCTGGGCAACACCGCGAGACAGCATGATGTCGCCAACTGCCAGGAACGTAACTGTAGCCTCTTCCGCGCGTGCAGTCACCGTTGGTGAAGGAGGAGGGGAGCCTCGGCAGCTTAAACATAGGATGAGCGCTGCGTTGAGAAAGAGGAGCCGAAGAACCAATGAGAACCTGTCGGGGGACATTTAAGGATCTCTCCGGGTTGGAAGTGATAGTGGAAGAATGCAAATGAGAGTGGCCTGATTGCACCAGACCAAAAACTCAGCTTAGACCACCTTTTTAAAGTAGAAAATCTTGCCCCACCCTACGTTTGCCAGTCGCCACGCGTCAAACTTTCGACGTCCTCGCTTTGGCAGGAGAGTCACAAATCAAAATATCAGCAACAAACCTTGCTATTTGGTTCGAGTCGGCGTATTTTCTGCGACATTATCAATCGTAGGGGTGCCGGCCTCACTCGGGAAATAGCTTCACCACGGCCAGACACACCTGAATTGATTAGCCAGGCTAGTCAGTCTCCCGGTTGAACTTCCAAACTCTTAGGAAATCAACCTAATGACCAGTTGCACGACCGCGACGGTGATTTTGCTCGACGAGGACTCCGGTGGCGGAGGCGGCGGCGGTGGAGTTGTAACGCCGGGCGTCTGAACGTCGCCAGCGAAAGCTATGGCGGAGACAGCAAGGGCGAGGATCGAGACGGCAACCAGCCTGCGAAAGGGTTTCATGGGCTTCTCCTGGGAATGAGAGAGTTCGAACGCGCGACATGATATTGGCAATTGTTCTGCTTTACAAGTTTTCTTGTTAAGTCAGGCAAACGCTTAGAGGTCAGCCACTTTGCAAACGCGGTCAGACATATCTCCCACACCGCTCTGCACCGATCCCAGCGAACGGGCGCTGTTGTGCTGTGCTGCGGCTGCCCGGATGGAGGAGCGAGGCGAATACGAAGACGCGGTCAATATGCTTGAAGGATTTTGGCCGGGACCTGGCGAACGCCCTCTGACCGCCGGATTGACGGACGAGGCCAGAGCAACGCTCTTATTGCGGGCTGGCACCCTGACTGGTTGGCTGGCCAGTCAGCGACAGGTCGAAGGATGGCAGGAAACCGCAAAGGACCTGCTGAGTGAGAGCCGCCAGTTATTCCTCGACCTCGACTTGGAAGCTGGTTACCTGGACGCCGCTAAACATCTGGGAATTTGTTACTGGCGAGAAGGCGCGTTTGGCGAGGCCCGTCTGATCTTTCAGGGAGCCCTCGAGCGAACCGTCGTAAGAACTGATGACTGGATTGCGCTCGAGCTTAATCTCGCCCTGGTCGACTTCTCTGAGGGGAACTTTCAGGCCTGTCTGGATCGCTATGCCCGGATGATGCCGGCCGTCGAAACCGAGAGCCATTTCCTTCGGGGACGTTTCCACAACGGCCTCGGCATTGCTCTAAAAAACTTGCGCGAGACGGATCGCGCCATCATTGAGCTCACGGCCGCGTCCTACCACTTCGAACAGTCGGGTCACGAACGATTTCAGATTGCTGTAGACATCAATCTCGGCAATCTTTTTGTTTTGACAAAGAGCTACGACGATGCGCACGCAGCTCTTGATCGCGCTGAGAAGCTGGCCACAAAGCTGCGCGACTCGGTGCACATGGCGCATGCAAAGGATTCGCGAGCCCAGGCCTGGCTTACGACAAGGAATTATGTTGCGGCCGAACTGGCGGCGCGCGACTCAGTTCAGATACTCGAGCGAGGCAGCGAGCACGCGCTGCTGGTGGATTCCCTTTGTACGCACGCGCGGGCGCTAATTGGGTTAAAAGACAGCAAAGCGCTGGCGGTCTACGTGCGGGCCTATGAGCTTGCGGCCGAACTAATTGGCAGTGAGAAGGCCGCGCGCGTGGCGCTGGAAACGCTGGGCGAAATGGCGGGCGAAGCGTGTCTCACGGGTCACGTCACCATTGAGAGTGCGAAGCACGCCTTCGAAAAGAGTATTGTGCGACGAGCACTGGAAGAGTCGGCGGGCAAAACAACAGACGCGGCGCTGAGGCTTGGAGTAATACCACAAACATTGAGTTGGATATTGCAGTCTCGTTATCCGGAGTTGAGACCGTATCCGGGACGAAAGAAGCGCTGCAAAAGTATTATGAAGCCTATCGGTGTGAAGGCGCGAAAGTCTTCGAAGGCTTAACTGATTGCAGTTTCTTCGTGACCGCTACTTGTCGCCGATGGTGAAGGTGTAGCGTAGCATCAGGGTGTGGCGTGGAGAGGTCTGACCGAAATCAGTAGAGAAAATGTATTCAGCGACAAAGTTGGGCGTCAATCGCCATCCCACGCCAAAGTTTGAGAAATAGTCGGTGAACTGGTCTCGGCTCCGGCCGCCGGGTTCAAAAACCCCTTCCGTGGTTAGTCGTTGGCCGAAGCGATTCGGAAAAAGTCCGAGATCGGTCGCGCGCGATTGTCTCAGGGAGAGGATAGAGCCGCTAACGAACAAACGCCGCCAGACATCTGCCTGCACCGCTCCGTGCAGCGAGAGAAAGCGCGCGGTCTGACGCTCCTCTTCAAGTATGTTGCCGGTCGCATCCTCACGCCGTAGGCTGCGTGTGCGAGACAAGCCGCCCGCGACGTCGAAGGCCAAGAGGGTGCGCGGACGCAGGGCGTACCCCAACCCGAATCCGAGCACTGCGCGCGCTGATCTTGAACGCTCATTCGAATCCACTGCAGGCTGGATAATTTCCGAACTATTAGCACGCAATAAGTTTCCCTCCACGCCGTAGAAGAGACGCCGCGTGATGGGACCGCGCAGCCTCATACCAAACTCCGACGATCTTCCCGTGACGCTCGTCGCTTCAAGCGGCAACGAGTCTCCATCGAGTGTGCGCGAACGGTTCCGGTCATTGGCTGATACGTAACCGTGGCGGTAATAGATACCTAGCTTGCTGGCAGCGCCGACATCCCTGGCAAGGCCGATGGTGATGCGCGTGCGGTCAACCGTCGAGCGCGACTCGACCCGCTCACGCTGTGTCAAGCCGCTGTCATCAATCTGCGTAGTGAGATTCAGCAGCGAGCCCCGCTGCGATAGGAAGTCCAGCCCGATACCGATACTTGTCCGGCCGTCGCTTCCGAAACGGCGCGAGGCAACGACGGAGGCTGTCAGGAACGTGTTGTCTGTCGTTCCGACGCTTGCCCGCATGGTTGTCGCTCCAGACAGGGAAGGTGGATCCGTCAAGCCGCGATTCTCGTCGATTGAGAATGATTGACTGCCGTTGCGCGAAAAAGCGATGCCTCCGCCCACTACCGAGCGATGTCTACCTGGCGTGAAGAAAAAAGCCTGTGGCGAAAGGCTGTAATCGAACGGTCGTGGCTCACCGACGTCAAAGAGTACCCACCCCTCGCTTCCACGTCTACGAACGAAAGAAGGCAGCACCAAGATGCGCCCCTGTGGTGTGGAGAATTCGGTAGCGAAAGCCGGATTCTCCAAGCTATCGAGATGCGAGTCCGGAAAGGCGGCGAACCGTGAGGGCAACGCGTTCTGGCCGCTGTCCACTATGCTGTCGATATACCGTTCATAAAGTCCTGGCGCCGTATTTGCAAGACTATCTTGTCGTTCATCAACCGTGCGCGAACGTACTTCGTTATTGCCAGAATTCTGGATACGTTCACCTATCTCTTTCTCCGGTCCCGGCACGAAGAAGTGTATTGGCTCGTTAGGTCGAACAATGACACCACGTCCTGGCTCAACCATGACTCGGTTCTGTGGATCAGACAAACTGGTGACCTCAAGCAAACCTTCGTAAACCACGATCTCGGTCTCGCCTCCCGTGCCCACTGAGATGCCGAACTCCGTTCCGCGCACCCCGATGGAAGCAGAAGGGCTATTAACCCGATACGGATTTGGCTGCGCGCCAAAATGGTTGATTTTGATCCGGACGCGCCCAACGAAAATCTTCAGCAATTGGCGCAAAGAACCGGCAGCGTTGTAATCCTGCAAGATGAGGCGCGTTCCCGGCTTCACGATGACGATACTGCCGTCGGTTAGTTCGATGCGAACGTGACCGCCACCCGAAGTGTCAATGACATCGCCAGGAGCCAAGAGTTCGCCGCTCCGGAGGCTGGAAACAGCGCTGGCGGTTCTCGTAATAACGGCTCTTCCTGTCACGCTGGCGGCGCGAGCCTCCAGCGCCTGCCCGCTGGCATTTGTGACTGCTGAAGCCATTGCGGTGAGGACTAAAAACGCGCGGAGCACTTTCACGAGTGGAATAACTCGCGGGAATTGGCGCGCAGGGATCGGAGCGAGAGGTGTCTTCAAATCGTGTCCGTTCTTTCGGGGTTAAGATCGTCATCCGGTTCGCTGTTTGCTTCTGCGCTCGCGTCGGATTCCGGCTCGGCGTGTGCCTCAAGACTGTACCGGGCGATGAGTCTTTGCACTGTGCGGCGGTTAAGTCCCAACACCTTCGCTGCGCGGTGGCGATTACCCTCGACCTGCTGAAGTACTAATTGAAGGTAACGTGACTGCAAAACTTCCATGGTCGGCTGGTCGGCGATGAGCGCGTAAGCGGCTTCGACCGCAGGGGGTAGAACGGAAGACGAGGAGCTGGCTCCAGCAATGCATTTTGGTAGATTGTCGAGCGTGATCAAGCCATTCGCCGAAAGCGCGGCCGCGCTCGTCAGCGCGTTCTCCAATTCGCGCACGTTGCCTAGAAACTCGTACTTGCGGAGCGCCGCCGCCGCATCTTTGCTCAGATGGAGAGGCGTGCCTGCTGCCTCCTCTGCCCGGCTAAGGAAGTGGCGCGCCAGCAGTTCGATGTCGCTCAAGCGATCTCGCAAAGGCGGCAGATCAATTGTCAGGACACTCAAACGATAAAAGAGATCGGGGCGAAAACTTCCTGCCGCGGCCAAGTCCCGCAGCGGCGCATTGCTGGCCCCGATCACGCGCACGTCAATGCGCCGCGCTTCGATTGAGCCGACGCGCCGAACCTCTTTTGACTGAAGCACCCGCAGGAGGCTGACTTGAAACGCCGCGCTTGTCGACGCCAGCTCATCGAGAAAAAGCGTCCCGCCTTCGGCTGCCTCGAAGAGACCAGGACGGTCTGAACTTGCGCCGGTGAACGCTCCCTTTATGTGTCCGAACAACTCAGATTCCAACAGCGTGTCGGTGAGCCCCGAACAGTTGACGGCGATGAAAGGCTTCTGCGCACGTGCGCTGAAATTGTGGATGTTGCTGGCGACCAGTTCCTTGCCGGTTCCCGACTCGCCGAGGATCAACACGGTCGCGTCCGTCCGTGCCGCGTAAGCGACCCGTTTATAAACCGCGATCATCGCTGGACTGCGTCCCACTAATCCCGAACGCGAGAAATCTTGTGGTGGGGCTGAACTATCCTCCGCAGCCTCACTTGCGGCTTCGCGGCGCGCGTGTAGGTGGCGGCGTAAAAGGGCAGACAGCTCAGCGATCTCGAACGGCTTGGCGATGAAATCGCTGGCGCCCTCTTCGACCGCGCGCACCGCCAATTCGAGCGAGCCTTGCGCCGTGATCAAGATGATTGGTATTTCAGGGCTAGTGCTCTGCCGCAACTCGCGCACGACTTCTAGCCCGTCGCCGTCCGGCATGTAGATGTCGCTGACAACAGCGTCGAAATGCGTGACACGCGCGGCCTCTAGAGCTTCGTGGCCCGTGCGCGCGCAGGTTACGCGAAAACCCTTCAACGACAGCCCGGCCTCCAAAGTCAACCGGATTGAAGGCTCATCATCGGCGACCAAAATGTGTGGTTTTTTTTGCATCTTTTCTGAGAATTTCGGATTTCGGATTTCGAATTGCGAATTTAGAAATGAGGCCTTGCCTCGCCTCGTTGAAAAGGATCACTCAACAAGCCAGCAGCCGCGCTGCTTAAATTCGCAATCCGAAATCCAAAGTCCGGTTATCACGCAATTCGAAATCCGAAATCCGAAATTCAATCTGACTCGCTCTTTCGAGGAAGCGGAAGACGCAACGAGAAGACAGAACCCATGCCCACCTTACTTTTAACTATTATGCGCCCGCCGTGCTTTTCAGCCATCTCGCGAACGAATGCGAGACCGAGTCCGGTACCGGACACATCTGCGTCTTCTATGCGCGGCACCCGGCAGAACTTCTCGAAAATGCGCGGGATCGCCTCCACGGGAATGCCGTGCCCGTGGTCGGCAACTTCGATCCACAAGGCGCCTTCGTTGGCGTGTAGTTTGACGACTACCTCGTTGCCGGCGGGACTATACTTGATTGCGTTAGCGACGAGGTTAGTGACAGCTTGGGCCAACAAGTCTGCATCCACAAACACAGGGGGAAGGTTGGGCGCGAAGCGCCGGGTGATTCGCATCCCGCGCTCCTCCGCCAATGGTTCGAGCATCAGCAGGACTCGCTCAATCAGCGGCGCGACGCGCGCCGGAGATAAACGCAAAGGACGCGCGCCCGATTCTAGTCGCGCGAGGTCCAGGTAATCGTTAATCAGACGCGCCAGCCGTTTTGCCTCCTCGTTGATTGCCAACTGCATCTGGCGCCGGCGCGCTGGTTCCACCTCATGCTCGGCGAGCAACTCGCTCATTCCCTGAATCGCGGTGAGCGGGGTTCTCAACTCGTGCGTGACCAGGGCCATCACGTCATTCTTAGTCTGCTGCAATTCGTGCTGTTTCGTGACGTCGGAGAGCGAGGCGACGAGCCCCGGCAGAGCGCCGTCCTCCTCGTCGGTGACCGCGGAGAGTCGCAGCGTGTAGTAGCGCGGTGGTGCATCGCCGATGACGATCCCTCGCTCGACCGGCTGGCGCTCGACGACCAGACGCACCAATATCTCTCGCCTCGCGCGCTCGGTAAGCCTATGGTTGTCTTGGTTATTCCCGTCACCGGCGATTCGCGAAAAGAGGTCGCTGCCCGCGAGGGCGCGTTCTGTCACACCGAAGATTTCTGCGGCGCGCGGGTTGGCGAACAGAATCCGCCCGTCTACGTCTGAGACGATAAGACCGTCTTCGACGGAGCGGAGCGCGCGATCGACGAAGCGCGCTCTCGCCATCATTCGTCGTTGCAAAACGGCAAGTGCGCGCGCTTTCCATTCAATTCCTCGCGGCAGCCGCCATCCGCCATGGCACCGCGATAGCAGGCGCTCAGCTTCTGTCCCAAACTCATTGATCGCGATCCGGCGGACATAACTCGCCGCCAGTTCCGCGCACAGTCGCAACACGTCTCTGTCAGCGCTTATGGGTTGATGAGTGATGAGCAGGGCACCGGAAGGATCTTCCGGATCGCCCAGCCGGAGGATCAGTGTGCGCTTGAGTTGCTCGAGATTCCTTTCATCCATTTCACGATGTGACAATGACACTCCGCCTGACCCGTTTGCGTCCGCTTCAGCCTGAACGCTTGTCCCTGAGCCAACCTGAACGGCTAGCGGCGCCGCTTGCAGCAACTCATCTTTCGAGAGGGACACGACGTTTGGCGTTCCCGCGGCCGCGACGATCTTGTAAGCGCTCGCGTTAGGTCGCTCGCGCGCAAAGATACCGACGGCGGATGCCTCAGTTAATCGGGCGATCAGTGTTGCGGGATTTGAATGAGGTTCCTCATTCCCCGACGGCTCTCTTGCGCTGGATACAAGCCATTTGTTTGTTAGAGACAACTCGGCAATACGCTCGTCCAAGTCAGCGCTTGTAGCGAGTGAACGGAGAAGCAAGGTGAGCGGCGTAGCCGTCACCAGAGACATGAGCGCAGGGACTACGGGAGGGAAAATGACCCACCGAGTGAAAACCAGATAGCAGACGGCCAGAATCAGCGTGACTAGTCCTACCAGGGCGCTGACCTGCTTGAATGCTTCAAAACGACCTTGCGCCAGCGTTAGCGTGACAACTGCTGCTGCCGCGACCAGAGCACTGAGGAAGAGAGCGAGCCAGTCTGGGGTTTCACGATAGAAGCGCCCGCGTAGGATCGTATTGACCGCGTTGGCCAGTACTTCGACGCCGGGCATCAACGTGCCATGTTGGTCGCCGCTTGCATCTTCGCTGTGTACGAACGGCGAGGCAACATGATCTCCCAGGGTGGCCGCAGTCGCGCCGACAAGAACGTATTTCCCGCGAAACTCTTCAGCCGGCACTTTACCTTCCAGCACGTCAACGAAGCTGTAAGTACGAGAGGCAAATGAACCCGCGGGACCGATGTAGTCGATCAACATCGGTTTCGATCTTAATTGCACGACACGACCGTCCGCTTCTTGAGGCGCGATATTCGCGCCAAGGTCTTCATCGCTTGCAATGGGCAGTGTGCGCCTTCCGAGTTGAACTCCGCCGGGAATGTCCTGCACTTCTGCAACCCTCAGGCCTTCGCCAACGCGAATAGCTTCGACAGCTATGGACCACAGCGATTGTCCCTTATCGTCCGCCTTGCGAAGAGGTAATTCGCGCGATACCCCGTCCGACTCGGTTGAAACGTTGATGTGGCCGACCCCTGCTGCTCTATGTTCGATGAGCGCCAACGGTCGCAACCACTCGGCTCGGCGTTCTCCGTACCGGTCAGTGGCCTTGACGATTTGCGCGGCCACTATGGTGCGGCCGCTTCGCGCGATCGATTCGGCGAGCGCTGAGTCATCCGCGTCCTTAGTAGGCTCGCTATAGAGAACATCAAGGGCGATGACTTTAGGTTGCGCCGCGGCGATTACGTCGATAGCTCGCGCGGTCTCGCCGCGCTGCCAGGGGAAGCGTCCCAATCGTTTGATGCTGGACTCATCAATCGCGACGATGACTATGTCGTCGGGAGGGGCGACCGGCCCACGTACACGTACCAGCAGATCGCGCGCATAGCGATCAACACCAGGCGCCAGCGACGCAGAGATCACCCCGGCCGCCGCCGAGATGGTGACGATAGCAACAAGCCCTAAAGCCCGTTTAGCGCGGCGAAGTCGATGCGGTCTACTTCTTGTGTCTCCTTGCTGGCGCACCTTGAAATATTTCGAGTACGTATCGTTGCGGGTTCAGGAGTACACGGAAAGCCATGCTTACGATACGCCCAATGAAGTAACGCTGCCACTGGCAAAGCTCGCATTGCTACCAGGGTTGGCTAATGGGCTCGGCTCGTCGGGATGGTAAACACGATGCCGATTTCTGGGGACCAGTCGGTCGCCTTCGAGGTCAGCCCCAGCCCATTGTTGAACTTGATGTAGACGCGGCGACTCAGATGCCATTGCGCCTCGGTAATCAGCGACAGTTCGTCCTGATTTCCCTCTAGGCCAACGTACAGTCGCCACTTGGGCGAGAGTCGCTTGAGGTATTCAACGGCGACCTCCCCAAGGTCGAAATGGCTGGTAGAGGCGCCGGAGTACTCAAGCGCAGCCCGGAACGTCATCGTGCCCCAGGTGAAGCCCTTGGTCAGTCCTGTGCCCACGTTCAGCTCCCAGCCCGGCGTGCCGATAAGACGTTTCTTTTTGTGGTGGGGAAACACCACCTCCGCGTAACTGAAGAATTCAGGACGTCGCTCGTTTTCCTTACGCCAACGCCAGCGGAGCTGTGCTGCCACATCGCCCAGCCCCGACTCCTCTATCCTTCTTGGCATAGTGGAGAAGTCCAAAGGCGACTTCTCGAGCGAAGCTTGGATCGTGGCCACTTCCAGCTCCAGCGCTAGATTGTCGGTGAGCCCATAGCCCAGAAACAACAGTTCCTCAGTGGCGCGGTAGCGTCCGCGGAAATCCTGGTTGCCTGCGAACCCAAACTCCTCAGGCTTGTACTCGAAGTTGCGGTCGCGGTAGTACTCGAAGAACGGATACACTATGACCTCACCCCGCCGTACGTAGGTGCCAAACATCGACGTGGCGACACCCGTGCCCCGATCCTTCAGGTAGGCGGGCTCCGCTTGGACTTGATCGTCATCGTTCGTCGCGTCTTCGGGCTGCGGCTCGGCAGGGCCTAATGTCAGCGGCGCTTGACCCGAGCGCCGAGGCTTTTCGCGGCAAGGCTGTTCAAAGGCGCGCCATCGTTTTGGTAGTGCTTGCATAATGCGGCGCTTACCCCAACACCCTGGTTTTACAGCGGAGAATGTATCGGTCGCCGAATCGTCTACCTGAGGGCGCTCAAGCTGGCTCACATTCGCTTTCACATCGTCTTGGGCCGTCACTACTGACGCCGTCGCGTGCGCACTTAGGGTAAGGGTGAGGCCCAACACTAGTCTGCAGATCAGCTTCATGATTGCCTCCTTCGATACGCTCTCCAGTTATTAATAATCTTGCGAGTTCCAAAAGCTCGCTAGTTTTGGGTTGATCTTCCGGAATAAGACCGATTGAAGCTGGAGATCTATTGGGTTTCGAAATGGATTATGCTGATGGTCTGGTTGCCGCTTACCTCCAATACCAGCACCTCGAGCTCGTAGGCAGTGCCGGGCTCAAGAAACTCGGTGGGAACTGTCAGCGAGGTCTGGGAGGGCAGAACGTGAACATCAAACGTGGGTAGGGAAAACCCATGGGGGTCGTCCGGCACGTCCTTGGTGATGATTACCTCGTAACCCGTCCTGTTGAGTGGCGCACCGGTGAGCGTCGTCGTAACGTGGTTCCACATGACCACCAGGCTGGAGGGTGAGACCACCGCACCATCCAGGGGGAACGTGATGACCGGTGCTGCGGGAATATCATGGGTAAACGTTGCTGCGCCCGTTATGCGTTTTCCGTCCAACGTAAGACCTCGAACCGAGTACAGTCCTGCGGGAAACCGCGCCAGGATATCGGCGATCGGAACCTCATCATTCGGGGGTTCTGCAGATTCGAAAAATATTCCGCTAATGGCCTGCGTTCGAAGCTGCCGTTTCGGCTCGACCTCGAGTACCTGTCGTCCATGCGGATCGTAGACACAGAGTTTCGTCCATTCGAGACCATCGAAGGCACCATGTACGCCGGTATCTGCATTTGTAGAATTGTGTTCGATGAATAACTTGGTCGTGGGCAGCGCCGCAGTCGGCCCTCTTGTCCTTCTGCAAGCATCCGCCCGATCGTCACCATCGTCGACATTCCCTTTTATCAGTGCGGTGTTACCTGTCAGCGCAATGACAGCGCCGAGACACAATACGACAACCATCACAGCCGCTGAGCCAAAGAACGAAGGTGCCCGTCGGAGAGGCTTGATCAACTCACCAAATCTCAAAGCAAACAGTTTGCTCATGTTCACTAACCTCCTCTTTGTAAGAAGTTCCCAACTGGCGGAGTAGTCTGGTGCTGGGCGTCAAGTTTCTTCACGTTCGCCCCCACCTGTGCGGCGCCAGTAGTTAATGAGTTGGATGTAAGCAACACTGATGCCGCCTGAGGGACGCGGCAAACGAATGACAAAGCACCGTGATAACCCTTGCGGCAATCGAAATTCAAGTGCCACGGCTCAATTCTAAGAGCGTCAATTTGCCGCGCGCGTCGAGGCGTGGGAGTGGCTATTAGTCGCTGCTATTCGTAGTCGCTGCTACTCGACTTTGGAGTGGGCATAACCGTTTGGAGAGAAATCACAGAGGGTGATTCAAGAGGAAGTCCCGGACTGATTGTTCGACTCATTCCTAAGAGGAGTTGGGCTTAATTTATCGTTACTATGAGGGTTCTGAGCCGAGCAGGACTCGAACCTGCGACCCACTGGTTAAAAGGGCGGCCAAGCCGATTCCATCCAGTCACGGCTCTTAAGATCTATTAACATTTTTCACAGGTTGCAGCCGCTTCGGAGTACATCTGGTAACAGTCGTTCATACCTGTTTGCCGGTAATCATGTCACAAATTTGCCACAAAACTTCTGGGCAGTCCAATGACAAGTTCTTCACCAGCAGAAATGTGACTTCTGAATTATTTCAATCGCGGAAGCAGACCGCAATTAGGAACAAATCGTGATCGGTGTGTTCCAGATAACATTGTTCTGGTCCAGTGGCTGAAGAGCGCCTGCTTAGGGTGAGATAAATAGGACAGCTCAGATCTCGACTGTCCTCATACACAACTTTCGAGCTTAACTCGAATCAGCCCAGACGATACCTCAATCAGGGATATCATTCACATCCCGCGCGTGCACGTGGAAATTTCGGCCTCTGAGTCGGGCTCAACCCTTCGTTACGAGCTTCAATGGAGCCACGCGCGCGTGCGCGTGGAAATATCGCGAGCAATATGATCCGAAGCACCTTAGCGATCTGCTTCAATGGAGCCACGCGCGCGTGCGCGTGGAAATGGACGGTCCGACGTTGCCGCCGCACGCCAACCTATCGCTTCAATGGAGCCACGCGCGCGTGCGCGTGGAAATGAAACGTAATGGACGCGTCTACCGGCTTAAGATGCAGCTTCAATGGAGCCACGCGCGCGTGCGCGTGGAAATTTGTCTTTGGCTGCTCGCTGTCGAACGATACGAAGCGCTTCAATGGAGC
>JBOGOU010000562.1:0-15337 GCA_050748205.1 Pyrinomonadaceae bacterium | reverse complement strand
GCTAATTCTCATCAAGCCATTCCCTCATGCCGCCGGCCACTGGCCGGAGCATGTTCCCCCTAGTTTCTCACGACGGCATGAGCCATGGCTAGTAAGATTTGCGACCGGAGATGAAGGTTGCATCGCCTATCGCCCGGAATGATTACAAACCACTCCGGTTCATTGCTGGCGCCGATTGGAGAAGACCCTTGTTAACCAGCAGCTTAACCTCTACGCGGCGATTCTGCGCCCGACCATCGCGCGAAGTATTCTCAGCAACCGGATTGGATTCACCGTAACCGTACGGAGTTATGATCCGGCGCAGCGGAATGCTGTGGTTCTCAACCAGGTACCGAATCACGGCGTCAGCGCGGCGTTGGCTCAGAGCGCGATTCATCTCTACGCTGCCCCTGGCATCCGCAAAGCCTGAAACCTCAAGCACATAACCCTTGGAGTTCAATGCCTTGGTGGCTACCTCGTCAAGTTTTGCCTTGGAGTCTGCTGAGAGCAGCGCACTGCCTGTCTTGAAGTTCACCGCGAGAACTGTCTGCGGCTCATAATCGTCAAGTGCTGAGATGCGATCGTTTGTCGCATTTACACCAGCGATAGCAGAATCCGCTGTTTCCTGGGCAGCCTTCGCCCCACCCTTAGCAGTATTGGCTACCGCTGCAAGTTCGTCGAGTTGTCCGGAGAGACGCTGCGCGTTCTGTTCAACCTGACTGAGTTTCGATTCTGTTGTCGTGGCGCGATCCTCGAGCGGCGCCGCGCGCGATTCAACCGCGCGAGCAACCCTTAGGTCGGATTCGTTAAACCTGACCTTGTCAGCCACAAGCTCGCCCGAAGCGTTGCCGCGACCTTCAACTTCGAGGTTTAGACCACGAAGGATCTGCGTTTGAGCGTAGTTTGCACCGCTGCGCAAAAACCCGCCCTTTGCTTTCACGCTGGTCCTGTCGTCCAACCGCACAATAGTATCCACGCCATTAGCATCGCGAACCGTAAACGTATCCGAGTCGCGTCGAGTAACCACTCCCTTGATCTTCATTTTCTGGCCGCTGGCAACTGTGCGCTCACCGGACGGATTGGTTCTGTCCTGCGAGATGGCCAGTGGAGCAGAGAAAATCATGAGGCCCAGAACTAGCGCCAGGGAGGAAAGCATTTTGAACTTCGGGATTGCCATAGAACAAGTCTCCTTATGTTGAAGTGGGCCCACAAAACACGAGAGCCCTAAGCCGGGTATTGTGACGACGACTTGTCGCCCTTCGTTGTCCGAACGTGAACGCGACACTTCTAGTCCTAACAAACTACTAAGTCAAGACGTTTGCCGTCGCTACTAAGATTCATCATCTAATTGCCACTTGATCGCAATAACTGACCGCATTTTACAGGAAAAACGCGGTGATTGGTCCAACAATTTGAACCGCCACCGCGCCTGCTGATCTCTTTGGTTTGGGTACTAAACCAGGAACTCACCAGCCTCCAAAAGCTCTTTGATGTAGGCTAGAAAACGCTCAGCGTCGGCACCGTCTATGACTCGATGATCGAAGCTGAGCGCGAAATATGCCATCCAGCGAATGGCGATGTAATCATCTCCTTCGGGTGACGTAATTACTTTTGCTCGCTTCTCGATCTTACCCACGCCCAGGATCGCCAGTTGAGGTTGATTGATGATTGGTGTCCCGAAGAGGCCACCGAAGACTCCGGGATTGGTGATGGTGAAAGTGCCGCCGGCAACTTCGTCCGGCTTTAACTGTTTAGTCCGGGCGCGGTCGGCAAGGTCATTGGCGGCGCGCGCCAAGCCGGAAATGGAGAGATCGTCTGCTCGTTTGATCACCGGCACGATCAAGCCCCAGTCAAGGGCCACGGCCATCCCCAGATTGATATCGCGTTTATAAATGATCTGATCGCCACTCACCTGGGCATTGAAAACGGGGAACTTGCGTAAGGCTTTGTTTACCGCCTCGAAAATAAAAGGCATGAAAGTGAGTTTCGTGCCGGTGCGTTCGAGAAACGAGTCTTTGTGTTGCTCGCGCAGCTTGGCAATGGGGGTCATGTCGATTTCGTAGACAGTCGTTACGTGAGCAGAGGTGCGGCGTGATAGGACCATGTGTTCCGCGATCTTCTTGCGCATGACAGTCATCTGCTCGACGCGATCGCCATCTGCGGGTTTGATCGCGGGGGCAGGCGGCGCAGGCGCAATCTCCCTGGCCGGAGCAACGGGACCTGCAGCGACTGCGGCTTTTGGCTGGGCCGGTGCGGCCTGAGTTCCGGATTCAATGAAACTAAGAATGTCGTTCTTAGTAACCCGGCCGCTTAGCCCTGTTCCTTCCAGCTTCGCGATATCTACTCCGTGTTCCTGGGCAATCTTGCGCACAAGCGGACTCGACTTTGTCTTACGTAACTCGTCTGCAGTCGCGGTGCTACTGCCGTTGCCCGCGGGCTGAGCAGGTGGCGTGGGTTTTGCAGCAGCCGGCGCCGGCTGTGTAGCAGGCGCCGGTTGGGTTGGCCTCGAAGGTTCAGGTGCCTTCGTTTCTGTTTCGGGCGGAGCTGGCGCCGTCACCGGGGGGGCTGTTGGCGTTGCGGGGGGAGCTGCTGGCGCCGGAGGCGCTGCTTGCGCTGCGACAGGTTCCGAGCTCTTCGGTTCAGCGGCGGCCGGCGCTTGTGCTGATGCGCCATTCCCATCGAGCACGGCGATAACAGTGTTCACTTCAACTGTATCGCCTTCTTTATATCGAACTTCAGTCAACGTTCCCGCCGCAGGAGAAGGGATTTCGGCATCAACCTTATCGGTCGAGATCTCAAACAGTGGTTCATCACGCTCGACGCGCTCACCCACTTTCTTTAGCCACCTTGTGATCGTTCCCTCCGCAATGGACTCACCCATCTGCGGCATCACTACTTCTGTGCTCATAAACAGTCTCCAAAAGCGGGAATCGTTAATCGTGAATCGTAAATGGTAAATGGTTTACGATTCACGATTTACCATTCACCACTTACCATTCACGATTCAGCAGTTGTCGGATCAATGATCGACGTGATTTCCGAAATTCGATTGGCTGGGAAACCGCCCTGATTCGCATGCTCCCTGATCATATCTTCGTTTGGCGCAATATAGACGCAGTATACTTTGTCCCCGGTTACGTAACTCTGGACCCACTGAATTTGCGGACCCATTTTCTGCAACACACCGCAAGACGTCTGGGCGATTGCCTGCAATTCTGGTCCCGACAACTTGCTTGCTCCCGGAATTTCACGCTCAATCAAGAACTTAGGCATACCTTCTCCCTTCGAAATAAAATTGATCTAATATGCAGCCAATTTCCGCGCAGCATCCACAACGTCTTTCGTCTGGGGCAAGTAATAATCCTCCAGGGGTGGCGAATACGGCACAGGAGTATCGATTGACGCCACTCGCACCACAGGCGCGTCTAACCATTCAAAGGCCTCTTCGCCGATCAGGGCCGCAATCTCGCCGCCAATCCCCCCGGTGCGCGAAGCCTCGTGTAACACCATGGCCTTGCTGGTCTTCTTGACACTTGCGAGGATCGCGTGCTTATCGAGCGGCGCGAGTGTCCGTAGATCGATAACTTCAACGTCGAGACCTTCCTTCTCAAGTTCTTCAGCAGCGTCCAACGCCGTCAGGACCATCGCGCCGAAGGTAACGATTGTCAGATCCCGGCCTCCGCGAGCTGTCCGTGCTTTGCCAATCTCGACGATGTAGTCATCGCTGGGAATCTCCTCACGGAGCCGCGGCAAACGATACAATTTTTTATGCTCGAAATAGAGCACTGGGTCAGGATCGCGGATTGCTGCCTTGATCAAGCCCTTGGCGTCGTAAGCCGTGGAAGGCTCAACCATCTTCAGTCCAGCGGTGTTGAGAAAAAAGGACTCCGGATTTAACGAGTGAAAGGGCCCAGTACGTAAGCCCGACCCGCAAGGGCCGCGAAAAACCGCGGGAATTCCCGCGCCCCAACGATAACGACATTTGGCGGCGTAGTTTGTCAACAAGTCGAAGCCGGCCGAGATGAAATCAATGAATTGAAACTCAGCGACAGGACGCATCCCCATGAGTGCGGCACCACAGGCAGCGCCGACGATTGCGCCTTCAGAGATGGGGGTGTCGATAACACGTTCTTTCCCAAACTCGTCGATCAGTCCGTCTGTAACTTTGAAGGCGCCGCCATAGACGCCGACGTCTTCTCCCAACACAAACACAGTCGGATCGCGTTCCATCTCCTCCCAGATACCCTGGCGGATGGCTTCGACAAACGTCACCACACCGCCACGCTCAGGGCGCGCCGACCTGTGCTCTTTTTTGATTGCGGTGGACATTGCTCCCTTACTTCAATATCTCCGGCCGAAATGCCGGCTCTACGATACTGTTATCGAACACCCGATACGCGGCCTGCTCAGGCTCCGGCATTGGTGAGGATTCGGCCCAGGCGGAATCTTCTTCGATCTCGCGCACCACATCAGCAGTAATCTCGGCTAACTTCTCTTTGTTTGCCAAACCCGTCTCGGTCAAGAATCGCTCGAACCGATCAATCGGATCATTGTGCTTCTCCCACCATTCAATCTCGCCTGGTGGAACGTAGCGCTGATCATCGTGTTCAGCGTGGCCTTTGCGACGGTACGTTTTGGCTTCAACCAAAACGGCGCCGCCACCCCGGCGCGCGTATTCTGCCGCGCGCTTCGTCACTTCGTAACAGGCAACAACATCGTTGCCATCCACGATGTGCCCGGGAATGCCATAGCCGGCAGCCTTCTCCGCCAAGTTCTTTACCGCTGTCTGGAGACTTGTGGGCGTTGAGTAGGCGTACTGGTTATGCTCGGCAACGATGATCAGCGGCAGTCGCTGCACTGCGGCAAAGTTCAGACCCTCATGAAATGCGCCCGTGCTCATGCCGCCGTCACCGATGTAAGCGATCGCCACAATCGGCTTGTTTTGCATTCGAGCTCCCAGCAGCACCCCCGTCATTACGGGAATCATGTCGCCCAAATGCGAGATCGGTCCAATAAACCCTCTCTCCATATCCCCGAAGTGAATATTCAGATCGTTGCCGCCCGAAGGTCCCCAGGCCTTGGCCATATACTGCGCTAAGATTTCACGCGGTCGAATCCCTTTTACCAACACCGCGCCAAGGTCCCGGATCAAAGGAGTCATGAAATCGCGGGGCTGTAGCGCATAAGCGCTGCCCACTGCTGTTGCTTCCTGGCCCAGCGAGCGAAATACGCCACCAACAACCTTCGTCTGACGGTAGAGATTGACGAGCCGTTCCTCGACCAGGCGCGTCAGTTTCAGATAACGATAAAGCTCCAGCATCTGCTCCGGCTTCAACGTCGTGTCGGCAGTGCACGTCAACGGCTTACCGTCGACAGGCTTGCGTGGAGCATATTTAGTGTAGATCCGCGGCTCGTTGCGCGGCGACCGGCGACGACGGCGCGGGTCTCTACCGACGCGTTTTTCTCCAGAAGTCTGTTGCTTATCCTGATCCATGAGTATTTAGATATGCACTGCCAACCCGTGCACAGCTTCTGCCGCTTCCATCACCGTTTCGGAGACTGTCGGGTGCGCGTGCATGGTGCGGCCGAGTTCTTCTGCGGTGGATTCCAACTGCATTGCGACGCAAGCTTCTGCTATTAGTTCAGTCGCGTGTGGGCCAATAATGTGCACCCCCAGAATCTCGTCGTATTTCGCTTCGCTGACTACCTTGACGAAGCCCTCCTCCTCGCCGAGAATGCGCGCCTTGCCTGATGCTGACATGGGAAACTTGCCCGTTTTGACTTCGTAACCCATCTCGCGTGCCTTTGCCTCTGTCAGACCAACGGAGGCGACTTCCGGATCGCAATAGGTACAATTAGGAACGAGTCGCAAATTGATCGGCCGCACATCCTTCTGGCCGGCAATGTGCTCAACGGCGACGATACCTTCCTTCGAGGCGAGATGGGCCAGCAAGGGCGTCGGCACCACGTCGCCAATAGCGTACACGCCTTTCTCGCCGGTCTGCTGGTACTCGTCGACCTGAATAAATCCCTTTTCAACTTTTATCTTGCTGCCCTCGAGGCCCAGCCCCTCGGTGTAAGGCATTCGGCCAACCGCGACCAAAAGCATTTCCGCTTCGAGTTTGACTGCTTCACCTTTTGAAGTTTTTCCGGTTACTACGACTCCCTTGTCATTCTTCTCCATTTTTTCCAGCTTGGTATCTACTTGAGACTTGATACCGCGCTTGCGGAAGGACCGGTCCAGATCCTTTGACACTTCTTCATCTTCCAGCGGCACCAACCGGGGCAGCAACTCTACGATCGTCGTGTCAGCGCCGAAGCGTGAGTAAACAGAAGCAAATTCCACACCAACCGCTCCTGCTCCCATGACGATCAAAGACTTGGGTACATCTTTGAGCTCCAGGATGTGGTCGCTGTTGACGACGCGATCTCCGTCTGTGTCGAATCCGGGAATTGGACGCACGACAGAGCCCGTCGCAATGATGATGTTCTTCGTATTAACAGTTTCTTTCTTGCCGTCGGCAGATGTGACTTCGATTTTCCCTGGCAACGCCAGCCGGCCTGTCCCGCTAAAAGCCGTGATCTTATTCTTCTTCATCAGGTATTCGATACCTTTTGAGTTTTTCAACACGACTTTGTCTTTGCGCTTTTGCACGTTTGCAAAGGCCAGCTGGATACCGGTAGCCTCCACGCCAAAGTCGGCCGCGTGCTGCATCTGCTCATAAACGTGAGCCGACATGAGGAGCTGTTTGGTGGGAATGCAGCCGCGTAGTGTGCAAGTCCCGCCCAGGCGCGTGTCCTTTTCTATGATCGCGGTCTTAAGACCTAATTGCGCCGCGCGAATGGCTGCAACATAGCCACCAGGCCCGCTGCCTATGACGACGACGTCAAACTGTTCATTAGCCAAAGTCTAAGGTTCCTCTCTGAGAAGATACTGCCCGGCAGCAAATTTCGAAGGAGGGGGCGGACACGGAGGTCCGCCCCTACAATCTGCCGTTAGTAATGCTTTCTGCGAAAGACAGGCATTATAATCATTCAGAGGTGATTCAGCCAATGGCGGTGTAATTTGGTAGGGACCAGGAGATGAAACACTCCGAAGGATTTCTTAAGTTGGTGAACGACGCCAAAAGCCGCATACGCGAGGTCTCGGTTGAGCAGACAAGAAATCGCATGGCGTCTGAATCAGGCGCCCGTTTGATCGATGTACGCGAAGACAATGAATGGCAGGCGGGCCACGCCACCGGGGCGGAGCACCTTGGGAAAGGCATCATCGAACGGGATATTGAAGAAAAAGCGCCTGACAAATCGGCCGAGCTGATTCTCTACTGCGGGGGCGGCTATCGTTCCGCGCTCGCCGCCGACGTTCTACAGCAAATGGGCTACACCAACGTCTATTCGATGGCCGGCGGCTGGAAAGCCTGGAAGGAGTCGGGTGCTCCCGTTACATCTTGAAAGCTCACAGAACCATTTGCGGTAGCCAATGGATCCTATGCTCAACCTCGACGAGAGCTCAACCTCAACGAGCCCCGCTCACCCACAGAACCAGTTGCGGTAGCCAATGGATCACCTCATTCAACCCGCGCTGCAGTCACAGCGCGGCATTAGCGTTGAGCCCAGGATCCATTGGCTACCGCAAATGGTTCTGGGAGTGCTTCCATCAACGTTGAGCCCAGGATCCATTGGCTACCGTAAATGGTTCTGTGTCGAGTGCCACCTCGTTACATCTTGAATCAGTATTCTTAATTTGGATCTCCAGCTCTGGCGGCACTTTTCTGGTCCCACACCGGGAGTTGACGAAGCGTCTCCACCAACTTCTTGAAGTCAATCGGTTTTGTAACGTGTGAAAAGAAGCCTTCCGCTGTGGCGCGTTCTACGTCCTCCGGCCGGCCAAATCCCGTTAGGGCTAGAACGGGCACGTCACACTTCCTGGGAATGTCACGGAGCCGCCGAATGAATTCAAAGCCGTCCATGCCAGGCATTGAGATGTCAGAAAGAATGACATCAAACTCCTTCTCGCCCGCAATCTGCAGTGCCTCTGGTCCACTTCTCGCCGTAGCAACGAAAGCGCCATCCATCTCGAAGAGCTGCCGCAACATATCAATCGTGTCTTCCGAGTCGTCAACAACCAGGATCTTCATTTGCTTCAGCGCTTGATCGTACTGTTTCCGCAACGGTCCCTCGCGTTCTTCTGTCGCGCGGCTCAGGGGAAGCTCGATTGTGAACTTCGCGCCCTGATTCCGGCCGGCTGAGTCGGCCGCGACCGTGCCCCCCTGCAAGTCAACCAGCTCTTGTACGAGCGCCAGGCCGATTCCCATGCCACCGTGGTGCCGGCTGCTACTAGCGTCAGCCTGCCTGAACATCTCAAACACATGCGGCAGGAATTCAGGCTCAATGCCCTGACCAGTATCTTCGACAACCAGTTTGGCCTGGTCCCCGACTCGGCTTAACCGGACCGTGACTTTTCCCCCAGACGACGTGAACTTGACGGCGTTGTTCAAGAGGTTCCAAACCACCTGCTCCATCCTCAACGGATCGGCATCAACGAACAACACTTCATCTGGCGCGTCAATTCGGACATCAATGTCCTTTACCGCTGCCGCGGCGCGCACAGTCTCCACTGCATTGGCGATAGTTGTCGTTAGGGAAACGGGTTCCTGATTCAGCGAGAGCTTGCCCATGTGAAGCCGTGAAAGATCAAGGAGGTCGCGCACGAGTTGCGACTGTGACAGGGCGTTCCGCTTCAGAATCTCGGCAGCCCGCCTTACAAATTGCGAGCGATTTGCTTCTTCGCTGCGGAGCAACACTTCCGTGTAGCCCAGGATCACATTAAGCGGGTTGCGCAGCTCGTGGGACAGGGTAGCCAGAAACTCATCTTTGAGGCGATTAGCCTCTTCCGCTTCGTTACGCGCTTGCCGTTCGCTCTCCAGCGCTCTGGCGCGTTCCTCTTCGGCATGTTTGCGCTCTGTAATATCAATCGAGACGCCCACCATCCCTACTAGTGTGCCGTCTTCGTCAAAAATCGGGGCGGCGGTACCCATAGCGGGGAACTCAGTGCCATCCTTACTGCAAGCCCGAATCTCTCCAGACCAACTGTCGCCCTTGCGAAGCCTACCGAAAATTTCCGCGGCCTGATCACGCACACCTAAAGCCGGCACAAGATCGAGGACGTTCGCGCCCACAGCCTCGGCCGTGGTCCAGCCGTAAAGCCATTCAGCGAAAGCGTTCCAATAAATTATTTTCCCGTTGATGTCCGTGGCAACAACCGCCTGTTCGACCGTGCTCAACAAATGCGCCTGGAAGCGGGCCTCTTCCTCACGTCGTTTAGTCTCGCCGATGTCACGCGCGATTTTTGACGCTCCGAAGATATTGCCTTGTTCGTCCCTGATAGGAGAGGTCGTCAGTGAGATATCAATCAGGCTGCCATCTTTGTGCTGCCTTATGGTTTCGAAATGATCGACTGGCTGACCTCGTCTGAGCCGATCCAGAATCGTCCTCTCTTCATCTAAACGATCCGGAGGAATTAGGATCGTGACAGACCGGCCGATCACTTCGTCTGCCTTGTACCCAAAGATCCTCTCGGCGCCTTTGTTCCAACTACTGATGACTCCGTTAAGATCCTTACTAATGATCGCGTCGTCAGACGACTCGACTATTGCCGCCAGGAGGTGGTTCGTTATTTCGGCCTGCCTGCGCCCGGTGATATCGCGAAGATAAACAGTCAGCCCGTCGTCGGAAGGATAGGCATGTGCTTCAAACCACACCCCGGGTACAATCTTTGAGGCCAGCTCGAAGTGTACGGGGACCATCTCCTCGAGAGCCTTGTGGAAATTGGTAAACAATGGCGAAGCGGCCGCCTCAGGATAGACATCCCAGATTACTTTACCGATCAATTCCTGACGGGTCTTTCCAAACCGCTTCTCTGTCACGATATTGATATCCACAAAGCGCCACTCACGATCTAATGAGTAGTACAGATCGGTGATACTCTCGAGAATCCTTTTTACCTTCTCGTTTGACTCGCGCAACGCCTCGAGCGTTTCATCTCGCTCGCGGCTGGCTTCAGCCAGTTCCATTTCGTAATGGCGCGCGTTGCGTAATGCAATTGCTGCTTGATCGGTGAGCGCTCCCAGTTGCCATTCTTCTTCTTCGGTAAGCGGCAGGTCGCGAGCGACCACAAGTAGACCGTCTAAAGAATTCTTAGCGATAACGGGGACCGAGACGAATGTCTCGCTCATAACGCCCAGCGACTCGTGAAGTTGGCGGATCACATCCTCCTCCATGCCACCGGAGAAAGACTCGATTACGGCTGCATCGACTCCTCTAGCCGCGCGGATCCTCAGCAACCCATCGTGATCGACCAGCAGGAGCACGCTAACCGTGGTGTTCACCAATTGGGAGGCACTTTCCACTATCAGATCGAGGACGCGGTCGAAGTTGAGTGAGGTAGTGATGGCCCGATTGATTTCCGCTAATCGCTTATAAGGCTCTTTCTTCATCCCTGGATCGTTCATGGAATTTTCCTCGATTCAATTCCCAGTTCGCTTGATAGCTACACCCTTGTCGGTAATTTCCAGCGTATGTTCTCTGTTGTCGTGCGCGCTGCCGCGGGTCTTAATGATGCGAATCGTGCGCTGCATTTCGGATTCGGGGGTGAAACGCAACAATAGAATATTGTCGCTCATATTCGAAACCTGCTGATTGCTAATGCTGTGAACTTCAAATAGGTCACTCATCTCATAGGTCATCAGGCAGGTAACATTCGCTGCCGCGAACCACTGCGTCAGCGCGTAGATGAAATCCGAGAAACGCTGCTGGTCGATGCTGCTGCGCTCCAGGTCGCCCAGCGCATCGATTACGACGCGTTTGACTTTTCCGTCGCGAACGCGGCGAAACAACTCCGTGGTGACACTGTCGAGCTGCATTTCGACAGGAGAACGATACATTAGCTCAAAACCGTCGTTTAATAGCTGCTCAGGCTTCCAGCCAAAGTTCTGCATGGTGCGCGCGATTTGCGTAGGGTTCTCCTGCAAGCCGACGTAGAGACCGGGCTCACCTTTGAGCGCGCCTTCGCAGATAAATTGAAGGGCCATTATCGTCTTGCCTGCGCCCGTCGGGCCGGCCACCAGTGTCGTGCTGCCGCGCCACAACCCCTCGGCGATCATCTCGTCGAGCCTCAACCTCAACGAGCCCCGCTCACCCACAGAACCATTTGCGGTAGCCAATGGATCACGGCATTCAACCCGCGCTGCAGTCACAGCGCGGCATTAGCGTTGAGCCCAGGATCCATTGGCTACCGCAAATGGTCTGTGAGCGCTTCCATCAGCTTGAGCCCAGGATCCATTGGCTACCGCAAATGGTTCTGGGAGTGCTTCCATTAGCGTTGAGCCGGCGTTGAACGACGGGGTTACGCTCAACGACGAGAATCAGAGCACTCTCGGCCCCGCTCGAGATGCCGGATACTTGCGAGGACGACAATGCCTCTGAATTAGACAACGACATTTGAGACGTTCCAATCAGGGGGACCCGGCTATTGGATTTGGAGGCTGAAGCTGCTTAACTTTATAACAAGCTAGCAGGGTCCGACAAGACTTAAGTGGCACAGGCTTCAGCCTGTGTTTGACCGATAGGATTCACAGACTGAAGTCTGTGCCACTGACGCAAATGACAGTAGGGGTCCCCCCGGCACGGCGATCCGGGGCGCCTACGGAGGACACCCTTCATCGGTTGGCCCCTCCCAGGGCATGATCCGGAACGACAAGGTGTTATCATTACAGTGGTAGGGCCGGGGAGCCGCCCCGGGAAAACCCTGAGCCAGCCTATGTCCGAAGCACTCAAACCAACACCAGAGCCACCGCCAAAAACTCGAGTCGAATCTGATTCAATGGGCCAGATCGAAGTGCCCGCTGACAAGTACTGGGGTGCGCAAACAGAGCGTAGTCTGCTTCACTTCAATATTGGCGACGATCGTATGCCGCGCGAGATGATTCGCGCGCTCGGGATTCTGAAAAAGGCTGCCGCGCTTGTAAATAAGGATCTCGGCAAGCTCTCTCCAGAAAAGGCGAAGCTAATAACCCAGGCTGCGGATGAAGTCGTAGAGGGAAAGTTAGACGAGCATTTTCCCCTGCGCGTTTGGCAAACCGGGAGTGGCACTCAAACCAACATGAACGCCAACGAAGTGATCTCCAACCGCGCGATTGAGATCGCCGGCGGCGTGTTAGGCAGCAAGCAGCCCATCCACCCTAACGACGACGTAAACATGTCACAGTCGTCGAATGATACTTTCCCGACGGCGATGTACATCGCCGCGGCGGAACAACTGCACAAGCTAATACCCGAAGTGCAGAAGGTCCATGACGCCATTCTGGCGAAGGCTGAGGAGTTCAAAGACGTTGTGAAGATCGGCCGCACACATCTCCAGGACGCCACTCCTTTAACCGTGGGCCAGGAGATGTCTGGTTGGGCCAGTTTGCTCGAGCGAGACATTCAGCGTTTACAATTCGCCCTGCCCGGGCTTCTGGACCTGGCGATTGGGGGCACGGCCGTCGGCACAGGTATCAATTCACATCCGGAGTTTGGGGAACGCGCCGCGAAAAAAATCGCCGGGCTGACTGGTCTCCCATTTAACTCGCACCCGAACAAGTTTGCGGCGCTTTCAGCTCATGACGAGATCGTCTTCGCCAGCGGAGCTTTGAAAACTCTGGCTGGCTCCCTGATGAAGATTGCAAACGACATTCGCTGGCTTGCGTCTGGTCCACGTTGCGGCTTGGGCGAGCTAATCTTGCCGGAAAATGAGCCGGGTTCGTCGATCATGCCGGGGAAGGTGAATCCGACCCAGAGCGAAGCCATGACCATGGTTGCGGTGCAGGTGTTTGGCAACGATGCGGCAATAACGTTCGCGGGCTCGCAGGGTAATTTCGAATTGAACGTTTTCAAGCCCGTGATGATTCACAACCTGCTGCACTCGATCAGGTTGATCCACGATGCCTGTCATGGTTTTGTCGAGTATTGCATCGCCGGTATCCAACTCAACCGCGAACGCATCGACGACTATCTCAAAAATTCTCTGATGCTGGTGACTGCCTTGAATCCTCACATCGGTTACGACAAAGCGGCCAAGATCGCGAAGCACGCTCATACCAAAGGAATCGGTTTGCGCGACGCGGCAATCGAACTCGGGTTTTTAACCGGCGAGGAGTTTGACAAATACGTTAAGCCGGAGGAGATGACACATCCCTAAATCCGCAGAAAGGCACTATCCACAGATTACGAGATTACACAGACAGTACTTGGGGCTTTGAACTGTGAGCTTGGCCTTGGGTCTTTGGTCTTGAGGTAACCACTCAAGGTTGAAAAGCCTCGCAGGTTGGGAAGGTGGGCTTGCCCCCGCTCAAGCCACAGTTCCACACAACATCAGACCAATAACACAGTTGAGTATCTTTCTCATGAGTTCAAAGATCCAAGTACTCTCTTTGAAATCTGCGTAATGTGCGGATACGCTTTTGGGAGAAAGTTAAAGATTGCCTGAACGAAAAGACAAGGTTAAAGAGAATGTACCCGGTGCCTACTACGTCGATTCCTCATGCATCGACTGTGATGTTTGCCGGGACACCGCACCAGAGAACTTCATTCGCTCCGACGAGAACAACTACTCCTTCGTTTGCAAGCAACCGGAAACTGAGGAGGAGCAGACAGCCTGTGAAGAAGCGCTTTCCTGTTGCCCAGTAGAAGCTATCGGTAACGACGGGGATCCTAGTCATTAGACTACACAGACGGTGCTTTGAGCTTTGTGCTTTGTACTTGGAGCTTTGTACTTGGAACTTTGTACTTGGAACCCTCCTGACTCAAGTTTGATAAGCTTTCACCTAACAAGAAACACTTAAGTCTAGAAGTCTCACCGGTCAGGAAGGTGGACCCTGTCCCCGCCTCAAGTTGGAATAGCCTTCAGGGTCATAGGAGACTCTAAGACTTGAGTGATTTTCTCTGAAGTAAAGCTGTTTCAACTTGAGGCGGGGGCAAGCCCACCTTCCTGACTTGCAAATTACCGAAAGTGCTGTGTGTTCACACAGTTTTCTACTGACTGTTGCTCATCGAGGTTGAGCTTAGGATCCATTGGCGACCGCAAAATGGTTCTGTGAGTGATTCCATAAGCGTTGAGCCGCAAGATTTGCGCCTTCGGACGTTCCTTTAATTCGCGCTATGACTTTTCCTCTCTCCAGGCGCAGAATAAAACGAACTTTGGAGGGATATATAATGACGAGAAAACTCTTTACTGTTATCGGCTTAGTGGCGTTACTTACTTTTTTAACGCCGCTCCAGGTCATGGCAAACATCACAATCAACGAGATTACGATTCGCGGACGATTACAAAGAACTGTCGAGGCGGGCGGTTGGGTGATTGTCGCTGACGGTCAAAAGTATCTGGTTCTGAACGCTCAGCGGTTTCAGAGCGAGAGTTGGTTTAAGGAATCCGCCTACGTGGAAGCCACAGGTGAAACAAAGTCAGACGTGATGACGATCCACATGGAGGGTACACCGTTTGAGGTGCGGTCCATGCGCCCTTTAGCAGAGGGCGCCGCAGCCGGAAACCAACAGGTAACCGGAGGCGACGCAAGACGGTTGACCCGCGTTATGGTAACAGGCGACTCGATCGTGCAAGCGCAGCCGGATACTGCGATCATCACCGTTTCCGTTGTGACCCAGAACAAGCGCGCGCTTGATGCGCAACAGGAGAATGCATCTAAGAGCGATGCTGTGGTACGAGCGCTTAAAGCAGCGGCAGGTCCGGGCTCAGAGGTCAAGACCAGCGGCTACAGTCTTCAGCCGCAGCGGGTCTACCGCGAAAACCAACCGCCAACCATCACCGGTTACGAAGCCAGGAATAGCGTCACAGTGACGCTGAGCGACCTGACGAAGGTTGGGGCGGTGATAGATGCTACCTCACAAGCCGGCGCCAACGATATCGCCGGGATTTCGTTTACTCTGAGAAAAGATCGGCCTGCACGCGATGCAGCACTTGCTCAGGCAACTCAGGAAGCAGTGAGCAAGGCGCGTGTGGTAGCTCAGGCTCTCGGTGGCCGCGTTGTTCGAATCGTTGAAGTGCAGGAAGAGGGACTGATGCGACCGATGCCTGTCTATGAAGCAAAAATGGATAGGATAGCGGCGCAATCAATGCAAACGCCGATTGAAGTAGGCACGCTCGACATCACCTCGCGCGTTCAGTTAATCGCTGAAGTCGAAGCCGGGTGATTGGTGGCGCGTTGAAAGAGAAACAAGATATCCGCGGGTTTTGCGGATCGGAAATTGAACCGCCAAGACGCCAAGAACACCAACCAAAAAGATTTAACGACCAGCTCGCAGC
>JBOGOU010000561.1:0-9416 GCA_050748205.1 Pyrinomonadaceae bacterium | reverse complement strand
ATGCTCAACTTAGCACTGAATCCAAGATCTTTTGTGGTTGTGCTACGCGCTTTGGCGACGAGCCGAATGCAAACACATGTCCAGTTTGCCTTGGTTTGCCTGGCGCGCTGCCAGTCTTGAATCGGCGCGTTGTCGAACTCGGTGCACGTGCCGCGCTCGCTCTGGGTTTGCGGATCAACCACAGCTCCATCTTTGCGCGCAAGAATTATTTCTATCCGGACCTGCCAAAGGGTTATCAGATTTCTCAATACGACCAGCCGTTCTCAGCCAGCGGTGAGCTGGAAATCATGACCGCCGAGCGCGACGAAGCGGGCCATGCCATCGAGTGGCGGCCCAAGAAAATCGCCATAACGCGGCTTCACCTCGAGGAGGATGCGGGCAAGAACGTACACGAAGGCCTGCCTGATGTAGATCGCTATTCCTACATTGACCTCAATCGCGCAGGTATACCCCTGGCTGAAATCGTCACCGAGCCGGACTTTCGCTCATCGTGGGAAGCCTACGACTATGTCAATCACGTTCGCCGGGCCCTGCAATGGGTTGGTGCTTCGGAAGCAGACATGGAAAAGGGAAACCTGCGTTGCGAGGCCAATGTCTCAGTACGGCGCATTGGTGAAGACAAGTTTGGCACAAAGTCTGAGCTGAAGAACTTAAACTCTGTGCGCTTTATGCAGCGAGCGATTGAATATGAGGTTGACCGACAGATTGGTGTGCTTGAATCTGGCGGTCGTCTGGTGCAAGAGACACGGCTTTGGGACGATCGCTTGCTGGAGACGCGCCCGATGAGGTCGAAGGAGGAAGCCCACGACTATCGCTATTTTCCCGAACCTGATCTGCCTCCACTGGTGGTGGCAGAAGAGTTTATTGAACGAGTTCGGGCGTCGATGCCTGAATTGCCGGAGGCGCGCCGCAAGAGATTCATGGAGCAATACGGTCTGTCCTACGCTGATGCTTCGCAACTTACTTCCGACCGATCCCTGGCAGATTATTACGAACAAGCTGCTGAGGCATCGGGAAATCCGCGGGCAACTGTCAACTGGCTCAGATCCGAACTGCTGCGAGAATTGGAGGCTGCGGGACTGGCGGCAAGTGAGTCACCCATCGCGCCAGCCGAGTTGGGCGCTCTTGTGGGCATGATTGATGAAGAAAGGATCAGTGGCAAGCAGGGTAAGGATGTCCTTGTCGAAATGTTCAAGACCGGAAAGAGCGCGGCGAAGATAGTCGCAGAGCAGGAACTGGTTCAAGTAAGCGACACGACTGAGATCGACAAGCTGATTGACGAGGTGTTGGCGTCAAATCCCCAGCAACTCGCCAGCTATCGCGCAGGTAAAGAAGCCCTGTTTGGTTTCTTCGTCGGACAGGTCATGAAGGCCTCGAAGGGTAAAGCCAATCCAAACGTCGTGAACGAGAGACTGAGAGCTAAGCTGGCCTAATGAACATTGGCGGCAAAGTAGCAATCGTAACTGGTGGAACAAGGGGGATCGGGCGCGGCATTGTCGCGGCGTTAGTGACGGAAGGAGCGAACGTTTGCATTAGCGCGCGCAAACGAAGTGAAATTGATGAGACCGTCGCGTCGTTGGCCAGCCTGGGTAAAGGTCGCATCACGGGGATTGCTTGCGACGTGCGCGATCACGCCCAGGTAAAGGCACTGTTCGAGCGGGCAGTTGAAGATCATGGCGCTCTTGACATCCTCATCAATAATGCCGGAATTGGAAAATTTGCCACCGTCGAGGAGATGTCGCCGGACGACTTCCGCGCTATTCTGGAGACGAACGTTTTTGGCGTTTACTACTGTTGTCATGAAGCAATCCCGCTGATGAAGCAGCGTGGCGGTGGCTACATCATCAATATTTCCTCTCTTGCCGGTGCCAACGCGCATCCGCGTATGGCCGCCTACAACGCTTCCAAGTTTGGACTCAATGGTTTCAGCGAAGCCCTGATGCAGGAGGTTCGCCACGACGGCATCAAGGTCAGCTACATCATGCCGGGGTCGGTAAACACGGAATTCGGTGGAGACACTCCAAGCGAGGACAAGAGTTGGCAGCTACAACCCGAAGACATCGCCCGCGTGGTCATCGATCTTCTCCATCACAACGAACGGAGTTTGCCGAGCCGGGTTGAGATTAGGCCAAGCAGACCGCCCAGGAAGTGAATGCGAGCCGTGGTCCAGCGCGTCACTCGCGCGAGCGTCACAATAGAGGGCGAAGTCGTCGGCGAGATCAGAAAAGGCCTCGTCGTTTTGTTAGGTGTCGCCGGTGATGATTCCGACAAGGACGCGCGATATCTTGCCGACAAGATCGCCTCACTGAGAGTGTTTGACGATGGAGAGGGCCGCATGAATCTCTCCGTCAAGGATATTGGCGGCGCCGTGCTGGTGGTTTCACAGTTCACTCTTCACGGAGATGTGCGGCGAGGCTTGCGTCCTTCGTGGACCGACGCGGCGGCTCCAGAAGTTGCCGAGCCGCTCTACGAGTCGTTTGTGTCGCAGATCAACACGCATGTGAACCACGTTGCCACCGGTAGTTTCCGACGAATGATGCAGGTTGAATTAGTCAACGATGGACCGGTCACTATTTTGTTGGACAGCAAAAAGTTGTTCTAATCATCTTCGAGCAGGCGTACAACATTGTAGGGGTGTCCCTCCGTGGGCGCCCCCTGATTAATCACAGGCCTTGTATGTCTAATCATAGAATCGCGGCGTAAGGATGATCGAATAAGTCGCGGGGCGCCCACGGAGGGACGCCCATAAGGTCTTGAGACAAGAGCGAGAAACAGATTGAAGTTTACATTTCCTACCGGGTTTATTCTGGCTATCGTAATTGCGTTTGGGCTCGTCGGTTGTGCCGGCAAGAAAACTGCCGTAAGGGATTTCGACGCCGAGAATGACGCACAGTCGGTTGATACCAACGTCAAGACTGGGGTGAAACCGTTACCCGATGCGCAAGTAGCCGTAATCGAAACCGCAGACTATGGCAACATAGTCCTGGAGCTTTATCCGAACATTGCCCCGCAAATGGTTGAGCGCTTCAAGAAGTTGGTCGGGGAAGGCTTCTATGATGGCACAACATTCCACCGTATCAATGCTGACTCAGGTTTGATCCAGGGAGGCGATCCTTTTTCGAAAGACAATGACCCGACAAACGACGGAACCGGCGACTCTCCTTATCCAAACGTGCCGGCTGAGGTTAGCGACATTCCCTTTGAGCGCGGAACGATAGGTGCCGCCAGGAGGGGCGCAACACCCGACTATGGTGGCCAGCCAGGATTAACCGAGGCGCAAGCGCGCGAAACAGCAAACTGCCAGTTCTTTATTACTCTAAAACCAACTCCTCAGTTTGATGAGGACTATACGGTTTTTGGAAAAGTGATAGAGGGTATTAGTAATGCGGAAATTATTATGGCGGCGCCAGTTGAGCCGGGAACGGAAGCGCCCGCCGACAGGATCGTAATCAAGACCATCACATTGCAGCCACGATCGAAATACGCTTCCCAGCCTGCACCGGCTTCCAAATGACCGGGGTTGCGGTCAAATCATGTCATCAGTCGTCTTCGATCTGGGGTCCAACTCAAACCGATCGCGATCACGGCGCTCAATCTTTTCGATAAACTCGAGTTCTTCGTTGTCTTCAAAACTCACGCCCACCGCCATGGCGTTTTCCTCAACCATTGACTGATCTGGCGTGGGATTGTCGCCGGCAACGCTTTCCGAGCCACTCTCGTTGACATCCTCCCAGGACGCATCGAGATCCCCGCCGGCATCCTTGGGTGAGGCAGCGGTGTTGTTGCGCAAACGGTGCGCCAGTAATTCCGGATCTTTGGGTGCGCGAGAGATCTCTTCCTCCATAAACTCTTCAATCTCCGGATTAGGAACGTAGTCGGGATTGTTGCTCAAGTACTCAAAGCCTTCATCAGGTTTCTTTGCCATACATCTCTCCTCACTACCTGGCGTCTCGAACGCAACGGAATTTACTCCGAGACTGGAGGGACGACGACTATCCTCATCCAGGGATCGGAATTTAGATCCAGGGGGTTATCTGGATGGGAACTATAACAAACGGAGGAAAGCGCGGCAATAACTCAGGCGTGAAGCTCCGCCTGCTATAACAAAAGATCGGTAGGATCCTAATTTGACTTTCTTTAATCTCGCCGGTCCGTAAGGCAGAGGAAGTTAAGAGCGATCCACGAAATATCACGAAATATCACTAACAAAATCTTCGTGTTATTTCGTGTGGTTTCGTGGATCGTTTTTGATTTCGGTCCCTACCTCCCACAGACGCCGAAGATATGGGAATTGGGACACTACTAAAAGATCGCCTTCCTTGACGATTAAGCGGCCTCACTTTAAACTGAAGTTTGTCAACAATAAACACCAAAATCTTCCGGCGCAGACTGAGAAAGCAAGAGGTGTGAAGGCGCCTTCTGTCGATTCCTGACGTCATAAACCCCCTATGTCAAACAGACCATTCAATTCGCTTCAACCATTCGAACCCGGCGCCGGTTTATCCGGCAAGTTTTATTCGCTACCGCAACTCGAAAAAGAGAATGTTGGGCCGATCTCAAAACTACCGGTCAGTATTCGCGTCGTTCTGGAATCTGTCTTGCGCAACATGGACGGCCAAAGGATCACCGAATCTGACGTTCGAACACTCGCAAACTGGCAGCCAAATGCCGAACGAACAGCAGAGATTCCTTTCGTAGTAGCTCGTGTTTTGCTGCAAGATTTCACCGGCGTCCCGCTTTTGGTTGATCTGGCGGCGATGCGTTCGGCGGTCGCACGCCTGAGAAAGAACACGGGAATTATCGAGCCTCTTGTTCCCGTCGATCTTGTTATAGATCACTCTGTCCAAGTCGACTTCTCGAGCACCAAAGACGCGTTTGAGAAGAACATGGCGATGGAGTTTAAGCGAAACAACTCGCGCTATCAGTTTTTGAAATGGGGAACCAAGGCATTTGATGGATTCAGTGTGATTCCGCCGGGTATCGGAATCTGTCACCAGGTAAACCTCGAGTATCTTGCAAAGAGCGTTTGGGAAAGAAACGGAGTTTATTTCCCTGACACCCTGGTGGGCACCGATTCACATACGACAATGATCAACGGGATGGGAGTGGTGGCTTGGGGTGTTGGAGGCATTGAGGCCGAGGCTGCGATGTTGGGTCAGCCGGTCTACTTCCTGACGCCGGATGTGGTTGGCGTTTGCATGAGAGGCAGTTTAAGTGAAGGTGTGACGGCCACTGATCTGGTGTTGCGAGTAACAGAGATGCTGCGTAAGGCCAAGGTGGTGGGAAAATTCGTCGAGTTTCACGGTGAAGGAGCTGCAAGTCTTTCAGTGGCTGACCGCGCAACGATTGCGAACATGGCTCCGGAGTACGGAGCAACCATGGGCTTTTTCCCAGTCGACGAAGAGACTTGCCTTTACCTGGAGGCGACTGGCCGTTCGCGCGAACAGGTCGATGCCGTGCGAAACTATTACACCGCGCAGGGGATGTTTGGAATCCCGCGAAAGGGTGACTGCGAATACAGCACGGTACTAGATCTGAATCTCGCTGAGGTAAGGACAAGTGTCGCCGGTCCAAAACGTCCTCAGGATCGAATCGAGCTGAAAGACCTCAAGGGTCAATTCCTCAGCCTTCTGCAAAGGCCGACGGCAGAAGGTGGCTATGGGAAATCAGAAGAAGAAATCGCAGCGCGCTACTTCACAAGGATTGGGACCGTGGACATAGCGAAAACGGCGGTCGCCGGCGGTGGTGAACAGCGTGTTGAGTCAGTGCCAATCGCCGCAGGGGGTGTGGTGACCCCGACAAACACAAGCGTCTGGACAGAGACTGAAATGGTCAACAATCGTCCCACGCCAGATCGGCTGGATGAGGTTCTTCCGGAAGAGTTCCCGCACGGCGAAGTTGTTCTTGGCCACGGAGATGTTTTGATCGCAGCAATCACATCCTGCACCAATACTTCAAATCCAAGCGTAATGCTCGCGGCAGGGCTACTGGCAAAGAGAGCCGTCGAACTTGGCCTGAAGGTGCGGCCCGCAGTGAAAAATTCCCTGGCGCCGGGTTCAAGGGTCGTTACTGAGTATCTCCAGAAGACCGGTCTTCAACCCTACCTCGACGAACTGGGCTTTAATCTTGTCGGCTACGGCTGCACTACCTGCATCGGCAACTCAGGCCCGCTGGATCCGGCCATCGAGCAAGTTTTGTCTGATCACGATCTGATAGCGGCCAGTGTCCTTTCCGGTAATCGGAACTTTGAGGCGCGGGTTCACCAAAGCATCAAGGCAAACTTTCTCATGAGCCCTCCATTGGTGGTCGCTTTTGCGATCGCCGGCCGTGTTGACATTGATCTTTCCACTGCCCCTTTGGGCATTGGGCTTGACGATCAACCAGTCTACCTGCGGGATGTCTGGCCCAGTCTGCAGGAGATCGGCGCGCTGCTGCGCTCGGCTTTTGACCCTGATACCTATCGCAAGCTTTATAGCAACTTCGCCGAACAGAATTCGCTTTGGAACGAAATACCCTCGACTACCGGCGACGTCTACAACTGGGATCCCGAGTCGACCTATATCCAGGAGCCCCCATACTTTGAGGGCTTCAGCAACGCCGTTGGGAGCTGGGAGAATATTCACGAGGCGAGGCCGCTGGCGATCTTTGGAGATTCAGTAACCACAGACCACATCAGCCCTGCCGGAGCTATCAAGGCCAATTCGCCCGCGGGTCTTTATCTACAGTCGAAAGGGGTCTCGATAGAAGACTTCAATAGCTACGGTGCCCGGCGTGGCAACCACGAAGTAATGCTGCGGGGCACCTTCGCGAATGTTCGTATCAAGAACCTGATGGTGCAGGGAGTGGAGGGCGGAGTGACAATCCATCAGCCCAGCGGCGAGCGGATGAGTATTTACGATGCGGCGATGAGATATCAAAAGGAAGGCGTGCCTCTAATGGTTATCGCCGGTCAGGAATACGGCACGGGCAGCTCGCGCGACTGGGCGGCGAAGGGGACCCGTCTGCTCGGAGTGAAAGCCGTGGTCGCGCAAAGCTTCGAACGCATCCACCGCAGCAACCTGGTTGGCATGGGTGTCTTACCCTGCCAATTCAAGGAGGGCGCCAGTGCGGCTTCTCTCGGTCTGGATGGAACGGAGAAGTTTGATCTGCTGGGTCTGGAAGCTGGCGTCAGGCCCCTCCAGGACGTAACGTTAGTTGTGCGTCGGGCCAATGGAACAACTGAAAAGCTGGCGGTTACGCTCAGAATCGATACGCCAGTTGAGATCGATTACTACCAACACGGCGGAATCCTGCCTTACGTGCTAAGGCAACTGCTTGCTGGAACAACAGATTTCTAATGTGCTTTTTCGAAATCGTCTATCTGAAAACAGGAGATTAAATGTCATCTGTACAACCGGTCGAGGCTAATACGCCCCGCAAGTATCAACTCTTCATCGATGGCCAGTGGGTCGACGCCGACTCGGGCAAGACCTTCATGACCCCCAATCCGGCCACCGGCGAAACGTTCGCCGAAGTAGCTGAAGCAGACAAGGTAGACATTGATAAGGCTGTTAGTGCCGCACGCCGCGCTTTCGAGGGAAAGTGGTCCAAGATGAGTGCTCGTGACCGTGGTCGCGTGCTTTATAAACTGGCGCAGCTAATCGAGCAGCATGCTCAAGAACTTGCTGAGCTCGAAACAGGGGACAACGGGAAACCAATCCGCGAGTCGCTCTATGTTGACTTACCGCAGGTTGCTGAAAACTTTGAATACTTTGCTGGTTGGGCCACCAAGATCGAAGGAGAGACGATTCCAGTTCCCGGCAAGATGTTCAATTACACGCTGCGCGAACCTGTTGGCGTTTGCGGGCAGATTATTCCTTGGAACTTCCCGCTTTTGATGGCCGCATGGAAGCTGGCGCCGGCGCTCGCCGCGGGCAACACGGTAGTTCTGAAGCCCGCCGAGCAAACGCCGGTAACGGCAATGGAACTAGGAAAGCTGATTCAGGAAGCTGGCTTTCCGGAAGGCGTCGTGAACATCGTACCAGGATATGGCGAAACGGCCGG
Organism: Pyrinomonadaceae bacterium; assembly: GCA_050748205.1. GTDB lineage: Bacteria > Acidobacteriota > Blastocatellia > Pyrinomonadales > Pyrinomonadaceae > PSRF01. Next base: position 1,373 of record JBOGOU010000561.1, on the reverse strand, counting down.
CGCTGCATTGGCTTCGCACCCGGGCATCGACAAGATCGCTTTTACCGGTTCGACGGAGGTCGGCAAGTTGATCGCCAAAGCAGCGGCGGAAAACCTAACAAAGGTTTCGCTGGAACTTGGCGGCAAAGCTCCAAACATAGTTTTTGCTGACGCCGACATGGAACAGGCTGTGAACGGCGCGATGATGAGCATCTTTTTCAACCAGGGTCAGGTGTGCTGCGCAGGCTCGAGGCTCTTTGTTGAAGAAAAAGTAAGGGACGAGTTTCTCGAGAAGTTGAAAGAGCGGGCGCAACGGGTCAAGGTCGGCGATCCAATGGATAAGGCAACACAGATGGGCCCACAGGTGTCCCAGGATCAACTCAATCGCATCAAGGGCTACATCGACATTGGACGTGAAGAGGGTGCGACCGTTTTCGCCGGAGGTGGCTCTCCTGAATTGGAAGGGAGCTTCCAAAAGGGTTACTTCTTTCAGCCCACAATCTTCAGCGACGTCGATAACAAGATGCGCGTGGCCCAGGAGGAGATCTTTGGACCGGTCGTATCCGTAATCACGTTCAAGGACGAAGATGAGTTGATCAAGCAGGCAAACGAGACTGTCTTCGGGTTGTCTGCGGGAATCTGGACGCGCGACATCGTGCGCGCGCACCGTTTCGCTAAAGAGATAAAGGCGGGTGTCGTATGGATCAATACCTTCAACATGTTCAACCCCGCTTCACCCTTTGGCGGTTACAAACAGTCAGGTTATGGCCGCGAGATGGGTAAACACGCGCTCGAGCTGTATACACAGGTAAAGAGCGTTTGGATTGATCTATCGGGGAAACCCATAGGCTGGTTTGGCAAATAGCGAAAGATTGTCGGAATCTTCGGAAAACGGTTTGCCCCGAGTCTGCATCTCTACATCGCCGCACCCCTTTTCCTTGGACTCGGATGTGCGATTTGAAAGCGGCGCTCTCCCGGAAGTAGATTCATTTTGAAAAAAGGAGACGCGTATGCATCTGAACAAGAAACTGGGACTGAGCTCGCTGATTCTCATTGGAGCTCTCATCTTAACGGCCTGTCCACAACAGGAAACAATCTCGAAAATAAATGCTGATCCTGGTCGTTACCGCAACAAAGAGGTCGGCATTGTTGGTACGGTGACTGATAGTTACGGTGTACTCGGCAATGGGGCCTACGAGATTGATGATGGCACCGGCAGGATCTGGGTGGTAACGACGCGGGGCGTGCCCACGCGTGGCTCAAGATTGGGAGCCAAGGGCAAAGTGTACACAGGTTTCAGCTGGGCAGGCCGAAGCTTCGGCACGGTTTTACAAGAAACTGATCGGCGCGCCAAAGGAAGGTAGCAAGAATCTCTTAGACGCGGATCTACAGAT
>JBOGOU010000560.1:0-5988 GCA_050748205.1 Pyrinomonadaceae bacterium | reverse complement strand
AGCTTTACTTGGCGCACTAGTGTCCTGATTTGCAAAGGTCGACGGGGCGTTCAGTCGGTTGGTGCCAACCAACTGAACTCCCTTCGACCTTTGCAAATTAAGACACTACCCTCGAAATCTTTCCCTTGACAATCTAGGGGACGGGGTTGTACTCTGCTCCCTAGATTATCTAGGGATACTCCTTACGATGGCAAATGCCCGAACAGATTTGCTGCAAGGCACGCTGGAGCTGTTGATTCTCAAAACCCTATCGCGTGATTCGATGCACGGTTACGGCATCGCCCAACGAATACATCAGACCGCTGATGATCTTCTTAAAATCGAAGACGGCTCACTCTATCCAGCGCTTTATCGCATGGAAGAGCGCGGTTGGATTGCGTCCGAGTGGGGCGTTTCCGAAAACAATCGTCGAGCTAAATTCTACAAACTAACAAGAGCGGGACGAAAACAGCTTGACGGTCAATGCGCCAACTGGGAGCGCGTCTCGCAGGCGGTTACGAAAATTTTGCAATCTGCTTAACGAGGGCAAATGATGAGAGCTGGGCCACAGCGACTATTCACGCGCTTTGATCGCGAAGAGATTGAGCGGGCAATCGAAGAAGAGTTGCGTTTTCATCTTGAAATGTTGACGCAAGAACATCTTGACCGAGACATGTCTTTCGAAGAAGCAAAGGATGCCGCACTAAAGCGCTTTGGCAATGTCGAGCAGATTAAAGATCGTTGCGTAGAAATCAGAAGAAGCGGTCATCCTCTGATGCGTGCTTTGAAGTCTTTTCTAATCCCGGTTTTTCTCGTTGGAGTCCTGGTGCGCGTCTTTAGCACGGAGATCCACGTTATGCACGTTGGCGACACTTTGATTCTCGTTGCAATTCTGGGTCGTTTGTTCCTTTACGTAAGCGGTTTGAATCCCTCGAGCTTTCGTTCAAAACCTGAGACCTCGTCGCCGTTGATGTTGAATGAAAAGGCTCAAACATCAATTAGGGCTTATGACAAAAGAAGGCTTACACCCGTTGAGCGTCTCATTGCCGACAAGTAACGATCGAGAAAGTTAAACCAATTCATCTTTAAGGAGACTCGCGTGAGAGTGTTTCACCCGGTATTAGTGTGTCTTCACGCTTTTCGTCTTTGTTGTTCTAGATGCCTTTGTTAGAGCGCGCAGTGGTAGGAAGCTATGCTTAAAATCAGAGAGCTGAACAAAACTTACGCGGGCCAGATTCAGGCGCTTAAAGGGATCAACCTTGAATTTCCTCCAGGTGTGTTCGGACTGTTGGGACCTAATGGCTCTGGTAAGACGACCTTGATGAAGATAGTGGCGACTTTGCTCGAGCCCGACTCGGGCACAGTTGAGATGAACGGCATTGACTTGATAGCTCGCAAGGATAAGGCGCGGCGAATGCTCGGCTACTTGCCGCAGGAGTTTGGTCTCTATCCGACGCTCACAGCTGAGCAGATGCTTGATTATTTTGCAAAGCTCAAGGGCGTCACAGACAAGAAACAGCGCCGCGCTTTGATCGATGCCTTGCTTGAGAGGGTCAATCTTTCGTCCGCGCGCAAGCAGCGACTCGGCGGATTTTCGGGAGGGATGCGACAGCGTTTAGGGATAGCGCAGGCCCTCATAGGTGAACCGGAGCTTATCATCGTTGATGAACCGACAGCAGGACTAGACCCGGAAGAACGAATCCGTTTTCATAACTTGCTCTCTGAAACCGCCAGCGATAGAGCTGTGGTCATTCTGTCAACCCACATTGTGTCCGACGTCTCCAACCTTTGCAGCCGTATGTCAATCATTCGACAGGGCACAATCATGGTCTCGTGCACGCCACGTGAGGCAATCGATCAACTCAAGGGATCCGTCTGGGAGGCGACTGTGCCGCGCGACAACGTGGCGACTTTGAAGTCTCGTTGCCAGGTAATCTCTTCGCAGATGTTCGACGGAATGGTGCGTCTAAGAGTGATCTCAAAAGCAGAGCGTCCGAGCGAAGAATTTGCTCCCGCAACTCCGGCTCTCGAAGATTATTATTTTGATCTGGTCAGTCAGCCGGAGCCGGCGAACTAGATGAGAAGCCCTGCCCGCACGCCGTTCGCGGCAATCCTTTGGAACGAAGTGCTGCTCAACTCGAAGCGCATCGCGCCTTATGCGTTGATGGTTCTGTTCGCCGCCAATGCTGTGCTGTGGTGGGGCTGGGGGCCAGCCGTTCGATTGGGATGGGCCACAAACAGCGAGTATTACATTGTCAGGAACCTCCAGGGCTTCTCTTTTTTATTGGGACTCCCGATCTTCAACGCAGTCATCATGGGAGACCCTGTGATTAGGGACTTCCGCCTGGGCATTGACCCGCTGGTCTTTTCAAAGCCTATTAGTCGCGCCGAGTATCTTCTCGGAAAATTCTTCGGCAGCTTCTTTGTGCTCGTCTGCTGTCAGTCGGCCTTCGCGATTACGCTGCTGGTGTTGCAGGCATTCCGCACGTCGCAGATGATCGTCCAACCTCCGCGAGTGTTCCCCTATTTCAAACACTTCTTGTTTTTCGTGGTCATCTCGCACCTGCTTCTGGCCGCCGTCTACTTTACCGTCGGGACGCTCACGCGCAACACCAAAATCGTTTACGGATTGGCTGTCTCTTTTTACCCGCTCTACATCTCGTATCAGGTTTTCTTACTAAAGGGCCTGACGCCACGTTTGAAAACTCTTTTCGATCCTATGCTGCTTAATACGGGTTCAGGGCCGGCCGGTGGCGGATTTGGACACAGCGCGGATTTTCTCAATCGGTTTGTGGTTAGTTACACCTCGAACATGATTGCGAACCGCGCGTTGGTGATTATCGTCACCGCCGTTTGCCTGGCAATTCTCTACTTCCGCTTCACGATAGCCGAGCGAACGGAGAATGTGGAAGGGTTTTCAACTCTCAAGCTGTCGACAGGAAGGGAGAGGGTTTATTACGATTCGGAGAGCTTCCAAGCCGCGCGCACCGATCTGATCCAGTTCGACGCGTGGGATCGTAAGGAGAAACTAATCCTTCCCGTCATGCTCCCTGAAGTCACCAGAGTGACTGAAGGACTTCTGGCCAATCTCACGAAAGTAATCGCGGCGCTGGGCGTTGAGTTTCGACTGCTTCGCACTGAACGAAGTCTTGTCGTGTTCATGCCTCTGGCTATCTTCCTTTCTACTTTGGAACTGGCCTTTTATAAAGTTGTTCCGGACGTGTCCTATTCCGCCTTTTACGCCACTGTAACGGCTAAGACTCTTTTGTTTTTTCTGATCGGCATGACTGTCTTCTACACGGGCGAAGCGATGCATCGTGATCGCGAAGTGAGCATTGAACCAGTCTTATGGGCCACGCCTGCTCCGAACAATATCTTCCTGCTCTCAAAGTTCTTAGCGACGTTCTTGCTAATGCTTTCGTTAATTGCGCTGGCCGGTCTGACTGCAATCGTGATCCAAGTTCTCAGAGGCCACGCGCCGGTTGAAATTCAAGCCTACCTCATAACCTATTCAGTGATTCTGATTCCAGGCATAGTTTTTATGACAGGGGTTTCCACCGCGTTGAATGTGGTGTTGCGAGATAAGTACGCCGCTTACGCGGTGATCATTGGAACTGGCGCCGGGCTGTTTTACTTGTACGGCCAGGGCTATAAACACTGGCTCTACAATCCCATGCTCTATCAACTTTGGAATTATGCTGATCTAACGGGCGCGGGAAACAATCGAACAACGATTCTAGTGCACAGAGTTTACTGCCTTGCAATCGCAAGCGCGGGTCTATCGCTCGCGCACCTCTTTTTTCAACGCAAATCAAAGAGAGGACTTAAGGTGGATGGGCGTCTCAGCGGCACAGGTTGGTCAATCCTGATTGCATTCGTTTCAGTAGCAATAGCCACCGTTACAGGCTGGGTCATTTCATCGCTGCATTGACTCTCATCACCGCGGCACTGTCAGTGTGTAACGCAGTAGGCAAGTCGGACAGGTCGAGATTCACCTGACACGGAACATTCTCCAGGGTCCCTTCGATCAGACGATCCACGACAGCCTTAATGTCCCCTGTCTCGCGCCACACTCGAAGCTGCTCGTCGGCTGAAGTGCCACGCTCAAGAATTGTGTAGATGTGTTCAATCTCCTCGCGCGAGCCGAGGTCGTCAATGACATCGTCGACGAACTCCAGAAGTTCCCGAATGAGGTCACGCACTGGCACTTCCTTGCCCTTTCCGAAATCGATCATCTTGCCATCAAGTCCGTAACGCACGGCGCGCCACTTGTTCTCCTCGATCAGCATTTTGTGATGGAGTCGGAAGGTGAGATTCTGATCAAGAAGTTTATTGACCTTCGCGACCAGTGCCTGGAAAAGGGCGGCGATGGCGATTGTGTCATCAACGCGCGTGGGAATATCGCAGATTCGAAACTCCAGCGTCGGAAAGAACGGGTGCGGCCGCACGTCCCAATAGATCTTCTTGCCATCATCGATGCAGCCTGTTTCGACAAGGAGTGCGACGTAGCGTTGAAACGAGGTGTGCGACTCGAAGTGGTCAGGGATGCCTGTGCGCGGAAACCTGGTGAAGACTTCCGAGCGGTAAGATTTCAATCCTGTGTGTATACCGAGCCAGAAAGGGGATGAAGTCGAGAGCGCGAGCACATGCGGAAGCATGTAGCGCACGGCGTTCATGATGTGGATTGCTCGCTCCGGATCCGCGACGCCGACATGGACGTGGAGACCGAAGGTGAGCAACGAGCGCGCGATCATCTGATTCTCTTCAACGATCAGCTCATATCTTGCATTCTCAAAAATCTTTTGATCCTGCCAATGCGAGAACGGATGTGTGCCGGCGGCGACAATCTCCAGACCCTTATTCCGCACAAGGGCGGAAAGGATGGCGCGAAGATTTGTGATATCGGTGCGAGCCTCTGTTATATCTTTGCAGATTCCCGTGCCCACTTCGATCATCGATTGGATCATTTCTGGTTTGACTTGCTCGCCGAGCAGGGTCTTGCCATCTTCGAGAATTTCAGAGACATGCGAACGTAACTCGCGCGTGTGAGGATCGACAATCTGAAACTCTTCTTCAATACCGAGTGTGAATTGCTTGAACATATTCGAGACGGCTTTCGTCTATCTGCTACTTCAACTCTTAAAGGGTCTCAAGCAAGAAAATCGTGGCGGCCGTCGCAACGACACTGACAATAATAATGTGTCGCCAACTCATCGTTGATCGATGGCAGTAGGGGCATTTTATCTCCCAGACGCGTAATATCCTTCTACAGTGATTACAGGTCACTTTCATCGCAACCAAACGCCATTTCAAACTTCCCCGAATTGTCCTGAGTTTATTGTGGTCATCACAGTTCCGATTGCGCGATTTTAATCGTGCCTGGCTTGCGACCATTTTTTGAACATTATCTGATGAGACCGTCGGGCGAATGCGCGTTGAACGGATGGTGTTTCACTGCTGTCTGCGACAGAACCGTTCATTGGTCTTCGGTCATCGGCCTGACCTTCTGCCAGCCATGGATTTAGCTCAGCCCAACGTGTGGCATCAAACGGGGCAGGGGTCACCGAATTGTTTAATGGGTTGTCCCTGATAGCAGTGAGCAGAGTTCCAACAGGAGGTGTCGATACTTTGGACCACTTATTCCTCTCATGACGCAGGTAAAAGTAAAACATCAAGCCGCCCGCAATACACGCTGTAATGCCCGCACTGAAGGCAAGCCACAAATGGGATCTTCCGCCCTGTGTGCTTGTGAGGCCTGGTGGATCTCTGAACGCGGCAAACAGACTTAGCTGCCAGCTCGCGACAATTGCCATTACCACTAGACCAACGAGAGCCGCCACAAAGTTTGACCTATCGCTCATGTATTTAATCTCTGAAATAACCCGCATGGGACAACGCCCCTAACATCAGCATTCGGCAAAATATTTCCTGCAATCTGCAGCTCTAGTAGCCGTTGACGCCGTCGCTGTAACCGTTCTCGTAGGCCTCACGGAAGTAGCGCTGGTACAG
>JBOGOU010000559.1:0-5428 GCA_050748205.1 Pyrinomonadaceae bacterium | reverse complement strand
CTTTTGCTTTGTCCAGGAGCAAGTTAGCTACGCAGAAGTCGTCGGGCGATATTTCCTTAACATCACCCCTTCCCAACAACACGGCCCGCACAAGGTCATCCTTGTAATGAGGACGATCTGAGAACAGAACACCGCTATTAAGGAAAAAGCGTTCGCACATGAATAGGCCCAGGCGGATGCTTGATCCGCAAATAGGAGCAACTCGTTGAATAGCTGCGTAAGGATCGTCCTTTGTTTCCAGTAAGTAGTTTAGGCGATCCTAACAGCATCGCGATAGCTGATATTTGTGACTGCCTTGACCTCAGTCAGTTCCTCCCAATGGTCAGAGTAGTACGTGAGCCTTCTAAGAATTACGTCCTTGATATCTGGCCCTCTGTGGTTGATGGTTCCAAAAGGCCGCGCTCCTCTGTTCTCTCTAAAATTCGCGAAGCTGGTGCGCCTTAGTGCGACGAGTGATTGAACTCCAGCCGTTTCCTGGTAGGTGAGAATCTCAGCAAGTATTTTGGATTGAGCCTCGGGCAAAACAGAATCGATATTGTCAAACACAAGGATCAAACAGGCAGGATCTGAGCGAAGCTTCTGCTTTGCTAGACGAAGAAGTTTCATCATGACGTCAATGTTTATCGCACCTTTTTGTGTGCATTCATCAACGTAATTGAACAAAAGATTAGCCTTGTCCGAAGCTGCGCGAACGTTCCAGTCAACCGTGTCGGCATGGGTTTGGGCGAATCGGTCAAAGACGGCATAGAAACCGTCTTCCTGTGCGCCATACTGAGCTTCATCGCGCAGCATATCGGTGAGATCGGTGACTGCGAAAAGATGCCGTAATTCTTGTCTCAGGGCTTGGTACAAATGCCACCGGAAACTTTTGAGAATCTCGCTCACACTATCAGCGAGGGAAAGAGTGTTGAAGTTGAGACTCATGATAATGGGATTGCAGTTGCTGCAAACCCCACAAGTCCGAGTGCGCGGTCGCCTCAAGACTGCGGTTATGAAGCTAATTGTCGCCGTCTTGCCACTCCCCAAGTCTCCTATGAGAACGTGGGTCTGAAGTTTTCCTGATACCAGGCTTGAAAGGATTCTCCTTTCGTAGTCTCCCACGCCGGAAAGGTCGAATCTATCCCAAGGATCGTCCGAGGCATCGTCGCGTTTGTTTGTTGACTGTTCGTGAGGTTCCCGCGGATTTATTACCGGGCTTGACGGTCTGGCAGTAATGTAGCCAATGAGACCTACGCTGTGATTCTGAAAGATGTCCTGGACTAGCCCTTCCGTAGCGGCGTTGAAGTCGAGGTTTTTATCGTAATAAGTGGGAACATTTATCTTTGTAACTTTCATGGTTTCTCATCTGTGCGTTTAGTTCGAGGAGAAAAGCCGACTTGTTGAATGCAAAAACGTTTCCAGTTTCTTACATAGCTCTTCAAACTCTCTGAGGTTCAAGTTGTCTGCCGACTGAACACTAGATAGTGAACTCACGATCGCGTCACAACGACGAACATCGAGAGCACCGCGATTGTTTTGCGCCAGACAATGAGCTCTCCGCCTACAGGAAGATTCGCTAGTGCACTATCGGATAGCGCGTACTTCACAACATTCCAGTGATGACGCACTGAAGTTATGGTCGGTATGGGCTCAAATGATGCGTTTCCCAGGAGGCCATCATGAAAATGTCGAAGCGATTCAATCATGCCCTGCAATGGGATGATGTAATTGGTCGCTACAAAAGTTATCAATAACTGTCGAGCAGTGAATGACAAACTTCTGTGCCTCACGATTTCCAAAATAAAGAAAAAGATAATTCCCTCAACAGTTAATTTAAGCCATTCAGTTACGAACGAGGCCGGATCAAATTGGATTTTATTTAAGAGATAGAAGACTGGTATTGGCAAGACAACAATCGTTAGGATGGCGAGGAGCGTAACGCCCCAACTAGTACCGAGAGACGACTTCAGTACCGCGACCGCCGACTCAAATAGAGTTCCGTACTTGGAGGGTGATGGATTCCATGGTTCTGAAGAAAACTCAATATGTTTCATAGGGCTAAATAATGATCGACAAAGGTCTACGGCGCACCCTCTTCAGTATTGTTGAAATCAGCAAGGCGACTCGAGTTCCGGGGTTCGAGTTTGGAGATGGAGGAACTCGAGTTCAGATAATACGTTTGAAGCGGGCGGACTTTATTCTAGACGCAAGGAATTAGTCAAGGGGGAAAAAGTAAGCAGTGAGCGGTGAGCAGGGAGCGGTGAGCGGTAATTTAGTGACGAGCACAAGTAAACGCCCTTACCTGTCACTCGTCACGGTTTTTTATTACTGGTTCAGTTGGCGATCGAGGGCGAACCTGCGGATGGCGGAGTTCAACTCAGCTTGCAGGCGCGCCTGTTCCTCGAGTGCAGAGCGGCGATCTTGCTCACGGAGGACGGGCGACCGACGACCGGGGACCGGCAACCGATGATGAGTGCTGAGTGATGAGTGCTGAGTCCTGAGTACTGAGTGATGAGTACTGGGTGCTGAGTAATGGGTCGCGCGTAAGGGGAAAGGCGTAAAGGGGAAAAGGGAAAGAGGTAAACGCGGTAAGAGGTAAGGGTCGATCAGCAAGAGGTAACAAAGTAGAGCCAGTACTGATGAAAGGAACCTGGCTTGGGGCTAATGTGGCAGGCCCCCAGGACAGCTTGCTCTGCAAAGCTCTCACTGTGGTAGGATTCGGCCATGAAACAACGATTTTCAGCCAGCATCTGGCAAGAAGGCGAATGGTTCATCGCGCAATGCGTCCAGGTTGATGTTGCGAGTCAGGGCGCAACTGAAGATGAGGCCTTGGAAAACCTACAAGACGCCCTCGAACTTCACTTCTCACCACCCGTAGCCACGATGGTCCCTCGTGTGCGAGACATCGAAGTTGATATCAAAGCGGCATGAAGCCCTTATTATTCCGCGAGGTCAAACGGAGACTCGAAGCAGCCGGCTTTGTCGAAGTAGGACAGACAGGCAGTCATATAAAGTTCGCAAAAACCACGGACGCAGCGATCAGGACAGCAACAGTTCCCAAACATCGTGAAGTTGCGCCTGGGACGCTTCGAAGCATCTTGCGCCAAGCGGGAATCGGTGCTGAAGACTTCGAGAAGCTCTAACACTGGGACTGAGTAATGAGTGCGGGGTGGTGAGTACTGATTCTTAAGAAGGAGCGTCCAATCTCGCCTCGTGGGCGAGACTGGACGCTTTTGTTGTGCTTACGATTAGTAAGCGTTGGTTAGTTGATCAGTTGCAGATAACGGAATGGGGAAGGGGCAAAGGGTAGAAAGCTAAGAGTAAGGGGCAAAGGGTAACGGGTAAGAGGGAAAAGGGGCAAGAGTAAGCGGGAAAGGCAACGCTATGAGAAAGGGGCAAGGGCCGGGAGAATTTCGAATTTCGGATTGCGAAATTTTAGCGCAAAGGGAGGGCGGATTTCGGATTCTAGGAAGGAGGGCTAAATAGGTGAAGCATGAGTGCGGGAGTGAATGACGACTAAGCTTTGAACAGTTGCGCGCGGCGAGTTCGGATTCGGGCGCGAAAGCCCTCGGTGTCCTGATGACTCTCGATCTCGTTCCGCGTCAATGCAGCGTCTTCCTGCCGCAGCTTGAGATAAGAATCAACCTCAGTTTGATGCTCAAGGTAGCAGGCAATCGTTGCGTAGATCCGCTGCAACGAAAGCGAGGGGAAACTGTCCTGAATTTGCTCCGCAGTAGCGCCCTTTTGGAACGCTCCCACGAGCGTGTCCAGCGTAACCCGCGAACCAGTTACCCGCACCGTGCCATCTTCCTCTTGAACAAGCGGAACTGTTTGCGTAAAAGTAAGCTGCTTCATGGCAATGATTATACACCGGCGTAGGCAACGTGTCTGCGAAAGTGCCAACGCCGGGTGAGGGTGCGCGTAAGGTTTCCAACCCTGAAAGGGTTGAACAAGAATGGGATTTCGAACCCTTTCAGGGTTTGAAAGATTTCAAATGTTATCTGGCTCCCGGCGTGTTACGCCGGGCTCCGCTTATCTAACGCCTTCGGCGTCAAGTGGTGTCGGCAATGGGGGAGTGAATGAGTGGATGGAGGTCTACATTTTGCCGGTTTGCAAGAACCTCGTCACCGCACCGGCGGCTTGGTCGATGGCTGGCAATTATTCGCGCAGCGGAGTTCAATCTTCAGTTCCTTTTCAAGCGGTTCCAGCAGACCGAGCAGGAAAACTGAACGAACAATAATCTGTTTCGGCAACACCTGGCCTTGCCAGAGCAGCCTCGCCACCTTCTCCGCGACGCCGGCGTTCATCGAGTTCAGCGAGTCTTCCGCCGTGAGGGCTTCAAACCCGACGATGAGTCCGCTGCTTCGATCTGCGAGCATCAGCATGTACAGCGCCAGCGGTCTTTCCCGCGGACTTCCTATCCCCGCCGGACCAATGAAGACGTCGGCTTCAAGTTGCATGGGGGAGAGATGAAGACCTTTCAGGTCTTTCAATAGGCCCGCTTCGATACTAATCTCGATGGGCGGGAGGGTAGGGCGCGTGATGTGCCGGATCTGATCCTCCCAAACACGCCCAGAAGGCGACGACAGTCGTCGAGGCTCTTTATCTTCCTTGCGCACTAAGCGAACCAGAAAGCTTTCCGTCTCGCCGTCTCCATCGTCGGGGAAGATGGCCGGCTGTTCAGCGAAACGTTTAGCCATTTCGAGCGTTTGCGATAACGCATGAATGAGCAGACGCGCTTCCTTGAGCGTGATAAACCACGGCAAGTACCCAGGACGATAGCTCCGGAATTGCGGCTTGGTGCCGGGAAACTTGAGTCCAGAACCCTTGAGCAACTCACGGTCCCGCTTCTCGAGAAACTTGGGCTCACTGAAGGAAAGTTGAACTTGAGGAATCTCCATGAGCCGATCGGCATTAGCCGAGGGATCGTTGTGGAAGTCGATAAAATCGTATAATCCCTTCGCTCCACGATAGACACCAATGGCCTCGTATTCTCCGACATTGCCCATGACGCTGACGAATCCAATTTCGCCCGTGTCTGGATCCTCGACACCAAACACGTCCGTTTCTTCCAGCCACTGCCACGGCGCCAGCGCCTTTATTTGTGTGGCCAAATTACACAGAGCTTTGGCTTCGTCACGCGCAGGAAGAAGAAGTTCTTCCGCCTCAGGACTCTTAGCGGAGAGTGGTCCTTCGTGTTTGCTATCGGACAGGGGTTCGGGCGTGTCAGGTGCGATCGGGAAAAGGAATCCGTCTAGCTGTGGTTCGGCAACTGAGTTACGTTTCGGTTGGCTCTTGTTTGCAGCTGCCGCGCGGGATTTTTTCGATGTCATACGACCCGGATAATAATTGAGAAACTCATCCAGTTGCAAAGCTCTGTCGGATGGGGCAAAGAGAGAAGGGGCAAAGGATAAAAGGGGCAAAGGGGAAGAGGGCAAAGGGAGTCAGG
>JBOGOU010000558.1:0-7910 GCA_050748205.1 Pyrinomonadaceae bacterium | reverse complement strand
CAGTTGAAGTCTGGAGTCTCGAGTCTTGAGTCGGGAGTCGGGAGTCGGGAGTCGGGAGTCGGGAGTCAATTGTTTAGTTGTCGATCTTGGACTTGGCCTGACCCTAACTCTTGACTCCAGACTCCCGACTCCCGACTCCCGACTCCCGACTCCAGACTCCCGACTCCCGACTCCCGACTCCCGACTCCCGACTCCCCGACTCCTGATTCTGGACTTCCTGACGCTTAGCGGTGACCTGGCCGTCCGTGCGGCCTCCCGCCAAAGTGTACTCGACCTCGAATGTGTGTTCCGGGAGCAACGAATACACTTCGCCGAAATCCAGGGAAGTGAGAGTTAAAGAACGGCACATGGAACGTGCCGAAGCCCCCACCAATCGGTACTCCAAACGGTACCCCGAACAACGCTGGATTGACTCTGGAGCGCCCAAATGAACCGAAACCCGGAAAGCCATCAAAAACCGTAAAAGCCGCTGGTGCGACAGCTGACAGCTGATTGCTCTGCAACTGAAGGGAATTCAGCTGGGCACTCAAAGCTGCAAGCTGTGCCTGGAGTTGTGCGGCCCGCTCATTGGCCTCGGCCTCAGCTCGTTTCCGTTCTAATTCCTGCCAGAACCGGTCAGCATCAGCTGCAGCTTGGGCACGCAGCACTGCCAAGGGCGGAAGGCCCTGGTCCTTTAGCCTTTGCTCGTATTTCTGCTCGCTTTCAAGCCTGATGCGAGCGTGAGATTCCAGGTCACGATTGGTGACCGACCGCTGCGCAGGCTGCTTCCGCAGGGCCGCAGCTGTTTCGGCTGTCGGAGTTTGCGGCACAGGAGGGCTAAGGGCACGCCTTACAAGGCTTCCCGTTGGTTCACCATTTGCGGCCTCCGTTGCCGGGACGTCAATCGCGGCCATTTGTAAGGTCACCTGGATGTCAGGCGTTACCTGGTAGGTTAAGGTCGTTTTGGTCACGCTAAACTGTGCTGGGATCTGAACGCGGCGGCCGCCACGCATCACGATAGTATAAGCCGAAGCTGCAACAGTAAATACAACCAATAAACAGGCTGCTGCCAACAAACGAACCGAAACAAGCATTAATTTGCGCCAGTCTTGCATTTCGCCCCTCCTTCAACGTTCCGGTGCACTGAGTTGTGATGGGGAATTTACAGGGAGAGTATATCACCAGCCAAATCTATCGCCGAATTGTGCTGGTCCGCATGGCTGAAAAAGCTTTGCAAATAGCGGTGACTGCTGATATACAATCGCCCGTCTCTTGCCCTCGCGGTTTAACCTGCGGACGCACGGTATCGTCGGTGCGCGGCCGCTCAGTTGTTAACCATTCAAAGAGGAGAAAAAGACTAATCATGGCAAAGACAGTTGCTAAGATTCTGGGACTAGTTCTTCTTCTGGTGGGTGTGCTTGGATTCACCCACGTTCTGGACTCTTTAGGAGCCCATCTAAGCCCGGCACACAATTTAGTGCTTATTGTCTCCGGTATTCTTGCTCTCTACTTTGGTTTTGCCGGATCGCTTGGAGGCGCAAAGACTTTTGATCTTGTCTTTGGTCTGGTTTATCTCCTCCTGGGAATCGCGGGACTGGGCATGGGAGAGTTGCACCTTGGTCCGCTGGTGCTGGGGCAGGTGGATCACGGAATTCACATTCTTCTAGGCGTGATCTTCCTCGCGGGCGGACTTTTTACGAAGACTACCAGCGCGTAGAATTCATCACTAGAAACTCTGGGTCTCAATTTCAGGTTGCAAGGACGAGTTCCATAAGCTGACGCAATTGCGCCCACGAACGTTCGTAACCTTGCAACCTGAAGCCTTGCCTCCCGACTAAAATTTCAAGCTAATTCCACCGCGCCCTACTGTTCCGGGCGCCCGGAAGCCGTTCTCAAAGTACCTCTGATTAAGAAGGTTGTCCGCGCCACCGAAAAGTGTCACCCCGATCCGCTCGCTCAACGATCTCTCGTAGCGCAAAAACAGATCCAGCTTTGTATGACCGTCGAAGGTCAACTCTGCCGGGAACACAGGTGCGATGTAGCGGCCAGTGCGGTTTACGCTAAGGCTCGCCAGAATCGACCGAAAGCGCTGCGTGAAGGACAAACCAAATAGATGCTTGGGCGTGACAAATTGTGTTTGAAGGCCGGCGCTAAGAACGAACCGATCCGCATTTGTGTAGGTGTAAGAGGTGCGAATCGAGGTTCCCCGATACGGCGACGCTTCGGCGTAAGTCTCGACTCCTCGCGAGATACCACCGGGAAAATTCAAGAAACCGCCTGTCCTTCCTAACCCCAAGGGATCCGGATCCCCGGTGGGATTGAAAAAGCTGCGAAAGCTCTTGAAATCGATTACGCGCTGGAGTCGGGTATAGAAATATGTAAGACCCAGCAGCAACTTGTTGTTTGCTACTCGTTGATCGATTCCGCCGTCGACCCCGATCGACTGTTCCGCTCGCAGGGTTGGGTCGCCGAACCTCGTCGGAATGTTCTGAAAAACGCCGTCACCAAAGCGCTCGAACAGTGATGCCGCACGAAAACCATTGCCAACGTGCGCTCGAAGCTTTGTTCCCGTTGAGCGAATGAAGTAGGCGATCGATCCATCGCCGGTTAGAGAATTACGAGCGCTGATATTGCTGAGAGATCCAGGACGATCCGCTGCGCGAATTCGATACAACTGCTCACGTGCGCCGATTGAGATCTGCAACCGACCATCAAGCAGAATGATCTGGTCTTGGGCAAAGAACGCAAACGTACGTTGACGATCCGTCGTACCAGCAGGGGCGCCAAAGGCCGATATGAATCGCTGAAAGAGAGTCTCATTCTCGAACTCAAATCCGATCGTGGCTAGATTTGATCCACCCAGCTGTAGGTTCGCGCGAGCGTCCAGCGTATCAGTACCACCGTTGTTTATGCTGGTGAACTCGAATTCACCAAAAGGATTCAACGACGCAAAGTTTGGATCGAACGCTGGTCCATTGTAGTTTCGGCGTCGCGTCGAGACTTTTTGATAGGCAACGGTAAATGAAATTGTTTCGTTCGCTCGCTGTGTAAACCTCACCGAGGCAACCCAAATAGAATTGCGCCGACCTTGATCGGGATTATTAAAGTCCGGATGAAAGGTGACGCCTTCAATGGCGCGAGGATATCTCTCACTAGACGAAAACGCCGCTGCCAGAGGTTGGGGGCTGTCATTTGTAATTGCATTCGAGGTCGTGCCGTAGAAGTTCGCAGCAACGTGACTGGTAGGGGTCAGCGCAACTAGAAACCTCGCGGTGCCTGATGTGTTGCCGTACTGATCCGTCCCATCGATGCCCCGACGCACATCAACGCGCGTTAGCCCGAAGCTGTATCCCGCGCGTTCTCGTATGCCGCCCGAGCCCTGCAAACGTCCGCGAAACAGGCCCAGGTTTCCACCTTCGAAGACCGTTTCAAACCGGGGCTGGCCTGTGCCCGTTCGCGGCACGAGGTTAACGACTCCACCAATTGCGTTTGTCCCATAGATAGAAGAGCCCGAGCCGCGGAGAATTTCAACCCTGTCAAGGTCGGTGGGAGTCAAGTCCGTAATGAAAGGAAATGCGGAACCGTTGATGTCCGATGAATCTCGCACGCGCAATCCGTCAAGTAGGATTGCCGTATCAAAGTTGCGCTGACCGCGAAAACGCAACGAGGTCAACGTTCCCATTGAACCCTGTTGTTGCACACGCAGGCCGGGCGTTCCCCGAAGTGATTCCGCCAGCGAAACTTCGCGTCGCGTTTCAATTTCCCGATCGTCAAGTATGGTGACTGCCTTCGAGACTTCGTCGGCTCGCTGCGCGGTTCCCGCAGCGATTACAACTACGTTTTCATTGACCGCTCTAACTGAAAGCTGCAGATCGTGTGTAACCGTCTGGCCCCGCTCAAGGTGAATCTCATCGGATGTCAATGCGGCGAATCCTTGAGCTGCGACTTCCAGGATGTAGCTTCCCGGCTGGAGACCAGTAAATTCATAACGACCCTTTTGATCTGTTAAGGCAAAAAGCCCCACCCCCGCCCGCGATCCGAGCCGAACTTCGGCGCCCATGATCGGCGCGCCATGCTCGTCGGTTGTTGCACCCTTGATAGTGGCGTTGCTCTGCGCGATAACGCAGGGCGACATTACAAAAAACAACGCGAGCATTGCTATGATACTCGCGCCGGCAGATCTTTTTTCATTTGTCATGGTTAGCTTCTCCTGCCCGACGCAGTGCGAGCTGAAAGAGAGCGAAGTGCCGGTCTCCTGACTTACGGCGTGAACAGCAGCAGCGAACGGGGAAGAATGAAGGATCGAAGGAGTCGATCCTTCGTTTCGGCAAAGTTCACTCGCTACAATTCATTCGCATGCGCCTTCCCAGGTCCTCAAGCACTTGGCAAGTAGATTTAGGAATGTTCATCCTTTCGTCCCTCACCTTCGTGCTTTTGTAGATCCCAGTGGCTGAGAGCATGCGTTTTCACCGCTTACAGTTGCGCGGGCAGTGGCGGACTCTCACCGCCTTCCCGGCATTCTCGCTCCAGGTTGCAGACTACCGGCGCACTTCGTGCACCGGCGTGATTCGAGGCACACCCGTGATGGGATGTGCATCAACTAAAATTCGCAGGTCAAAAACATTCCTGAGCAGCTCAGGCGTGAGCACTTCATCAGGACGTCCGAACGCCACGCCAGTTCCCTCTTTCATGAGCAAGACGTAGTCTGAAAACTCCGCCGCCAGATTTACGTCGTGGGTCACCACGATTGCGCCCACCTTGTTATGGTCGCAACGGCGCCGAACCAGCGTCAGGATTGCCGCCTGATGCGCAAGATCGAGGTTAGCAGTCGGCTCATCCAGCAACAGTATTCTGGCTTCAGTCGCCAGGGCCCGAGCCAAAACCGCGCGCTGACGCTCGCCGCCCGATAGCTCATTCATCAAACGAGTGTCCAGATCTTCCAACTCAGTCTCGGAGATAACCTCTCTGGCCACGACGATGTCCTGCTCGGTTTCCCAACCCCAGGATCCGGTACTAGCCCAGGCGTAGCGGCCGCCCAGCACAAATTCAAGCACTGTAACTGGGAAACGAACGTCCCCTTCCTGGGCTACAACAGCGATGTTCCTGCTGATTCCGCGCCGGGGGTAATGCTTCAACGGCTTGCCATCCAGTAGCACATCGCCCGGTTCAGGTTGGAGACCGCCATTCAGGGCACGGAGCAACGTCGACTTGCCGGCGCCGTTGGGACCCAGGATCGCCACCAGCTCTCCAGCTCCGAGTTTGAGCGAGACTCCTGCCACAGCCGGCCGCGTTCCGTATTTGATTGTTACCTCGCGTGCTTCAAGCATCCTTTTTTCGAATTGCGGATTTCGGATTGCGAATTATCGAATTTTCAACCAAAAGAAATAGACGGAGTGTCTGATCTATAATGTCCCAGCACTTGTTTCTTCAAATTCGAAATTCGCAATCCGAAATCCCAAATTCCAGTCATCTTCGTCTCTTAAGCAGATAAATGAACAACGGTGCACCGATCAACGCGGTAATAGCTCCGACTGGTAGCTCTCTGGGTGCAATTATCGTCCTTGCAACCGTGTCAGCTACGACTACGAAAAGGGCGCCCGAAAGCGCCGCGGCGGGAACCGTTATGCGATTGTCGCCTCCCAGAGAAAGTCGCACGAGATGAGGCACCACTAATCCAACATAGCCGACGGAACCACTGGAAGCGACCGAACTGCCCACAAGTAAACTTGCTGTAAAGAAAACCATTAGTCGTACTCTTCTCACTTCCACGCCCAGGTCAAACGCATCGCGCTCGCCCAGCATCAAGAGATTGAGCGATCGCGCGTTTGCCGTAAGCACGGCCGTGCCCACAACAGCAACAACTATCGCAACTGCAAGCAGCTTGGTGGTGGTTCCGGAAAGGTCACCGAGCAGCCAAAACGTGAAAGACCGTATTCTTGTCGCATCCATCAAGGTCGTGACAAAAACAATCGCGGAGGAAAGGAACGTGGTAACAATCACGCCTGCCAGGATGAGGCGCTCAGGTGTAGCGCCCGCTCGGCCCTGCGCGAGCCGGTAAACCACGAATGTAGCGAGTAGCGCCCCGGTAAATGACATGAGTGGCCGGCTCCATTCCTGGGAGCCGAAGAAAACCAGCGCGATCATTGTGCCAACGGCTGCCCCATTCGAGATACCCAGCAGGTATGGTTCAGCCAGAGGGTTACGAAGCAATGCCTGATAACTCGCGCCGGCTGCAGCAAGCGAAGCGCCAACCGCGGCCGCAAGGAAAATGCGGGGCATGCGAATTTCAAGAAGGATCGCAGACTGGTCCGGGCTTAGCCCACAGGGGGACTGTCCCAATGAGAAGATTGCGCAGATGGATGCTCGCATGGGCAATCGCTCGCTGCCAAACAACGACGTCACAAGGATCGCTGCGAGCAGTGCAAGCAGAAGCAGACAGCAAGCAAGAACCGTCTTACGGAGTGTGGCTCTTCCCGCGCCGCCAACAGACTGAAACGAGGAGGCATGATCCAGGATTGCACCTGGCTGTTCTGTTTTCGCCGCGGTCATGGCTTGAATGCTTCCGGGTGTAATGCCCGGGCTAGTTCTTCCAGGCCGTCAACTGCTCTTGGGCCGGGCCGGGATAGGAAGTCACCGTTAATTTTGTAGATTTTGCCGCTGAGGGCCGCAGGAGATCTTTTTAGCCCTTCGGCAACTCCCGAGTTTGCGCTCCCCATCGAGCCGCCGGTAGGTAATACGATCGCCTCGGGTCGGGCGGCAACCGCCGCTTCCTGGCTGTACCTGGGCCATGCTTCCGGTACATCGGCGGTCACAGAAATGCCCCCTGCCCGACGAATCAAATCCGTAACGAAGGAATCGCGACCGGCAGTGTAGAGTGGCTCTGCGGAAAGTTGGTAGAAAACCCTGATTTGTTTGCTCCGCTTAACTGACTCGCCGACTGCGTTAGCGCGACCGCGAAGTTGAGCGACGAGTTGTTCCGCGTGCTGCTGTTCGTTGAGGAGCTTGCCCAGGTTTTCCAGCGATCGAAACACTGCTTCCAGGTCTTTAGGATCTGTTACGTAAACGGCGATCCCGTGCTGGTCCAATGTGCGTGTAAACGATTCGAGCTGCGAGGCAGTGGAGACCAAAACAAGTTGCGGCCTGAGCGCCAGTATCCGCTCAATGTTGGGTTGAAGCGTATCGCCGACCTTTTGCACTTTTTTCGCTACTTCCGGGTAATCGCAATAGGTGGTGTTGCCTACCAGCCGATCACCGGCGCCAATGGCATACCCGATCTCAGTCAGATTGGGAGCAAGAGAAATGTACCTTTCAATCTTCGCCGGGACGTTTACCGTTCTGCCGGCCTCATCAGTGACGCGGCGGATGTCAACGGCTTCTGAAATTGGGTTCGTCTTAGGGGTTGAGCACGCGAAGCTCGCGATTGCGCCCAAGAGCAAAAGCGTCGTAAGGCTGGCCTTCCATACGAAGTATGATGAGTGTGATGCCGACAAAAAGTCCCGCCAATCTCCTGTTCCTGACAAGGGAACAGGCTATCGGCGGGACTTGAAAAATGGCCCGGATCCGTGCGGCCTGAACACCCTTGCGCGAGGCGTTCAAAAAGGCTGCAAAGTGACGTTGGCAGGTCTTCTGGCTTAGAGTTTTTGCCGCCTGGATCGTCGTAAGAGACGACCCTTAGCAAATTCTCAACACAGTGGCGCGACCGCGCGGGATTCTAACCCGCTTCCCTATTCTCCCCACAAAAGGGGCACCTGGACACTTTGATTTAAAAAGAACAAATAGTTCTCACTTGACTGCGGCCGGACAGTATCATGCTGATCTCAACAGTGTCAAACGGGTCATGACGGGTAATGATTGGTCAGTAGCTCGGGGCAGTAGCTCGGGGCAGTAGCTCGGGGCAGTAGCTCGGGGCAGTAGCTCGGGGCAGTAGCTCG
>JBOGOU010000557.1:0-1747 GCA_050748205.1 Pyrinomonadaceae bacterium | reverse complement strand
CATCAACACCAACCAGCGCCTGATGGACCCAGAAGGCGATGCCGCCCGCGCTCGCTAACGCCCAGGGGCCCTTCGTCACCTGATTCTGAAGCGTGCCGTCAATTCGATAGCGATAGAGATGCA
The DNA here is from genome assembly GCA_050748205.1 of Pyrinomonadaceae bacterium. GTDB lineage: Bacteria > Acidobacteriota > Blastocatellia > Pyrinomonadales > Pyrinomonadaceae > PSRF01. The sequence goes on along the minus strand of JBOGOU010000557.1, from coordinate 1,624 downwards.
TGTACCCATCGCGTTCTGAGGGCCAGAGGAAGCTCTTTCCATCATTGAAGAAGTACAGATCGTCCGTCATGTTCACCCATCCGGGATCTGTTTCAGTGAGAATGCGAGTGGTAGAGCCCGTCTTGCGGTCCGCGAAGTAGAGATGTAGTTCCGTCTGCAAACGCGGCATCGTCTCAACACTCAACCCCCGGCCGTCAGGTAGCCACTTAGCGCGCACGATGTATTCAAACGGTTTGTCCGTTATCTGAATCCAGGTCGTGCTTGGGTTTTCGAGTTCAGCTATTCCCAGGCGTACACGTGGATTCGCGCGGCCCGCTCTCGCGTAGCGTTGTCGAATCACGCGCGGCGAGAAAGGGGCGATATCGGTGAAGTAAGCGAGGTCAACTTGTGAATCGTCGGACTGTAGATACGCGATCGCCTGCGAGTCTGGCGCCCACCAGTATCCAATGTCGCGCCGCCCGAAGACTTCTTCCCAGTAAACCCATGAAAGCGTTCCGTTAAGCAGCGTCTCTGAACCATCACGGGTGATCCGAGTCTCACGGTTTGCGTCTAGATCGAAGAAATAGAGATCGTTTTCCCGCACGTATGCTACGCGCCGACCATTCGGTGAGAAGCTGGCCGATGTTTCTTCCGCCGCGGTTGATGTGAGACGACGAAAACGCGCCTCAGGGAATTCGAGAACAAAAACATCTCCTTTGAGAATATAAAGCGCCCGCTTGCCTGGGCCATCGAAAGCAATTGGCCACGGAAGCACGTCCGCATCAACGCCGGCAGCAGACTTCAGATCCGCCAGGGCTCGGGCCGAATCGACGATCGATTGTCGTTGCCCGTTCGTCGGGTTCAACTTTTCAAATGTCGATTCGCGCGCCGATCGACGATTGTCAAGAATGACCAGCGTGCCATCGTCAAGCCATGCAGTCGCCGGGACGCTCGCGACCGAGCGACCTTCCGGACCAAAGATCCACTCGAGAGTTAGTTGTCGCTTGACAGGCTGTGCGGGAGCGCTTCCTACACACCACGCGATCAGAAGGAAACCTAAAAACAGGAGCCGAGTGAAACGGAGAGACGAATCGTGATTACACATCGCGACCTCATTCTTGTTTTTCGTTACTACTTCATTTCCTACGGCTCGAGCCCCATGCGCCGCACGAGGTCGGCGTATCGCGGGTCTGAGCGCAGAGTTTCAAAACCGAACTGCCATGTGACTGCCGACAACGAGCCGCTACGCTGTTGAAACGCCTTCTCAAGCCACTCGAAGGTTCGATCTCTGTCGTCAAGGCCGGCATACACGTAAGCTACGTCCCGCTCAGTGGCCTCGCGCCTCGCGTATCTCGCTTCGAGTTCCTTCAGTATTGCGAGCGCCTCAGCGCGTTTTCCGGCGACAGCGTACGCATTGCCGAGGTCGCTCAACGAGTCGCTTGCCCTCCCGGACAGCTCCGCCGCTTTCTGAAACGCTGCAATCGCTTCCTCATAGCGTCGCTGTCTGAGGTACGCTATTCCTAGTTGGGCTGGCCCTCCGGGAAAGCCAGGGTCTAGTTCTATTACCCTCTTACACTGCTCGACGGCTGGGTCGGCGTCGCCGCTCAGCAGGTATAAGTTTGCGACGTTTATGCCGATGATAGGA
>JBOGOU010000556.1:0-31431 GCA_050748205.1 Pyrinomonadaceae bacterium | reverse complement strand
CTTTGGCTTCGTCGAAATGTCCAGCAAGGAAGAAGGCCAGGCGGCCATTGCCGAGTTCAACGGCAAGGAAATTAACGGGCGCAGTCTAACCGTCAACGAAGCAAAACCCCGCGAGAATCGCGGCGGTGGTGGTGGCGGACGAGGCGGATACGGCGGCGGTGGCGGTCGTGGCGGCTACGGTGGCAATCGCGGTGGCGGCGGCGGATACGGCGGTGGAAACCGCGAGCCCCGCTGGTAAGCGGAATTTCTTTCCGGTCTTCGTGCCTCCATGGGTTTATTTCACCATGGAGGCGCGGAAGGCCATTAGACTTAAAAACAAACACAGTGCGCTTCAGAACTAGACTGCGGCGCCAAGGCATAAGGAGTTTATGAATTTTTCTCAATTGGGGCTTGCGCCCGCACAGGTGCGGAGTTGCGAGTCTCTCGGATACACCGAACCAACACCGATCCAACGACAGGCAATTCCTGTCATCCTCAACGGCGAGGATCTGATCGGCTGCGCCGAAACCGGCACAGGAAAGACGGCCGCATTTCTGCTTCCAATCATTCAAAGGATTTCGGAAGCCAATCAAATTACAACCTCGGACGACAAACAAGCTGCATCGGCAACGCAGCGTCAGCGAAAGGTGCGCGTGCTGGTGCTAGCGCCCACACGCGAGCTGGCCGCACAGATAGAAAAGAACTATGGAGAGCTTAATCCGGTAAAGGCGAACCGTAGCGTCACCATCATCGGTGGCGCCAGCATGCCGCGGCAGCTCGACGCCCTACGGCGCAGTCCTACGGTAGTCATCGCGACACCCGGACGATTGCTGGATCTCACGGAGCGAAGAGCACTCGATCTTTCGCGTGTTGAAGTTCTCGTGTTGGATGAAGCAGACCGCATGCTGGACATGGGGTTCTTACCGGCAATTCGCCGTGTCCTCTCGCTAATTCCGCAAAAGCGCCAAACGCTACTTTTCTCCGCAACGATGTCGTCGGAGATAGAGAAGCTGGCGCGTTCTACCATGCAGAGTCCTAAGCTCATCGAGGTCAGTCCACGCGGCCAGCCGGCGTCCATGGTGGAGCAGACGGCTTATCCGGTCGCTCAGGAGTCGAAGACGGCGCTGCTGCTGGATCTCCTGGAACGTGAGCGCTTCGAGCGAGTGCTGGTTTTTACCCGCACACGTCGTGGGGCCGAGCGTCTCTCACATATTCTCTCAGCACGCGATCACAGTGTTAACCGCATTCACGCTGACCGCACGCAGGCGCAGCGCGAGTCGGCATTGCGTGGATTTCGCGATGGACGCACGCGCGTCCTGGTCGCCACTGATATTGCGGCGCGTGGTTTGGACGTTGATGCAGTTTCGCATGTCATCAATTACGACGTGCCTTCGGCGCCCGAGGATTATGTGCACCGCATCGGACGCACCGGCAGGGCAGGAAACCAGGGTCGGGCGATCACTATCGTGACTCCGGTCGATGAGCTCTCGATGCGGTCGATAGAACGCTTGACGGGACAAAGAGTCAAGCGTGTGGTGCTACCGGGATTTGGCGGATCTCACAGTTTCGGAAGTAGCAGCCGCCAACCGGTCGCCGCCAGGCGTGGCGCACCCGTGTCGACCGGAGTTTTTACGCGTTCGTTTCGACCCAGGCGCGCAAGTCGTTAGCTAAGTGTTACCACTGACAAGTGAGCATGATGAGTGATAAGAGATCTTAAGAGACAGCTTATCGCTCATCACTATCATTCAAGAAGACCAGAAGGAGAAAACTATTGGCCCAGGATGATCTGATACCGGCGGAGGGCACTATCATCGATAAGCAGCCCAATGCATTCTTTAAGGTCAAGCTCGACAACACAGAGCATGTGGTGTTGGCGGCCATTTCCGGCAAGATGCGTAAGAACCGCATCCGTATACTAGTGGGCGACCGCGTGAGCGTTGAGATGTCGCCTTATGACCTTTCGAGAGGTCGGATAACCTACCGGTACAAGTAAACGAAGGAGCAGTCAGTGGAAAAGCAAATATTGAGCGTTGCTGAGGCCATTGTTAAGCCGTTGTTAGCGGTCGGTGAGCGCGTGGAGAAGTTTTGCGTTAAGTGCGGAGAAGAGCGCGGTCACGTTATCGCTTCCCTCAACAAGCGCGGAAAAATATCGCGCGTGAGTTGTCCAAAATGCGGCACCCTGGGAACTTTCAAAACAAGTACGAGTCCTGGTGTACGGCGTAAAGTTGATCCCGGCGCACCTTATGATCAGACTCGCCTCTATCGCATTGGGCAGACGATGCTGCACCCGACTTTTGGACAAGGTGAGGTCACCGCGCTGATCGAGCCTCTAAAGATTGACGTGCTCTTTTCTGATCGCATGCGCCGTCTTATTCATGCTCGCATCGTCTCGCACTGATTCTCACGGTTCTTCGGTGGCAAGCATGTAGACGGCAAAAGACGCCAGCCAGTGCTCGCCAGCATAGTCTCCACTTGCTATGTGAGCCAGCGCATCTTTGGCATGTAGGCGCGCCGATACAGTCAAAACTCTGCGTGCCGGATCGCTGCGCGGCAAAGCTTTAGCAATGCTGCGCATGCACCAGGCGCGGCTGAGGTTCAAGCCATCAAGGTGAACGATCTTTGGGTCTGTGCGATCGGCTACCACCGCCGGATTAAGCAATTTTCTTGGCTCGCTGCGAGTCAGTTCCGGCAGAAAACGACGGAACCAGCCGCGAAACTTTCTCGAGTCTAGAACACGCCGCATGAGGTCGGCCTCCATCAGGGCGGGCGAGAAAAAGTCTTCACCGCCAGGCTCCCAGGATGCTGGATAGTTTACGTCCTTTCCAAAGTAGCTGTGACTGCGTTCGATGATCAGCGCCTCCAACTTCTTGTTGCCGACAGTCTTGGCATAGTCCAAAGCAAATGCCAACCCGAATGCTGTATTCGGATGGACGCCTGTACGAATCGGATAGGTCTGTTTAGGTAAAAACGCGATGTACTTCTCGGCCAGTGCGTTAATAAGAGGTTGTAAATTCCGAGCCCACGATTTTCCCTCAGGGTCATCCCACAGATGGATCTCTTCGCCAAGCTTGAGAAGCCAGGCCCAACCGTAAGTGCGCTCAAACGACTGGCGATTAGGCTGTTTCAAATAGGCCACTTCAGCCAGAATCGTCTCGGGCGTCAGATTCGCTCCGAGTGCTTTGCGAATCTCCGGAGCCTCGGGCAGGGAGGGGAATATCCGCAGGAGTCTTACTAACATCCATTGGCCATGGACGGATGAATGCCAGTCGTAGCACCCATAGAAAGCCGGGTGCATGACCTTAGGGCTTCTGACATCTGAGGCATCGTTAATTACATGGTCCGGTTTGTTTGGATATTCTTTATTGACGCACTTCAGCGCCAGCCTGGCGAAACGGGATGCCTGGGTTTGATCGATCGATAATCCCTCTCCGGGTTTTTGCGGCATTGCATCGGCTCTGGCAGGATTTGACGTTTGCGTCGACGAAAGCATGAAGATAGCAATAAACAAGGTCAGAAGAGGTCTCAAGAATGGTTACCTCGGCAAAAGTGTTTTTAACAACCCTAAAAGGGTAACGGGACGATTCGGAGCCCAAAAACGTCCTCAGTGAATCACCTGGGCGATGATGTCATTGTACCGGAAGGTGAGAGTTGGAGCCGCATTTGCTCAAAGGCGGCTTGTTTTTATCCCAAAAGGTCGATAGCCCGCACGATCTGATCAGTAAAGCCGGGAAAGACTCAGCTCCTACCTCGACAACTCCTAAACAGCAGCCAGGAAACTCGGCGGATTTGCTTAAACAATTCGCGCTTGCCCGTTCTCTTGCGTCGTTCTGGAGGTCACTGGCATGGACATTGCCAATGAACGGGCGGGAGGGGTGAAGATGAAAAAATTAATCGTAACTCTGGTTTGTTTGGTGGCTTTAAGCATGACCGCGCTACCCGTAGCGGCGCAAACGCGCAGTCGCTCCAACAGAGGAAGCTCGCAGAACACACGTTATAACAATCGCTATGATAACCGTAATTCTGACGTTTACCGCGATGATAGCTATCGCACTGACGATTATCGTTACGAGCAAGACCGCTCGATTTGGGAGAAGCACCGCGACAAGATCACTACTGCGGGGGGCGCAGCGGGTGGAGCAATACTCGGTGGATTACTGGGCGGCAAGAAGGGTGCAGTAATTGGCGCAATCACGGGCGGAGCCGGGGCAGCCATTTACACCTACAAGATTCGAGACAAGAATAGCCGTTTCTAAATCGCGAGTTGCGATTTCAGGCTTGGTCACGCACTGATCTATTGAGATGTAAGTGACCATGGGGAGAAGCCCGGATGTGAAGGGGAGAGCACATCCGGGCTTCAACATTTTCCGCGTCCTCACGTCCAGCCTTCCTTTATTTCATTATTAGCAGAATGAGGTCAGTACTGTAACGCGGTAGCGTCGGGTCGATGATCCGAAGGTGGCCGTACCGCTAAACCTATTACGGGATTTCCCCAGAGTAACGAGCTGACCAAGAACGACCCGACGCTACCGCGTTACGGTACTGACTTCACTGGTCACGCATTTCGCGTTTTCGCACAGTCTCTGAAGCCGCGGTGTGAATAAGAAATCATGATCATAGATCGCCCCACTGCCCTGATAAGTGCGGGCAAGATGTCCGCGCTCCAGCTCATCTTGGTCTTGACGTAAGATACCCGCTGTTTTCGGTTTGGACAAGCGCACCTGCCTTCGCTTAAGTTAGTGTGTTCGTTACGGCTAATGAGTATCAAATTCCGCGATAGAGCAAAGCGGCTCCTGACAAAACTGACCTTGATTCTCTTTGGTTTGCTGGTTGGAGCCATCATAGCCGAGTTAGGCCTGCGCGCAGTTGGCTATTCCTATCCCGGCTTTTACACACCAGACGACGCGCGCGGCCATGCGCTCGTTCCGGGAATGGAGGGTTGGTATCGCAAGGAAGGTGAGTCATACGTTCGCATCAATAGTGTAGGGCAGCGCGATAGGGAACACTCGAAGGAAAAGGCACCAAATACAATTCGGATCGCTGTCCTCGGAGACTCCTACCCCGAAGCGTTCCCGGTTTCAATGGAACAAGCATTCTGGGCCGTTATGGAAGAGAGACTGCGGACATGCGGATCGTTCTCAGGCAAGCAAATTGAGGTTCTCAATTTCGGAGTCTCTGGCTACGGTGCTGCCCAGGAGTTGATAACGCTGCGTGGACACGTCTGGGACTACTCCCCGGACATCGTGCTTCTCGCGGTTACGACAAACAACGACATCAGTGACAATTCACGCGCGCTCAAGAAAACCGATGAGGCGCCGTATTTCATATATCGTGAGGGAAAGCTGGTGTTGGACGACTCATTTCGCGATTCGCGCATATTCGTGCTGCGAAAATCGAAGCTGAGCCAACTGGGCAGATGGATCAAAGACCACTCCCGCCTCGTGCAGGCCGTTAATCAGGCACATCACGGACTCAAAATCCTTTTGGCGTCATGGAAGTCTCACGTTAACTCTTCGGGCGCGTCGACGGAAAAAGTCGAGGGGTCTGACGTGATAGCCCGATCCGAGGAGTTGGGTACTGACAACATGATCTATCTCAAGCCGGCCGACCCAGTTTGGAATGAAGCCTGGCGGGTGACCGAGGGACTGATCCTTGCGATGCGTGATGAAGTGCGCGCCAAAGGAGCCAGGTTTGTGGTTGTGACCTTGAGCAATGGGCCGCAAGTGCTCCCGGATCCGAAAGCGCGGCAGGCGTTCATGCAACGGTTTGGCATCGAGGATCTCTTCTATCCCGACCGTCGGATCAGATCCTTTGCCGAGAAGGAAAGGATACCTGTTATCACACTAGCGCCCGACTTGCAGGCTTATGCCGAAAAGCATCGAGTTTACCTGCATGGTTTTGGCAAGGACATCGGAAATGGGCATTGGAATGAAGCCGGCCACGCACAGGCGGGCGAATTGATCGCGCAAAAACTTTGCGAAGGAGTGGTCGGAAAATAGCGCGGGACGCGCGGTTCTGCTACAAATAGATCCTCAATAAACTCGATTCTGACGCGGAGACTGGGAATGCACTACTACGACAACATACTTGGCCTGATCGGTCGCACGCCGCTGGTCAAGCTCAATAGACTGACGAAAGGAATAAAAGCGACAATCCTGGCCAAAATGGAAAATCTCAATCCGGGGTTTTCGGTGAAAGATCGCATCGGCGTGGCAATGATTGAAGCAGCCGAGCGCGAAGGCATTCTCAAACCCGGTGGCACTATTGTTGAAGCCACATCAGGCAATACCGGTATTGGACTCGCTCTAGCTGCCGCCGTGAAGGGTTACAAGTGCATTTTTGTGATGACGGATAAAGCGTCGGTGGAAAAGTCGCGCTACTTGAAAGCCCTCGGCGCTGATGTAGTAATCACGCCGGTCTCCGCGAAACCGGGAACACCGGATCATTACGTGTCCACTGCAAAGAGAATCGCTTCCGAAACTCCAAACTCGTTTTATCCCGACCAGTATTCTCATCCCGCTAATCCCGAGGCACACTATCGCACTACCGGCCCGGAAATCTGGGAGCAGACCGAAGGAAAGATCACTCACTTCGTTGCGGGATTGGGGACCGGCGGGACAATCTCCGGCACGGGACGCTTCTTAAAAGAGAAGAACCCGAACATCCAGATAATCGGCGCCGATCCTTACGGGTCGGTTTTCAAAACTTACAAAGAGACAGGAAAACTTGTGGAGGCGACTCCTTATTTGGTCGAGGGAATCGGCCAGGAAGTAATCCCCCCGAACGTGCATATTAAATATGTGGATGAAGTCATCAATATTACCGACAGAGAGTCGTTCGACATGTCGCGGCAATTAGGTCGGAAGGAAGGCCTTTTTTGTGGTGGTTCCACCGGAACAAATCTGGCCGCCGCTCTGCGGGTTGCCCGAGATGCAGACGCAAACGCGGTAATCGTCTTCATCGTCTGCGACACCGGCGAACACTATCTTAGCAAGCACCACTCGGATGAATGGATGAAGGAGAAGCGTCTGCTTGAGCCGCAGAAAATCAGTGCCGGTCTGATTAGCGGTACGAAGGGCACTCAAGCTCCTTCAAGCCTCATCTGGGTTGCCCCTGATGACAGAGTTGCAGATGCGCTCTCGAAGATGAATGAAATGGGCCTGACGCAGATACCTGTGCTGGAGGATGGAAAACCAGTGGGATCGTTGCGCGAGAATCGAGTACTGGCCAAAGTGGTGCGAAGTCGTGAATTGCTCGAGTCACGTGTCGGCGACGTGATGGAGGCAAGTTTCCCGACTGTCGATGTTGATGCCAGTTCAAGCGAGGTAACACGACGTCTGCAAGGCAGTCCGGCGGTGTTGGTCGAGGAATATGGCCGGATCGTAGGAATCATCACACGACATGACGTGCTGGATCTGAAATTGAATAGCGGTCAGTGAAAGGAATTTGGAATTGCGAATTTCGAATTGCGAATTTCGAATTGCGAATTTCGAATTGCGAATTTCGAATTGTTCGTTTTAAACATCGACGCATGTACCCCTTGCAGTAGCGACCGCGTGAAGGCTCATGAATCCCACCCACGGGAGTGGGTGGATCGTTCAAGTCCGGCCTAGAAAGAACATCGTCGGACGACTATTTTGAATTCCACCAACGTCAGTTGGTGGATTGTTCAGATCCGGCCTTCGTCGCTTGTATCATCTTGAAATGTCGACCCACTAAGTTAAGCCTGGTTGAGTGAATAGGTTGGACTTGAATAATCCACCAACTACTGTTGGTGGGATTTGAAACTTACTTAGCGCGTTTTTTTGTAGGCGGTACCTGAAAAATCCACCCACTGCCGTGGGTGGGATTTCCAGAGTTTTCAGTCTCGGTAGTCAGCGGATGTTGGTATTCAACTGGTTCCCCGTATAAACGATTGCAGTGCAGGTTGAATGTCCAGTATCCGTTGCCTACCGCAAAAGGTTCTTTATTGAGCTCGCCTTTACATTAGGTTCATCTATCTCCGCTCGTAGAAACTAACAGTGAGACCCTCCTCGATCTGCTTTGTATCCACCTTGTTGAATCCTTCAAGGTAGTTGTCAGGAACAAACGCATCAGCGCCTTCAACTTCCAGAGGCACTTCCGTTACGATCCACTTTTCAATGTAAGGAAGAAACGAGCGGTAAACTTTTTCTCCTCCCATGACAAACAGGTCGCATTTCAGGTAGCGCGCGACAGAAAGTACCGACTGCACGTCGCGGAGAACTACCACAGAGTCTTGCGGCTCGATCTCCGATTGGCGGCTCAAAACAGTGTTCAGTCTCTCCTGCAACGGTTTCTTGAGCGTAAGCCATGTTCTGAAGCCCATGACGCAGGCATGACCAATGGTCGTTTCCCGGAAGAACTTCATGTCGGCGGGGTAATGCCAGGGCAACTTCCCACCCTTGCCGATTGCACCGTTTCGATCTACCGCGACGATTCCAATGATCATAGTTGTGATGCGGTGAATTTCAGTTCTTCGGTAAAATCAAACTAAACGGCGACGGGCGCGACGATCTTGGCATGAGATTGATAGCCAAGCAGACTTAGATCCTCGTAGTCGAGCGCAAGAAGCCCTTCCAGGCCTCGCAAACGACCAGCTGCTGCATCGGCGATTTCAAGCCGCGGTAGCGGCAGCGGGTCGCGGGAGAGAAGCTCATTAACTTGTACCAAATGGTTCTTGTAAATGTGATAGTCACCCAATGTGTAGATGAAATCACCTACTTCGAGACCACAGCAATGCGCGATCATGTGCGTCAGCAAAGCATAGGAAGCAATGTTGAATGGGACTCCGAGAAAGGCGTCTGCCGAACGCTGGTAGAGCTGGCAATGAAGGATGCTTCCAGCTTCCACTTTGAACTGAAACAGCGTGTGGCAGGGCGGCAGATCCACACGGTCAGCTTCCCTCGGGTCCCAGCCAGTTACAATCAGACGTCTGGAGTTTGGATTACTCTGAATCTCACCAATCAAGCGCGCGATCTGATCCACGCCGTCAGTGTCTGGATAATTGCCGCCAAAGGATCGCCAGAGATATCCGTAGACCGGGCCGAGGTCGCCGGGCGTTCGACCGAAACGCTTGGTGTGTTCTTGATCGGCCCACTCGGCCCAGATATCAACACCTTTGGCCCGCAAGTTTGCCTCATTAGTGTCGCCTGAGAGAAACCAGAACAACTCTTCGGCCACCCAGCGGAAAGGCACCTTCTTTGTGGTTACAAGGGGAAAGCCATCGCGCAGGTCAAAGCGAGTCTGGTAACCAAAGCAAGAGATCGTCCCTACGCCAGTCCGGTCGTTGTGTTCCTTGCCATGGATCAGAATTGATCTAAGCAGATCGTGGTATTGTTTCATTAGATGTCTCGACAGGATTATCAGAGTCCGAAGCTGGTCTGATCTCTTGCTAATCCCGTCAACCTGTTTTGCAGTAGTTGCAGTATAACGTTGCTCTGGCTTGTAAAGTAAACATGAAACAATACAACCTTTGCTTCTTGGGTTTCGGGAATGTGGGACGAGCGCTCGCCAGGCTTCTGGTGACGAAATCTCAGGAGCTGCAAGAGCTCAACGGAATCCAGTGGCGCGTCACGGGTGTGGCCACGCGCCGCAGCGGCTGGCTTTCTCGCGCGGAGGGATTTCAAGATTCAGCGCTGCTTACTAACGAATATCCGGGCGATCAATCGACGAATCCATCGAGATCCAACGGCATTGTTGAATGGCTGCGAGACGCGCAACCGGACGTTGTTTTTGAAACAACCTCACTCAACCACGAGACCGGCCAACCGGCGATCGATTATCTGACGGCGGTGTTGCAGTCAGGTGCTCATGCGATAACGGCAAACAAGGGGGCAGTGGTTTACGGTCATGAGCAGTTGACCAAACTAGCTGCAGCAAACAGAAAAAGATTCTTTTTTGAATCAACGGTACTCGACAGCGCGCCCGTTTTTTCGCTTTTCCGAGAAGCCTTGCCCGCAGTTAAGCTGCGTAGCTTCAGCGGTATTTTCAATTCGACCTCGAATGTCATTCTCGAAACGATGGAGGCTGGCCGCACGTTTGATGAAGGCGTGAGAACGGCGCAGGAACTGGGTATCTCTGAAACTGATCCGGCCCATGACGTAGATGGCTGGGATGCGACGATCAAGGTCTGTGCCCTTGCTAATGTATTGATGAAGATCCCCTTGAAGCCGGGCGAAGTTCGCAGAGAGGGAATCCGGAGCCTGACCACGAAGATGCTGCAAGCCGCCCGGGCAGGGGGTAAACCTTTCAAACTTGTGGCACGGGCGAAAGTAGAAGAAGGATCGGTTGTCGCGTCCGTTAAGCCGGAGCAAGTGGCTGCGACCGATCCACTGGGAAACATACGAGGGACTTCACTGGCTGCGCATTTCGAGCTGGATATGATGCCAGGCCTCACAATCACTTCTCACAGACCAAACTTACAAAGCACAGCCTACGGACTTCTCGCAGACTTTGTTAATGCGGTCAAAAGATAGTCCAAAGTCCAAAGTCCAAAGTCCAAAGTTTCTGTGATTTCTGACATTGGACTTTGGACTTTATTCCCCGGCAATCTCGTGAACTCCTTTTATTAAGCGATCAATCTCTTCCGAGGTTGTGTAACAGGCACAACCGGCGCGTACCAGGCCTTCCTCTCCGAGGTTGAGGCGCTCAACTACAGTTGCTGCATAGAAATCTCCGTGTGACAGAAATAGCCCTCTGGCAGCCAGTTGTCGCGCCACGTCGGTAGACGCCACATCCCGCACCGTAAACGAGATGGTGGGAGTACGAGCCACATTGGGAGTTGGGCCATACAATTGAACTGCTGGAATCGCAGACAGCCCTTGCCACAGACGCCTCACTAACTCAGTGTTGCGCCGCTGCAGTTCCTGATACATGATTGACAGTTGCGAGCGCCGTGAGTTGCCTGCGGCAAGTGACGCGAGAAAATCTACCGCCGCCCCACTTCCCACCATACCTTCCTGGTTTTGCGTGCCAGTCTCCACATTCTCGGGTGCGTAGTCGGGCGCGGGAATGAGTTTAGGGAAGTCTATCGACTCGAGCAGCTTTCGTTTGCCAAAAAGCACTCCCACGTGTGGTCCGTAGAACTTATAAGCAGACATCCCGAGAAAGTCGCAATCGAGAGCCCGCACGTCGACGAGCTCATGTGGCACGTAATGAACAGCATCAATGAAAGTGAGGGCGCCTAGCGATCGTGCAGTGGCAATTGCTCGAGAGACATCATTGATTGTTCCCAGAGCGTTTGACGCGGCGCCCATGGCGATCAGCCTGGTTCGTTTCGTGACTGACTCTTCAAAACTTTTCCAATCCAACTGACCCGTCTCTGGAACCAGCTTGACTGTTCGAACGGTCATACCGTGCTCGCTGGCGATTCTGTGCCATGGCGCGATATTAGCGTGGTGGTCCAATTCGGTTACCACAATCTCGTCACCCGGTGAAAAGTTGGCAGCGAGTGCCCTGGCGAGGTGAAAGGTGAGCGTAGTCATATTGGCGCCAAACGCGATTTCGCCTGACGAGGCGTTTATGAAATCAGCGCATGCCTGCCGGGCGTTTTCTATGGCGACATCAGTTTCTTCGCTCGTTGGGTAAGCCCAATGTGTATTTGCATTATGGTGGTAGAGGTAATCAGACATCGCTTCGACCACCGCGCGGGGAACTTGCGTTCCGCCGGGCCCGTCGAAATAGGCAACGGGTACATTATTGTGGACTCGTTCCAGGGCCGGGAACTGAGCTCTGATTTCCTCGACTGAAAGTGTTAACGGGGGTGCCGGCTGGATGATGGTGACTTGGCGCTCCATGAATTAGCTAGCGAAGACAGCTAATCATAGTCGTTTCCCTGGCGTTTGTCCTAGCCACGTGCAGCTTTGGTGAGGATGATGTAATTTTACCGCAAATGTCGTGATAACTGAGAGGTGAAATGATCGAATCCAAACTAGTTAGTGACGGGCAAGCAGACGGCCAACAGCAATATGAATCACTCGTCCAGTCAATCGACGGTATCGTTTGGGAGGCCGATGCAAGAACCTTCAGGTTTAGCTTTGTGAGCAAGCAGGCCGAACGAATACTCGGTTATCCCGTCGAACAGTGGCTGAAAGAGCCAAATTTCTGGGCAGACCATTTGCACCCGCAGGATCGAAGCTGGGCAGTTGATTTTTGCGTGCATGCTGCTGCCAGGAAAGAGGGTTGATCGAAGCACAGGAAGCAGAACGCCAACATATTGCCAGGGAATTACACGATCAAATTGGACAATCTCTCACCGCGATAAGAATCAATCTGCAAACTGTCCGTCAGGCCATACCGACGTCCGGGTCAACCCTGCTAGTTGATGAGGGTGTCGTGGCTGTTGATGAAGCGCTGCAACAGGTTCGTGATCTTTCCTTTGAGCTTCGCCCCTCGCTGCTTGACGACCTTGGGCTCATCGCGGCCTTGCGCTGGTACTCCGGTCGATTTTCCCAGCGCACCGGAATTCCGACAAAAACTCTGGCGGCCTTTCCAGAAGACGTTATGCGCTTGAGGCGGGAGCTTGAGACGGCATGCTTTCGGATAGTCCAGGAGGCCCTGACAAATGCGGCGCGGCACGCTCAGGCAAACAGTGTTTCAATTAGCCTGAAAATGTTGAATAACGAGATTCTGCTTTCGATCAAGGATGATGGCGTCGGCTTCGACACTCAGTCAGTGAGCGCGCCAAATCGCCCAGTTCGTCTCGGACTGCGCGGCATGGAGGAACGCGTACTGGCACTAGGCGGTAGGCTCGAGATCGAATCGGCGCCTTCGCTGGGAACCGAGATCCGCGCGCTTTTCCCGACTGGGAGCGAGGATTCAAGGCAGGAAGCGCGTATCCCGCAGTCGTTTATGACGTGATAAGTCTTTTAAGGTTTTTCCTGATTGCTCCTTTCAGTAGTTTCTGGGATAGTCCCTGCGTCTTCGTGCGATTTGACCTAACAAGGCATACTAAACCCGTGCCTAACGCAGTGTTTTTGGACAGGTATCTATAGTACGAAGACATCAGCGTAGGCTTCTGGCCCACTGTTAAAAACGTCGCTCCTCGGGAGACTCGCGGCGCTCTCACAGAAAGTGTCTGACTCAAAGATTAAACCAATTCGTCTGCTGCTGGCAGACGACCATTCGCTTGTCAGGGCGGGGATTCGTGCGCTTGTTGAAAGGATAGATCGGGTGGAAGTTGTTGGTGAAGCAGGAGACGGCCGGCAGGCACTCGAAATGATCCGGGATCTCAAGCCAGACGTAGTTTTGCTGGATATCGCGATGCCCGGGATCAATGGGTTTGAGGTCTTAAAGGAAACAACCGAAAAATTTGCTGATGTTCAAATGATTGTTTTGACCGTTCACGATACGGAAGACTATGCGTTCCACGCTCTTCGCGCAGGCGCGGCTGGCTATCTGCCCAAGAGTGCAGCAACCGCCGAGCTTGAGTTGGCGATTGACCAAGTGATGGGTGGCGAAAAGTACCTTTCGCCAAGTATCGCGCAGAAGGTCCTGCTCGAATACCTCAAGGGCACTCCTTCCGGACAGCCGGCCCTGGAACCTCTAACACCACGCCAGCGCGAGGTTCTGACACTGATTTCCGAAGGACACTCAACGAAAGATATTGCAGCGACGTTGAATATAAGTGTCAAAACTGTTGAGACTCATCGCGCTCAGCTGATGGAGCGATTGGACATCCACGACGTGGCAGGCCTTGTCCGCTATGCAATTCGCACGGGAATGGTCAAGCTCGACGATTAATGTCACTTACAATTGAGCACTGACGTTGGGGCATTCCCTGTTCACCTCAGGATTTCCCCGATTGTTTTAGACGCAATCAGGCCTTAGCCTTACTTCAAGGTTTGCCGTCCTCCCTCCGCCCAGGGTTCGTCAGGCAATAGATTTGGAAATACGGTGTCATAAACCTTGGCTGACAAAATCGACTCAAAAGCAACTGCTCCAGTTCAGGAATACTACAATAGAAAGCCGTGTGCCTGTTGTGGCGCCGAACTGCCGAGGCATTCCGTTGAATGCCATAATTGTCACGCTTTGAGGTTGGGGTTTGTCAAAACCATAGCCACCGCCCTAATGATAGGTTCATTGTTTGCCTTGCTGATATCCCTGGAGATTGTTTGAAAAGTGGCACGGGCGACTCGCCCGTGGGATCACGCGCAAGATGCGCGTGCAGATCAAACTGACCCGGTACCCAACGATGGTCCGCACCTCACTCGCGGTCGTGATCCCCGCTACGCTTTAGTCCAACTTGTTCAGCCATTCGCCGGTCGTGTACATTACCCCGCATGTGCACCGATAGAAGAGACTTTTTGCGCTTATCCGCCGGCCTTGCAGGAGCGACACTTTTGGGCGGCGACGTTCTCCGCGCCGAACCGCGCGATGAAGAAGTGTTCACACAACGTGGGGAAACGCCTGAATCAGTTCGCAAACTAAAGAAGATGACTGACGGCATCCAGCCGATCACTCTCGACGAGCGCAAAGCACGTATTGAAAAGGCGCGTCGTCTGATGAGGGACAATAAGATCGGTGCAATTTACCTTGAGGCCGGATCCAGCATGTTCTATTTCACCGGAATGCGCTGGAGCCTGAGCGAAAGGATGTTTGGTCTGGTGATTCCTGCTCGCGGTGAGATCGCTTGGATCTGTCCTAAGTTTGAAGAGGAGCGGGCGCGCGAATTAATCAAAATTGGCGAGGACGTGCGCACGTGGGAGGAAGATGAGAGTCCTTACAGGAAAGTGGCGGAAGTGTTTCGGGATCGCGGCCTGCGAACCGGACGCATAGGCATTGAAGAAAGAGTGCGCTTCTTTCTCTTTGATGGTATACGAAAAGAAGCCCCCACTATTCAATGTGTCAGCGCAGATCCGATCACCGCCGGATGTCGCATGTTCAAGTCGCCAACAGAGCTTGCGCTTATGCAGAGGGCGAACGACATCACCATCGTGGCGTATCAGGCAACTCACGCCAGCATGCGCGAGGGGATGACCCAGGACGAGTTTTCGGGCAATTGCAGCGCGGCGTTCAGGGCGCTCGGTGTCAATGGGGGTGTGTTTGTCAGCTTTGGCAAGTACACTGCGTTTCCTCACGGGAGCAGCACACCACAAAAACTGAAGGAAGGCGATGTTGTGTTGATGGACGGCGGCTGCAGCGTTGAAGGCTACCAGTCTGATATCACACGGACTTTTGTTTTCGGCAAACCGAGTTCGCGACAGCGCGACATCTGGAATCTAGAGCGCAAGTCGCAGGATGCAGGTTTTGCAGCTGCAAAATTGGGCGCACCCTGCGAGGCCGTGGATGCGGCGGCGCGTAGAGTGATCACCGACGCCGGCTTCGGTCCTGACTATAAAGTGCCGGGCTTGCCCCACCGCACAGGACACGGAATCGGCCTGGATGGTCATGAGTGGACTAATTTCGTGCGCGGGAACAAAACTCTAATTCAACCCGGCATGTGCTTCAGCGATGAGCCTACGGTCGTAATTTATGGCGAGTTTGGTATTCGTCTTGAGGACTGTCTCTACATCACTGAGCAAGGGCCGAAGTTTTTCACTACACAGAGCGCTTCAATTGAGGAGCCTTTCGGTTGACGAGAGCACCGGAGGAAGCTGTGAATAGAAGAAAATGCCAGTCTCATTGGTTGACGACAGAGTTTGGTTTGATACCAGCAGCAAGTTGAAAGAGATTTGCAGTCAGGTCGACGCGAGCTTGGCTGAAGGCAGGAATGCTCTTGTCTTGTCTCATTTTCAATCGACTCTATCGAGTTTGGAGCAACTGCTGCGCGAAAGAGCGATTCCCTACCAGAAATTCTCTGCCTACGACTCCTCAATTTTATGCTCGGCTGCTGATCGCACGGTTTGGGTTGGTCTCGCAAGGGCGTTTCAACCGCCAAACGCATTAAACCTCCAGACAGCGGCCACGGCGCGTGTTCAGATAGTCATTGCCGAACATCATCCCAGACAGTCGAAGGATCAGGCAGTCATTGACGCCGCGGCAAAACTCGCCTGCGCTTCAGAGCTCTGTTTCTATTTTTCTCTCGATGATGCTTTGCTGAAGTATTTTGACGGCGAATCAATTCAAAGACTGTTTAGGCAATTGGGGATCGATGAGCGTGAGTGCATCTCTCACCCCTTAGTTACTACGGCGATTCGCGGTGCACAGGAGAAGATTGAGGATCTGGTGCCGAAGGACCTGCAGGCGGAATCGATCGAGGATTGGTTCAAGTACAACTTGCGGGGAAAACCTTAAACCGCAAGAAGGACGTCACCGGTTTCACCCCAGTGAAACGAGAAGGCAGAATCTTGTTTTCGGAGGAGTCTGCACGAAACTACCCTGATTTGCGCGGAGGCCGTGCCGTGTGATCAGCGAGCTGGGTGAAAGGCGGGAGTTGTCAGCCTCCGTAGCGCGCCGAAAGTGTGCAGACTAGCCAGACAAGGGAAAACCCCAGCAACGCCGCTACAACGCTGAGGGCGTAGATTACCGAAGTCTCAATGAATTCCGGAACTTTTTTTGGCTGTGTCATGGGGAGCACCATTGAAGTTTGAAACATTTCGACTGCAAAAGAGTTAGCCACGGTTTTCACGAATAAGCACGAATAGTAAGTACCCAAAACCAGGAAGGCGATCGCGGTACGGCTTCGCCACCCGATGTGAGGAAGCGGCTTTGCCCTTCCGTCAAGCCGCTTCTAATAAATGGGGCTCCGCCCCGCTTCACATCAGGCGGCATGGTGGTAGGCGAAGACCGCTACTGCGAAACTGCATCAGTATCGAAACCTTTCGTCCTTTGCCTGCGTTTGACGGTTGGATTACAATGATCCTGCTTCGGACTTTCTTGAACCCAATTGCTCCTGAACCTTCCTTGATTTGTGCTTGAGCTTAGCGGTAGAGCATTTGGTAAGTCCTCAGGAAGCGCTCAAGTATTCCTCAAAGAGTTTTCTCAAAGCCGTTTATGGGCGAACAAGAGTGTCATTTCTACGAGTTTGGCCGCTTCCGGTTGGACGCCAGCGAGCGTGTGCTCCGGCGCGACCGGGATCTTGTAGCCCTGACCCCGAAAGTCTTCGACATACTTCTGGTGCTTGTCGAGCAGGGTGGACGCATAGTCGAGAAAGACGACCTGATGAAGAGGGTGTGGCCTGACACCTTTGTCGAGGAGGGAAATCTCACCCAAAACGTCTCACTTCTCAGAAAAGCGCTGGGCGAGAGTCCGAGCGGCCCCCAATTCATTGAAACAGTTTCCCGTCGCGGCTACCGATTCGTGGCGACGGTCAAGGAGTCCAGGAATGACACAGGCAATAAGGGGCTGACTGATTATGCCGTCGGGAGAGGGTTGACCTCACAAAGTGGTGAATCCCTGTCCCAACTCAGTGACGCGTCCGCCAAGACTGCCGGAGCAGTTAAAGGTGATCTTGGTGACATTTGGCAGAACGGAGTTTGGGCCACAGAAGCAAAGGCTATTCCCCGCGCGCCATTCTTGTCGCGATTCAAAAACCATGGAGCCGTACTTGGTGTGACAGCGGTTCTGATAACCGTGGCCGCAGTGGCGTATTTCAACGGCCTGGGCAAAGCGGGCGATAGCGCTGCGAGCCCGATCGAATCGATCGCTGTCTTACCGTTTTCCGATGACGCGGCCGACCCCGAGGCTCAATACCTCAACGACAAGATTGCTGAGAGTCTCATCAACAGTCTTTCACGCCTGCCCAAGCTGCGAGTGGTTCCCCGCAGTGTTGTGGTCAATTACAAGGGTAAGAATATCGACCCGCGGAAGGTCGGACGCGAGTTAAACGTTCGTGCAGTTGTCACTGGCCGTGTGCTCCGCCACGGTGACAACATTAGTATCCAGGCTGACCTGATCGATCTGGAAAATGTCGCGCAGATCTGGGGGCAGCTCTATGATCGCAAGCTGGCCGACATCCTCATTGTGCAGGACGACATCTCTCGCAACATATTCGAAAACCTGCGGCTGAAGTTAAACGTCGAGGAGAAGAAGCAAGTAGAGGCTTATGACCGCTATTTGAAGGGGCGCAACTCCTGGAACAAGCGCACCGAAAGCGGATTGCTGCAGGGCATTGAATATTTCCAACAGGCCATAAACACAGACCCTGATTTCGCTCCGGCCTATGCCGGACTAGCTGACTGTTACAATATGCTTGTGGTCTACGGTGTACATCTGCCCAAGGACGGTTTTCCTAAAGCCAAGGAAGCGGCAATCAAGGCGCTGGAGATCGATGAGACCTTAGCGGAGGCTCATAGCTCGCTGGCGTTTATCAAGTTTCGCTGGGACCGGGACCGAGTTGAAGCCGAGCGCGAGTTTCAACAGGCCATCAAGCTTCAGCCGTCATACGCGCCGGCGCACCAATGGTACAGCTCCTACCTGGTCGCCTTGGAGCGTTTTGACGAAGCAATCGCTGAGGCTAAACGAACTCAAGAGCTTGAACCTTTGTCTTTGATTGCCAGCTCACACCTGGGCTGGATTCTTTACCTGGCTGGCCGGAACGACCAGGCGATCGACCAGGGCACGAAACTTCTGGACCTCGACCCCAATTTTTTCCCGGCACTCCGCTACCGCGGTCTCGCCTACGAACAAAAGGGAATGTACAGAGAAGCAATCGCCGATTTTCAGAAGGGGGTTAAGCTTTCCGGCAGCCCGCTGATGCTGGCGCTGCTGGGCCACGCTTATGCTGTTTCGGGGCAGAAGGCCGAAGCGCAACGTGTGCTCAGTGACCTAAGAGATTTGCAAGGCCAGCGGTACGTCTCGTCCTACACGGTCGCCGCTATCTACGCGGGCCTGGGCGAGAAAGATCAAGCATTCAAGTGGCTTGAAAAGGCTTACGAAGAGCGAGACATCTGGTTGATGAATCTGAAGGTAGATCCTGTCTTCATTAAACTACGCTCAGATCGGCGATTTCCAGATTTACTCGTTCGCACTGGTCTCCGGCCCTGATCATTTTTCATTTTCCATTTCTGATTTTTCATTTGTCATTCGCGGTCTTAGCAGTTAGCGTGACAGGTTAGTTCCACACAACCTGGTAGCGGTTGGGTCGCTGCGTTCACAGCTGCGCGACAATTTCTTGAAGACTCTGCCTCGAGTGACCAAATGGTCAACTGACAATGAACAATATGGAAAATGACGAATGGAAAATGACCAGTGACACGATCTTGAGAAAAACGATGAGGATAGCAGCGAGATCGTTAGCATTCTGTACGCTGATCCTGTGCCTTTCGGCGCTTGGCGTTATCGCCCAACAGCCGTCGCGAGGTATCACGCCGGAAGACTACTACGCTTTTGAGTTTCTAAGCGATCCCCAGATCTCGCCTGACGGAAAACTGATCGCCTATGTTGTAACAAGGATTGATCGCGCTCAGAATCGCCGGGTTACGTCCATTTGGATGGCCGCAGTGGACGGCAGCCGTGCGCCGTGGCAGTTTACAACCAGCCCACAATCGTCAAACTCGCCACGTTGGAGTCCTGATGGAAAATGGCTAGCATTCCTCTCTTCACGACCAGCTGAGTCCTCGTCTCCATCGTCACCTTCTGGACCAACGTCCGCCGCAAGCCCGACACCGGCGGCCGGTCCCACGCCGGCGCCTGCCGCCGGCGCCGCTTCCGGTGCGGCGCCCGCGGATCAAACCCGCTCGCAGGTTTATGTGCTTTCCATGAGCGGTGGCGAAGCTAGACGTATTACCAACTTGAAGAATGGAGTTTCGACTTTTCGCTGGGCGCCCGACGCGAATCGCATGGTCGTCGTCAGCCGTATTGGTCCCAGCGATACTCGTCCGGAAAGCAGAGACCGCAGCGATGCCCGTCATTACAGGAATTCTTCTTATAAGTTCAACGACACGGGTTGGTTCGACGATCGGCGCACGCACCTTTGGGTGGTTGGCGTGCAATCCGGAAGCGCCAAACAGATCACGGAAGGCAACGACTGGAACGACAGCGATCCCCAATGGTCGCCGGATGGAACACGCATCGCTTTTGTTTCGAATCGCACCGGCAAGGAGTATGACGAAAACCGAAATACTGACGTTTGGGTGATTCCGGCTGCGGGTGGTGCGCTTGTAAAGATCTCGGATCATGATGAGTCAGATAACAGCCCTCGCTGGGCGCCAGATGGAAAGACAATTGCGTTCACCGGTGAAGTTCACGACCGGGATCATCCGAAGATCTGGGTGGCGCCTGCAACTGGTGGCGTTGCTTCAGTGCTTGTTGCCGATCTCAACGGCCGCAACGAGCGCAAATTGACGAATCTAAATGAAGCGCTCTGGAAGAGATTGCAGCTTGCCGACGTCGAGCGATTTACCTTTAAGAGCGCGGAAGATTGGGACATCGATGGTTTTCTTGTTAAGCCGATCGGCTGGCAGGAAGGGAAGAAGTATGCGCTGATCCTCAGCATTCATGGTGGCCCGGCAGCGATGTACGGCGTAGATTGGTTTCACGAGTTTCAAGGCTATGCGGCCAAAGGGTATGCAGTCTTGTATACAAACCCGCGCGGCTCGACCGGCTACGGCCAGAAATTTGAACGGGGCATTGTCGGTGAATGGGGCGGTAAGGACTATGTGGATGTGATGAACGGCGTCGATGCAGCCTTGCGGAAATACAGTTGGATAGATGCCGATCGCCTGGGTGTAACAGGAGGCAGCTATGGAGGCTACCTAACCAATTGGATCGTTGGTCATACGGATCGCTTCAAAGCTGCAGTCACACTGCGGAGCGTCACCAATTTCATCTCAGACGAGGGCACACGCGACGGAGCTTACGGACACACGCCCGATTTCGGCGGAGACCTGTTTGAGAAGTTTGATTTGTATTGGGACCGCTCGCCGCTCAAGTATGCGAAGAATGTGAAGACCCCGACCTTAATTCTGCATTCCGACAACGACTTTCGCGTGCCGCTTGAGCAGGGCGAGCAGTGGTTTCGCGCGCTCAGGCATTTTGGAGTCACGACGGAGATTGTCATGTTTCCCCGCGAGAATCACAACCTTACGCGCACGGGCGAACCAAAACACCTCGTGGAGAGTTTGAACTGGCAGCTTTACTGGTTTGACCGTTTCGTCCTGGGAAACAATGATGCCGTTCCACCTAATCAGAAGTAGAAATCAGGAGAAACAATGAGTCAACAAAGTGTGACTTTTTATCGCTGGAACGACATGCCGAAAGAAAAGGTGTCCGACGTGTTAGATCGTCGTTTGATCACGGGTGAAAGCGTGATGCTCACTCATGTCTACCTGAAGAGAGGCGCGATTGTTCCCCAGCATAACCACCACAACGAACAAATTACGTACGTTCTGGAAGGCGCATTGCGATTCTGGATTGGCGAAGACGAGTCGCAAGTGATCGACGTTCGGGAGGGTGAAGTGTTGCACATTCCTTCGCTGGTAAAACACAAAGCCGAGGCGCTTGAGGACACGCTGGACGTCGACATCTTCAGCCCGCCTCGTCAGGACTGGCTCGACAAAACGGATGACTACTTGAGGAAGTGAAGCCGGGAGGATTGCCGACTGCCAATTGAGGATTGCCAATTGCCGATTGCCGATTGCCAATTGGTATCTTCCCGGGCGGTTTAACCATCTTGGACGCCCTCAGAGTTCATTCTGAATTGATGGCCTTACTATTTACTGAAGACTCGTCCAGAGCGGATCCTAAATTGCCAATTGGCAATCGGCAATCTAACTATGAATCTCGGCCTAAAAGGAAAAGTCGCGCTGGTAGCGGCAGCAAGTCGCGGATTAGCCCGCGCCGTTGCTGAAGAACTCGCCTCAGAGGGAGCTTCTTTGGTGCTGTGCGCCCGCGGCGAACAGACTCTAAACGAAGCACGCGACCACATCAGGCACACCTTCGCAACACCTGTGCTTGCAGTGCCTGCCGATCTGTCGAACGCTGAAGACATCGCCAGGGTCGTTAACTCAGCTTTAGAGAGCTTTGGCCGCATTGATATTCTTGTCACGAACGGGGGCGGACCGCCTGCCGGACAGTTCGAAGCCTTGAGTCGTGAGGCGTGGGAAGCCGCAACGCAGCTGACGCTTCATAGCGTGCTCGAACTAACGCGTCACGTTTTGCCTGGAATGAAGGAACGACGCTGGGGTCGTATCCTGAACATCACTTCAATTGCTGTGAAACAACCTGTGGACAACCTGATCCTGTCAAACAGCTTGCGAGCCGCGGTGACGGGATTTGCACGCACACTGGCCAATGAAGTGGCCACATGGGGGATTACTGTCAACAACATTATGCCGGGCTATACGCGCACCGAGCGCGTTGAAGAGCTGGCGCGCATGATGGCCGAGAAAGAGGGCCTTAGTGCTTCAGAGTTTTTAGCTCGCTGGGAGAAAGAGATTCCTATGAGGCGCTTGGGAGAACCGCGCGAGTTCGCGGCGTTGGCGGCCTTCCTCGTTTCTGACCGCGCGAGTTATATCACAGGAACGTCAATTCCGGTCGATGGCGGATGGATCCGAGCGTTGCTGTGATTTCGGATCGTGGAAGGCCTTGCTCTACAATCGTCCAATCAGGGACGCATACGACGATCTTCCCTGGGCTGGATGCGAGTGACTCCCGTAGGCAACACGTTAGCAAGAGCCATGACAACGTTGTCAGCTAACTCCGCATTCAAAGGGCGGAGAATTCTCTCTTCCTTATGTGCCGACGATCGATCATTGCGCCCAATGTAAGCTAACGCCATTCCGAAGTGGGCCTCGGCAAAGTCTGGTTTGAGTTGGACTGCCTGCGTTAACTCCTTTATTGCGTCGCTGTAGCTTTCCCGGTTGTAGTAAGCGAGGCCGATGCCGAAGTGCAAGTCGGCATTCGTGGGAAATCTCTCGGAGCTAGTTGTTCCGCCGTCAACGGTTTCGGCTCGCTTGATGTACAGCGCCTGTTTGAAGGCTTTCAACGCTTCGGAATGTTTACCAAGTGCTGTGTATGACTCACCCAGTCTGTAATTAGCCTCGGCGTCTACCGCCTCTCGCTTACTATCTAGCGCCATATTAAGAACGCCTATAGCTTCCTTGTGCTGGCCCAAAGCAAAGTAAGCCAAACCTAGTTTCACATAGGCCAAGGCATATTGAGGATCGCGGTAAACGGCTTGCTTGAGCGCGCCTATCGCCTCGGCATTTTGTCCGGACGTCAGAAATGACAACCCTTGCTGGTAAAAGTAAGTTGCGTCCTGTGAAGAAGAGGTGGGCGCGGCGACCGGCGCGGTAACCAGATTACTTGATGAGCGCGCGGTGCCTTCATCCGGCACTGCTTTTGTAGCCGGTGGGACGCCTGTCGCTGTAGCCGGATTATTAGACGCGCGCGTGGCGCTTTCATCAGGTACTGCTTTTGTGGTGGGCGGGACGACCGTCATCGTACCCGAATTACTTGATGTGCGCGTGGTGTCAACTGGCTCTGATTTTGTAGTGGGCGGGACGACCGGAGTGGTACCCAGATTACCTGACGTCCGCATGGTGCTTTCATCTGGCTCTGATTTTATTATTGTGAGCGGGGCAACCGTCGCGGCAGCCGGATTACCTGATGTGCGGGTGGTGTCATCTGTCTCTGATTTTGCCGCAGGGACTCGCTCCCTCGGAGCAAACTCATAGGTAATCACTCCGAAAACTCTTTCCCCGCGGGTAGAAAGTTTGCCCGGAGCGAAACGCGCGCCGCGAGCTGCGGCCTCGGCAGCCTTTTGCAGGATGCCGTCACCTGATGTACTCCTGGCTGTAATTACTTCGCCTTTTTCGTCAACGCTTATCTGTACCTCGACTTTACTTACCACCCCGGCAAGTTCCAAAAATTGCGGGTATTCCGGCTGCGGCAGGTTGATCGCGGCCCACCTCAGCGCCTCTTCGGAAACACGTCTCACGGCCGGTCTGTCAGGCGACGCGGGCAATACCTCCGGAGGGGCTTCCACCTTGGCACTAGTTTTGGCGACCTTACTCTCGAGGGCTGGATTGCCTTTTGCCGCGGATGGGGAACCCGCGCTAGTCGCCGGGTTGCTACCGCTGTGGCTGAAGTCTGCTTTGACGGGAGCTTTGGCCGCTTCTTCCCCGGTGCCTACTTTCGATTCAGATGGGAGACTGACTTGCTTCGCCGGAGCACTCAAGACTTTTGTGGGACCGCTTGAGGATGGGGTTGAACCCGAGCCGGCATTGGCTCCCAAGTCGTTCTTTTTCTTATCGACGGCTTCGCTGTAGTAGTAAGTGATTTTGCGATATGTTACCTCCATGGGCTCGAAGCCTATCTTTCCGTCTTCAAACACGGCTACGGAGGTAGTCATCTTTCTCCAGTTTCCGAGCTCATCGAATTCGTATTGATAGACTTCCTTGCTCAGAACCGCACCATCATCACCGCTCAAGACCATTTCAATGATGTTGTTTTTGTCATCGTAGCGATATTGCTTTTTGCCCGACGGAGCAGTGGTGCTTTCTGGCTGGACCACCGTATCAATCCTATGCCCCGCAATGTCATACGTGGTGATTCCGCGCACCACTCTCGATCCTTCAACCGGCTTCCCGTCCTTTAAGACAACCTTGGCCGTCTCAGTACGCACGCGGCGGATGGATCCAATCAGGCCATCCTGCTCCCTTTCGCTCTTGGTCGCAGTGAGTGGGCCAGATCCCCGAATTGCCGACTCTTGCCCGCGTGCTTGCTGGCTGGAGGTAAACACCGCCAAGCAAACCAAAACGATTAATGTCAGTGTCTTCATTATGCTACTCCTTGCTTCACCCCTGACTTGGGCATGACTATGTCCAGGCCCGGGGTCCATCCCTTGAGTACCTGGTAGGCGAAAAAGGTGATGGCAGTGCCTCCAACCCTCGAACCGAGATGATGAGCTATCAGATAGTTTCGCTAATGCGCCACTTCAATGCGCATCAACCGCAATCGTGTTAGATTGAAACGCCAGACAAACCGCGAAGAATCCTTCGAGGGAGCCTACGTAAGCGTCTGTTAGCCGATCGTTCCTGCGCTATGGATAGGCCGTCTCTAGATAAACGTGGAGCGCACTCGACCAACTTTGCGCTCTCAAGAGGAGTCTCGAATTCTCGAGCTTCAATTAGCAGCCTTCATTGCTATGATTTCTAATGACAAGGTTGCCGCCATAGTCCTTGGCGATAGGATCTGGGCTTTGAGACTCTTCGACAACTCAAGGCGGCAATCTCACTAGTTCCGGTGAACGTTTTGTTAACCTGCCGGAGTGGTCGTTCCTGAGGACGACAGCGCGAGACGCCCTGCCAACAAATCTTCTGGTGCGACCTATATACGCCCGGTCGACCAGGGCTGTCAACCGGTGATCCGCGGCTGGGGCAAATCGCCCCAAAAGAGACTAATCCTTTCTCGAAAATGCTATCGGTATCTAGATGCTGGGGCACCCTTCCCGAAGAACGCCGACTTCGTTTTCCCTGCGACGATCTTATTCTAAACACCGATGCCGCTCTCTACCGCGGCGTAACCATCAACGCTTCCCCGGAACTAGTCTTTCGCTGGCTTTGTCAGATGCGGGTCGCTCCTTACAGTTACGATCTTATCGACAATGGTGGCCGGCAAAGCCCGCAAAAACTAATTCCAGGGTTGGAGCAGCTTGAAGTTGGTCAGGATGTAATGACTATCTTCAGTCTTGTGTCCTTCAAGCGCAACGAACACTTAACGATACGCCTGAAGCCGAACAGGAAAGCTCCGAGGATCTTTGGTGACATAGCCGTCAGCTATCTCGTCGCTCCTATAGACGCCGAGAGGTGTCGCCTGTTGGTGAAGTTGGTTGTCAAGCATCGGCGAGGAGCAACAGGAGCACTATTGCGCCGCTTTCTTCCCTGGGGTGATTTGATCATGATGCGAAGGCAGTTGCTGAACTTCAAAACGCTGGCCGAAGGATCGACTGATACCCATGACTACAGGAGTTGAAGTTTACTCACCAACAACTTCCTTCCAACGTTTGTTCCAATCCCAAAGCTCAAGTTGAACTTCCAGAGGTATGGGCGCACCCAGTTGCCGCGCCCAGTGAGATATCTGACCGCGGTGATGAGCTTCGTGATTAATAGCCGCACACACGAGCGCCACGACATCGGGGCGAAAGTTGTGCACGTGAGCGCCCGCCGCCAGCGAGTCTTTCACCAGCAGTGCCATCGCCTGTGCACTTTCCGCCAGTCCGTGTTTTGCCTGAGCCTTCGTGACATCCGCTCGATCTAACCTCGCGGGCCGCTTCTTTTTGGAGCTCATCCCCAGCCGCATTACCCGGACGTTATGCATGTGAGCAAATGTGGTGGCAATATTGCGTCGCTTTGAACACGGTGGCGATGCCCGCCATATCTTCGGGTCGATGAGATCAAGCAATAACTGACCAATCCGCTCGTTTGTTAGAAAGGCTTCCACAAGAGCGCGGCCGAGATCGACTGGCTGTTTCCTGTTGCGGTGCTCCACCGTCTTACCAACCGTTTTTGGGGCGTTCTTGATCATGTAAATTATCCGTGGCAAAGCCGTCATGGTTTCAGCACACGCCTTGTCAGTAGCTAATATGTGGGATTCACGCTACTGACCGGGCAACGGTGTACTTGTGTTCCAGATGTCCACGAAGAGCTTCCAACTAGCTCCCTCTTTCTTCCACACGACAACATACTTGCCTTGATCCGTGACCGGCTGACCGCTCGCTTGCGGTATTGTTAAGGTGTATTTGCCGACTTCATAGGCCAGGTCACCTCGGGAATCGACCTGCACAGTATCCAACGCCTGCAGCTTTGCTCCGGCGGTGATCAGACCTTGCCATAAGGCCTGGATGTTTTGTCTTCCCTCAATCATCTGATTGTTCGGCGGCAAGACCTTGGCAGCTGCGGCATACATACTGGCCACCGCCGCAGCGTCGCCCTTATTCAACGCTTCTACGAAGCGTTTGTTGTTTGCCTCAATCACCTTTCGAGCACTGGCTGACTGCTGAGCAAAGCCGAGCGAAGCAGCAGCGACCATGACTATTCCTGCTAAAAGTAGACGCTTCATCGTGTGACTCCATTACGGGGGGTTGTAAGCCGTGTCACTTTTAAGCGAAAGCGCCATCAGAGTCAACGCGCGAACTCATCCATCGCACGAAGTGGGCGGCAGCGGACTTGTTAAGAGTGATTGAAGCCACTCTAGGACAAGCTCTTTTACTGGGACCATCAGACGTCTCGTCCGCCTGGCGTCGTCAGAGGAAGCTTTGCCGGAAGCTCGGACTGCTGGCTGGCATCGATTCGCGCTTTGCGCTCATTGCAGACGAGACGTCTGATGGTCCCAGTAAAAGAGCTTGAAGTCTCCTTGGAAAAGTGCCGGGATTTGACTGGGAGCAGATGTCTCGCCGCCGCCTCCAACCTGGCACACCATTCGCGGCAACCCGGTCAAACTGATTCGAGCCTAGTGCTCTAAGGTCACTCTTGCTTTTTAAACATTGCGCGTGTATATATGGCAGCACCACATATGGAGAGCACACATGCTTAATCGCGAAGTAAAAAGAGGCAGCACAGAAATGCTGATTCTGGCGCTGGTGGAAGACCGGCCACGCCACGGGTATGAGATCGCCAAGTTAATCGAGCAGCGGTCTGATGGGGTGCTGCAATTTCACGCTGCATCACTCTACCCGCTGCTTTACCGCATGGAGAAACGCGGCTTGATCAATGGCCGTTGGGTCGAGAAGGCTGGGCAGCGGCGCCGGCGATTTTACAAGCTGACCGCTGCCGGCCAGAAAATCCTGGTGGAGCAACGCAGGACCTGGAAAGACTTCTTTGCCGCGTTGGACCGCGTGGCAGGCATCAATCCTGCGTGAAGAGTCGTCTGCCGCGCCGACGAGTGAGGCCATGAAAAATGGTAGGGGCGTTCCTCCGTGAGCGCCCCTCGTGCCGCACTCCACGGCCCATTGTGCCGCAGCCGTGGGCGCCCACGGACCGACGCCCGCTACAGATGTTCCGGCTCAATCAATCCTGTGAAGGGAGCACATCCATGCATGATTGGAAAGCAGAAATCAGACAACGACTGGCGGACTTAAGGCTCGCGCCTACGCGTGAAGCCGAGATCGTTGAGGAGTTGTCTCAGCACATTGAGGATCGCTACAAGGAGCTGCTTTCCAGTGGCGCGACAGAAGCAGAAGCCTCTCGCGCGGCCCTCGCTGAGTTGAGTGAGCGCAACTTGTTGCCTCGAGAACTGCGACGCTTGGAGCGAACGGTCGAGCCAGAACCAATCATTATGGGTACAAACAGTACGAGCAATATGGTTGCCAGTATTTGGCAGGACCTGCGCTACGGCGCGCGAGCATTGTTAAGAAACCCGGGCTTCACCGCCGTCGTGGTGGCGACGCTCGCGTTGGGCATTGGCGCCAACACGGCTCTCTTCTCAGTGGTGAATGGCGTGCTGCTCAATCCGCTGCCTTATCCGGAGCCTGATCAACTCGTAACGCTCCATCAGAGCAAGCCGAATTTCGAAACAGGCGCTATGCCGTACCCGAATTTCCGTGACTTGCAACAAGAGAACCGGACGTTCTCCGCCATGGCAATTTCGCGGGGCTTCGGTTTCAGTATGATAGGTGCAGGCGAAGCCGAGCGCGTCAGTGCTCGATTGATCACCGCGGACTTCTTTTCTGTGCTCGGGATCAAGCCGGCACTGGGGCGGACGTTTGCGCCGGGCGAAGATGAGAAGGGCGCCAACCCAGTCGTTCTCATCAGCGCAGACCTCTGGCAGCGCAAATTCAATTCCGCGCCAGACGTGCTGGACAAAGGCATTACCCTGGACGACAAAAGCTACTCGATTGTTGGAGTGATTCCTGCAACCTTCACTCTCCTTCGCAACGTCGATGTGTATGTGCCGATCGGCCAGTGGAATAGTCCCGCGCTGCGCAGCCGTGCCGCCGCTTTAGGACTACACGGGATTGGCAGGCTCAAGCCTGGCGTCACAATCGAGCAGGCCCAGGCCGATCTGAACAGAGTGATGCGGGATCTCGCCGCCGCTTACCCCGAAACGAACAGAGGCAACGGGGCGAAGCTGATTGGTCTTAAAGAAGGCATGGTCCGTGACATTCGGTCGATCCTTTGGATGTTGCTTGGCGCCGTCGGTTTTGTATTGCTAATCGCTTGTGTGAATGTAAGCAACCTCCTGCTGGCGCGCTCAACCGGCAGGACCCGCGAATTCGCCATTCGTGCGGCGCTTGGCGCAGGCCGGCGGCGCTTGCTCCGCCAATCTCTCACCGAGAGCTTGCTGCTGGCCCTGACTGGCGGCGCGCTGGGACTGGTTATCGCAGGTGTGGGCACGCAGGTCGCGCTCCGCTTGCTGCCGACAACACTGCCACGCGCGCTAGAAGTAGGACTGAATGTTCGAGTACTGCTTTTCACGTTGGCTATTTCGCTGTTCGCCGGGATTCTCGCGGGCCTGGCGCCGGCGCTTAGGACTTCGCAGTGGCGTTTGTCAGAAACCCTTAAGGAAAGTGGGCGCGGCGCAAGCAGCGGGCGAGCGCGGGCGCAGGGCATCTTTGTTGCGGTGGAGATGGCACTGGCGTTCGTCTTGTTGATTGGAGCCGGATTGATGATCCGCAGCATAGCCGCGCTCTGGAACGTTGATCTGGGCTTTCGTCCCGACAATGTGTTGACCTTCGGGCTGACCCTGCCGCCGTCAATGCAAAACGCCAGCCCGAATGCGGTTCGCACCTCCCTGCGCGAACTCAGCGACAAGCTCAACTCCACACCAGGGGTCCAGGCAGTTTCCTTCTCGTCGGGCGCCGTTCCCTTGCAGAGCGAGGACGACCTGTTTTTCTGGCTCGAAGGCCAACCAAAACCTGCGAGTCAGAGCGAAATGAGCATGGCGCTGGTCTACAGGGTTGAACCCGGTTATCTGACGACTATGGGGATTCCGCTCAAACGGGGCCGCTTCTTCACTGATCAAGATGATGAACGATCGCAGCCCGTCGTGGTGATCGATGAGGTCTTTGCCCGCAAACACTTCGGCAACGCAAATCCCATCGGCCAGCGAATCCGCCAGGACGGCCAGGACCCGCAGCAGATCGTCGGAGTGGTCCAACATGTGGAGCAGTGGGACCTCGGTTCGGGCGACAAGTTCGAGCTGCAGGCTCAGCTCTACGAGCCATTCCGCCAGTTGGGCGACAACTCTCTGCCTGCGGGCGTGGGAGTGTTGATCCGTGCCAACGGCGTTTCTGGAGAAGTGGGAGCGGCGCTTTTCGATTCGATCCGCCATGTCGTACAAACCCAGAACAGTCAGAATGTAATCTTCCGACCAGAAACGATGAATGAGGTGATCGCCGGTACGCTGGCTGAGCGGCGCTTCTCGATGATCCTGCTCGAAGCTTTCGCGTTGGTGGCGCTCTTGTTGGCGAGCGTGGGTCTCTACGGCGTAATCTCGTACCTCGTGGGACAGCGCACACAGGAACTCGGCATCCGCATCGCGCTGGGAGCGCAACGCAAGAACGTTTTGCGTCTTGTCCTGGTCCAGGGAATGAAAATGGCCCTGACCGGAGTGGCGCTTGGACTTGTCGCCGCCTTTGGATTAACGCGTCTGCTGGCAAATATGGTTTACGGCGTGAGCACGACCGATCCGGGGACGTTCGCGGTCATAAGCTTTCTGCTGACAGCGATCGCGCTGCTTGCTTGCGCTATCCCCGCGCGACGCGCGACGAAAGTTGATCCACTGCTCGCGCTTCGTGCCGAGTGAGTTGAAATTGAGGCATTCGGCGAGAAAGATCAGTTGAGCGCGGCGACATTGCGCCGCTTGCAGCGATTCCCAGGTTGTTCGGCTAGAACTTTATCCTTCCCTCACTGTCTTAGGCTGTGTGTATTAGCGCACTGCCAATAGCCCACAGATCGTGTTTTTCTCATATGTGCGTTAGCCCACAGACAGACGCCTGCGACCGGGTTCAAGCTGACGGCTAGAGGATCCACTAATTCGACTTTCACCTTTGAAATTTCCCGAGCTTCGTATACGGGTTAGTGCACATGGCACAAGCGCCTGGAGACATTTGTTGGAAGGTGGAATACGGAAGGACAGGAGTCAATGATGAGAATCCGCAGAAAATATCGTCGAACAGTTTTGACTCTTGCCGCCGTGTGTCTTCTTTCGATTCCTGTGCTGGCGCATACTGGATCGGGTATCGCCGTCGATCGGTACCGCCAAGTCTATTTCCTTGACACGGGCTCGGGACTATGGAAGGTCGACGCGCACGGCAAGCTGTTGCGTATTTCGGGAACGATGTTCCACTTGACCTGTATGTCCTCGAGTACCTTCACACGGCGAGGGACGTCAGGCGCGACTGGTTGCCTCGCGTCAGGAAGGTAGCATCGGACGGAACTGCAACTATCATCGCGACCATGGATCGGTGACTAATTCAAGGTTTGGTTTTAGGAGCGTCCTGTGTCTTATGCGAACGAAGTTGAAATGATAATTGACGGAGTCGGGATGCGCAGTGTGAAACGTGATCCGACCGTCACCCGCTAATTAAAGGGACAAAAATGAAACAAGCTAATT
>JBOGOU010000555.1:0-1081 GCA_050748205.1 Pyrinomonadaceae bacterium | reverse complement strand
GTCTCAAAGCTCCCGCGCCGCCAGCAGGAGCACATCGTCAGCTGGGTCTCTGCCTACGTCTCGCAATATGAGCAAACCAGATAAAGTTGTCTCAGTGCGGAACGGTGCCCTTTCGTCTTATGGCGCGTAGATAGAGAACTAACCCGAGCAATGCACCAAAGAAAATATTAAAAAGGATCGGGTCCCCAAACTTATGGAACGCTGAACCTGGAAGTAGTCCGATGGAGTAATAGTGGGAAGCTTTGTCAGTAATTTCAGTTTCAGACGATATGGCAGCTGCCATCGTAGCGATTACATCCTTTAACAAGAACGCTAGCGGCGGAAGGCTAAGGAGCCACATCTTCTTGAGTCGAACGCATAGATAAAGAATCAAACCGACAAGCGTCCCGAAGATCAGATTGAAGAGCATCGCCTGTCCCGCACCAAACCAAAGCGTGCCTGGAAGCATTGCGATGCGGTAGTACACGACGGCTTTACCAGTAATTCCAGGCTCGGTGGATAAGACGGCCATCGTAGCGATTACATCCTTCAACACAAACGCTAGTGGCGGGACAACAACGAGGAAAATCCTGATGAACTTTTGCCTCACTGGACTCTCTTTCAAAAGGGTGTAACGACCACCATGTGCTTCCGCCGAGGAACAAGGGAAGCTGCCCTCATGGCCAAATCGATCGTTTAACTTCACCTGTGTGCTTCCTTAGTCCCTCTAAACTTCCGTACGGATAATGTTCACCGAAGTGCACATCCCCAGCCGTTGGCACGGTATCGCGTACCGATATTCGCGCTCTGCTACCGGGTATTCGCGTTCTTCCGGGGCCGCCGCGCGGTGGGATGAACAAATGTGTGACGGTTTCGTGTACCGTGAAGTGGCCAGATCCCGCCCCCGTGTCTTCTGCACCGGCACTCCTGTAGTCTACGGCGTCATAGGTGTCGGTGGACGGATGGAAAACATTTGCTGCGTCAAATATGGAGTGCGTATAACCAGCCGACTCTAGTGCCCGCTCTGCTTGGTTCGCGGTTCCATTGAAACTCCATGTGCCCGCCGCGGTTTGACCAACGTTCAGATTGCTCGATGTGAAGT
>JBOGOU010000554.1:0-8964 GCA_050748205.1 Pyrinomonadaceae bacterium | reverse complement strand
GCGACTGTATCCACCCGGAAGCAGCAGTCAAGTTGCTTTTGAATGGCTGGTGCCGGATCAGTTGGGCACGCCGCGAATAATTGTTGACAAGACGGGTAGCTTGGCGACCACGAAGCGGCATGATTATTTGCCGTTTGGTGAGGAGTTGTTTGCAGGCGTTGGCGGGCGCGCGATCGCGCTCGGCTACACCGGCGACTCCATCCGGCAGAAGTTCACCTCGTACGAGAGAGACACAGAGACCGGATTAGACTTCGCGCAGGCGCGCTACTACTCCAATAGTCAGGGTCGCTTCACCTCGGTTGACCCGTTAATGGCGAGCGCCAGCGCCGGTAACCCCCAGAGCTGGAATCGCTATGCCTATGTGGGCAACGATCCGTTGAATGCAACTGATCCCGGTGGCATGGTGGGAAGCCGAACACCGGCGACGGGCGGATTGGGACAGGGCGGCGAGTTTTTTGGCTCGATGATGCACCAGATCAACGGATTGAATGGGGTCTATACCGGAGAGCAGACATGGAATCGCGACTGGGCGGGCGGTACGATGGATTATGGTGAGTACGTAAGCATATCGATGCCGCAGAATTTAGCACCGGACTTACAAAACTTAGATGAAAGGACAAAGATATTTGTTGCTGTCGGCCTAGGTGAAGGCACACAGTTTGAGGTTGGGAGCGGAAACATTGATGGCTATCCTTCATTGTCCTTCGATCAGCTTGCGAAGGAACAGAAGGGCGGATCAAGCATCCACTTCGAAGGGCAGGCTGCTCTGAAACAACTGAGAGACGAGTCGTACTTCATGATCAGCGCGCTACTGAACGACGTCAGTTCCGGCAGGTACAAAACCTTGGAGGCTGCCGCCAAAGGAGAGGCGATAGGTTATGCGGAGGGTGTAAAGCGTCTTGATCAGCTTAGCTATCCCATGTACGCGGTAAGAGCGCGACTGATGATAGAGCAGCTACGTTATATTGACGCAAATGGCCCGAATTCTGTAAGCAACTTTTGGCGGGGAGTCGCGCAACCCGGAGGGCAACGAGCATTTCGCCAGGGAGACTTTCGGGCCGGTAACACGGACTTTATGCAAACGAGTCCTAGAACAAGGGCATACGATAGGCTTCCGTATTGGACTACTAAAGGATGGAAGACGCCAAGGAGGTAATATGCTGGGCCGAAGTACACTTTTGAGTTATGCAATCTTATTCCCGATGTGTTTCCAAGTCGTCTCGTGCCAATCTTCGGGCGGTCCTGCAATGAGTGACAGGCATTCCAGCGTGAGTAACGCGTCAGCTTCCATTATCAATGACAGCGATTGGGAACTGAGACTAATAGAGGAGCTCCCTAAAACAACAGCGCCGGACCATATTCGTTGTGGGCCCGATGGGCATTGTTGGATGTGGAGTCCCGAATCGATTTGGCTGGAGGATAAGGCTGGGCGGTGGCACCAAGCGTATAAATTGCCATCAGCTCAGCGTCAGCAGCTTGATGCCATTGAAAGTGTCTCCATGATCTCTCCTCAAACCGGATGGTTCATTACTTACCGCGGCCTTTATCAAACGCGAGATGGTGGTATTAGCTGGAATCCTGCTGCAGGGCCGGTTTTGATCGAAAACAGTAGCGCGTTTCGGAGTGTTTTTTTTCGTAATGACAAGCTTGGCTGGCTTGCTGGTGGCGAGGATCGGCCGAGGCTTCCCGGCGAACCTATCGTGAACAACGCCATCTCAGCAGACGGTAAAGAGATTTTAGTCGCTAGCATTTGGGAAACTATTGATGGGGGCGTTACGTGGCAAGCCAAGGAGTTGAAACGGCTAATTGGGAGATTCACCTACATGGAGTTTTGGAATGACATGGGAGTAGCGTTTGGGGACACCGGATTTGTGTTTACAGATGATGGTGGGGAGAAATGGAAGGACATGGCACGCTTCATCCCGCAACAACAGGAGACCGGGGACAGACCATCCCTCACGGGCGCTTATTTTATCGATCAGAAAAGCGGCTGGATATTCACGAGTTGGTTTGAGAACCTGTCAACTCACGATGGCGGGAAGACTTGGGTCGTCGTCCGCAGTAAGGTCAGTATCCAGAACGGCAGCGGAGACGAAATTGTGCCATCGAAAGTTGTCTTTGCCGATAAGAGACGCGGGCTCCTGATAGCTGGACCAGCTGGCACGGACAAACTTCTCAAAACCACTGATGGTGGAAGAACCTGGTTCGAAATCTCGGCGGACGAACATTTCTACGACGTCAGTTTAGCTGGAAAAGAGAAAGGATTTCTACTTGGTGACAAAGGTATTTATTCAATTTCTCTAAAAAGCTCACCAGAAACAGGGCCTAACTGATCGCCGAGTTTAACGACTCGACCGCCCGCTGAAAAAGAAATAGACCTACGCCACGGTAGCGACGATTGAGCCACCTTCACTCAATCCAACGGGACTCGCTATGGTATGCAGACAATCTCGGCTTTCCCCTGCGGTTGTTGTCAGCTCTGCCGTTTCGGTGAAAAGCTTGGCGCAGCGTTCACGGGAATGGGTTTCCAAAATTCACGGGCCACGAGCGCGACAATGAGACTGGGCTGGACTTTGCACCTCCAAGGTGCTTCCGGTGCCTTAGGCCGAGAAGGAGTTAAAGTGACAAGGCCAGTTCTAGTCTTCTCTTGAGCAGGCCGCGTCCCCGTTGATCTCAGTAGGTCAACTTGAAAGCCTTGCGTTTCTCAGCGTTTCATTTCATTAACTCAATCTCATCGCAAGCCAACTCCGCTTGCTTGTCCCGGTAAAGGCTGATCCAAGAGGAAGCGAACCTTCAGCCGACGCTCGTCGATCCGATTTTAGCTGATTGAACGAATGATGTTTCGTACCCCAACCGACGACGGTCTCGCACGGA
Organism: Pyrinomonadaceae bacterium; assembly: GCA_050748205.1. GTDB lineage: Bacteria > Acidobacteriota > Blastocatellia > Pyrinomonadales > Pyrinomonadaceae > PSRF01. The sequence goes on along the minus strand of JBOGOU010000554.1, from coordinate 6,090 downwards.
TTGTTCTAGCAGTGAGCAGACGTGTCTCATTGAAAACGCGCATTTAGAATTGACCCCTTTTCACTCACTTAGAATTGACCCCCTTGCGCGTAGTTCGAAATCAGGTCATTGTGTTTCACCTCCTTTTTGTGAATTACGGGGTGGTGGTTTCGTTGGTGGTGTTGTTGTTGCTCAGCTCGGAGCTAAGCAGCTGCGCCAAGGTAGAACGAGCGGCCTGGCGTTTTTCTTTCAAGCGAAAGCTTTCACCACGAATATTAATGACGGTGCAGCGATGGAGCAGGCGATCCAGGGCGGCGGAGGCCATGATGGCATCGCCGGCAAAGACTTCGGCCCAGTCACTGAAAGCTTTGTTTGAGGTGAGGATGATGGCGCTGTTGTTATCGTAGCGCTGGGAGATCACCTGAAAGAAGAGACTGGCCTGCGTCTGGTCCAACTGCAAATAACCCACCTCGTCAATGATGAGGAGTTTGGAACGGGTCATATTGTGCAGCTCCCGATGGAGTTTGTTCTCGGCCAGCGCTTTGGATAAGCGCCGGGTCATCTCAATGGCGGTGGTGAAGTAGACGCGATGACCCGCCTCGGCGGTGAGTAAGCCGAGGGCGATCGCCAAGTGGGTCTTTCCGACCCCGGGCGGGCCTAAAAAAACGAGGCTGCGACCATCATGCAGAAAGCGACAGGTAGCCAGTTCATCAATGAGACGACGATCGACACCCGGTTGGGCCGCGTAATCGAAGTCCTCGAGTCGTTTCTGATAAGGAAAACGGGCAAACTGCAGATTGAGTTTTACGGTGCGGCGATGACGCTCCTGTAGTTTCGGCTTCCAGCAGATAGCCGAGGAAATGCGAATAGGACCAACTGTGAGCGGCTGCTTGTTGCGAAGCGGAATCGAGTTGGCCCAGGGCGGTAGTCAGTTTCAATTGTTCGAGGGCGGCCGGGGCTTTCTGTTCGTAAGTGATGCTCATCTCGTCACCTCCAGGGTGGCGGTTTGTTCATAGGCAGCTAAAGGAGTAACGGCTACCGAGTCGCTGAAGTGGAGCTGCCAGCTGGGAGCAGCAGGCGCGGGCCTCTGCAATGAGAGTTGCCAGAGCGCGGCGAGATGTTCCGGTTGCACAATCGAAGAGTGCGGCTGGGTGGCGCGCTGGTGTTCGGCGATGATCAAGTCGCCACTGCGGATGACGATCTTTTGCTCATAAGCCTCCACCAACACGGGCCTACCAGCATGTTGTGGGGGAATGGAATAACGGCTGCGATCAAAACGTACCAGCGCATCCCAACCGGCTTGCCGCGGCACTTGTTGGCCTAGCAAATAAGGTGCGATAGAACTGAGGCTGGTCAACTCTTCTTTGACCAACAGATCTACGGGCCGTTGTTTCGTAGTGGCATGGAGGCGCAGGTTGGCGGTGCTATTCAACCACTGCAGCGCTTGCGCGTTGAGGTCGGCAAAGTCAGCAAAGCAACGACCATTGAGGAAGTTGTCTTTTACATAATCGACGACGCGTTCCACTTTGCCTTTGGTGAGCGGGCGATAAGGCTGATGGGTTTTGATGCCGAAGCCATAGTGATTGGCAAAGTCCAGAAACTGCGGGTGCAATTGCTGTTGTGACAAACGAACTTGCTTCATATTGTCGTAGAGAATGGCCCGCGGCCAGCCGCCGAAAAAAGCAAAAGCGTTTTTGTGACACTGCAAGAGCACGGGTAGTTTCATGGAGCGGGTAAACTCCACGTAGAGCAGGCGGGAGAAGCTGAGGACCATGACGAAGGCATAAACTGAAATCAGGTGGCCGAGTTGATCAGCAAAGCGACCGCAGTAGGTCCAATCAGCCTGGGCCTGCTCACCTGGTGGGGTTTCGTAGCGGACGGTGAGTTTGCTTTGCGACCGCTGCTGCGCTTGCAGCGTGTGCGTGAAGCGACGCAGGGTCGCCAGTGAACCGCGATAGCCAATCGCTTTGATTTCCCCCAGCAGGCGCACGCTGGAGAGCGCACATTCCTGAAAGCGTTTGGTGACGTAGGGTTTGAATTCGTCGAGCAGTGAATGGCGCGCGGGTTTGTTGAAGGGCTGTTTAGTCGGTGCCGGAGCACGCGGCGCACGGTGTTGCGACTGTGACCGGTCAGACGGGTAATGGCTTTGATTGACTGGCCTTCTCGGTGTAGGTGTTTGATGTCCATCCAGACCTCCGCACTGAGCATCGGGACTCGTTCTCCTCGGCCGCAGTGGCGGCTGGAGCATGGTAGCCCACTAGATTGACGCCTCAGTTTGGCGGTGGCGCGTGGGTCACGCCGCTCGCTTCGCTCGCCCCGCGCCCCACGCCCCCACCAAACTGCCGAATCTGTGAAAATCACTGCTTGCAGGAAGATCGGCTAAAACTCTTCGCTCGTATTGGCCCTACAAACAGTTTTCTCACCCCGGCCCTGGGTGCAGGCCTCGGAGTTTGCGCTTCACAGCTTCGTATTCAGGGGGGTCAATTCTTGATGCGCGTTAGGGGGTCATTTTTACATGCGCGTTTTCAATCAAGGGCGTTCTCGAAGAGCTTGGGAACTTACCCAATGGGGTTTACTCAACCAACATTCTCGACATCTTTGAAGCTGTCAAGAAACAGCCTAACGGAGGGTTTGTCCGACCATGGGGGCAAAACTCCCACGCTCTCAAGCACGCTAGTTCGAGGCATCTAAAACAGCAGCAAAAACAACGATTTCTTCCACGTTGATTGACTGTACCCGCATCAAGTGTGGTGGTCTATGATAAGATCTCGTCACAAGTTGGCCACTAGCTAAGCTCACAAAGTCCGTAAGTTGTTGATTCTAAATGTGGCGGGGTAGCTCAGGTGGTTAGAGCGTGGGATTCATAACCCCAAGGTCGGGAGTTCAAGTCTCCCCCCCGCTACCAATTTCCTCTTAAATACTCAATACCTTACAAAGACTCGCATCTTTTAACTCGTATAGAGGAGCGGCCAATTTGCGTAGCAGAACAGATAGCACGGAATGCCTGACAAACCGCAGCGGATGACAAAGGATGGTAGTGAAATGCTCGAAGATCTAAGCGCGCTGCCAAGTGCGCAAGAACGAGGACCTAAGTCTTTGACAGACCATGGGGACGACTCCCAGGCTCCTCTGCTGTGGATGAACGTTTACCTAATGTAGCCCTGGCCAGGAAACACGCCGACAAACCCGTTCCGCCTCGAACACTCTCTTGACGTGCCCGGACCTTTGGTATATTTCTTAGCCCCTCGCACCATTGACGGGCTGGTCCTCAGAGCTTGCGACCATCAACTTGAACTCTCCTTCGACCTTTGCAGATTATGGCACTACCAAGAGCCACGGAAGCTTGGGATGCCGGCGTCCCCAGGGATATGATCCGGTGTACTCCGGTATGGAAGCGGCCGCACTAAGCACGTCTGGACGATGCGTGATTTTACTTGTCGGCTAACGCCCGAAAGGTGTATTTAGAAGGTATAGGATCTTAGAGATCACAAGGTTTCTTAGCTATTGCTCCGGCGGGGAGTGTTCAAGCGGCAGAGCTTGATCAAGTACGCAGGAGTAGTACTAAGGTCCGATGTCGCCGCGCAGTGTCACTCCGCATTAAACCTCATGCCTAAACAGCAACGGACTCTTCGTTGAACAAAGAACGGAACTGACCGCGAAACTCTGTCCACTGGAAAACCACATTCAGTGAGCTGTTCGCTAGCACGAGCAGAATGAGCCCCGGTTCCTAAAAGGTCTCTGGGGGGTAGCAGGAACAACCGGCTAAAAGCTAATTAGGTTGGAGCATAACAATGAAAAGAAAAGTCGCCTGGTCGCTATTAATGCTCGTCGTTTTGGCCGGTGCATCTCTAAGGTACACCCAAAGCGCATCTTCGAGTTCATCTAACCAACATATAGCAATTCCGCGGGCGGTTCCCGAGACTTCCAACCTAATTCCGGCACTCGCAATAACGTTCGATGTCGATCGGACGGACGATACGGCCGCCGCTACGGCCTGTACAGTCGCACCCAACGATTGCAGTTTGCGCGGCGCGATTATTGCCGCAAACACCAATATGAGTGGGGACCCGGTGATTATTAACCTGCAACCGGCGACCACCTACAACCTTACATTGACCAATGCCACGCAGGAGAACGCCGCGGCAACGGGTGACCTGGACATAACCACGAGCCTTCACACGGTGACGATCGTGGGTGGCGGCTCGTCAGGGCCGAATGCGAGCATTATCGATGCCGCCGGCCTGAACACGGGCAGCTTGCGCGACCGCGCGTTTCATATCACCGGGTCGGGCGTCACCGTCATCTTCCAGGACTTGGTAATTCAGAATGGCCAGGCCGCCGACGACGGCACGAGCGGCGCGAGCACGAACCCGACGGCACAAAACACCAACCGCGCCGGCGGGGGCATCCTTAACAACGGCGGCAGCCTGACGCTTGATAACATCATCGTCCAGTCGTGCCAGGCACTGGGCAAGGGCGACAGCGTCATAAACGACCACACCACCCTCGATGCCCTGGGCGGCGGCCTCGCCAGTCTCGCAGCGACCGGCAACGTGATCATTACGGATAGTACGTTGACGGCCAACGCCGCCGCAGGCGGAAACGGCGGCAACTTCAACAACGGTGCCGGCTCCAATGCCAAGGGTGGCTCGATCTATTTCGAAGGCGGCACGCTTAACATCAGCGGGTCGCGAATCGACACCAGCTCCGCGAATGGCGGCGACGGTGGCAGCGTCGATCAAAACGGTCAGACGAACGGTGGCTTCGGTGGATTGGCCCAAGGCGGCGGAGTGTGGATCGGCGGCGGCACAGCAACAATTAATAACACCACGTTTGAGAGCACGGTCGCCCACGGTGGTAACTCAGGCACGGGCGGCAACGGAGCCAACCCTGCCGGCGGCGCGGATGGTGGCGGCCTGTATAGCCTCGGTAACGTAACGGTGACCAACTCCACGTTCCATCTCGCTGGAGCGACCGGCGGCAACGGCGGCGATGCCTTCGGCTCGACCTGCCTGGGCGCTCATAACGCCGGTGACGGCGGCGGCGCGCGAGGTGGCGCGATCTTCGCCGACGGCGGAAGCCTAATTATCAATACCGCGACGTTTGCCAACAACTTCGCCACTGGTGGTAACGGGGGCGACGGCGGACAAACGGACGGCGGTCTTAACTGTGGCATGCACGGCGCTGGCGGCCTCGCGTACGGCGCCGCTATTACGAACAACAATGCGGCCACGATCAATATGAAGCATGGGACTCTGAGTCTTAATAACGCTCAGGCCGGCAACACCGGCGTCAACCAGGGCGGAGCTAACAAGCCGCCGCGCCTCGTCGCCGAAGGTACGGGCGGCGGCATCCGCGTGGGTCCCGCGAGCGTGACTTTGGAAAACACAATCATTGCTGGTAATACCGCTGCCGACGGCGCCGGCGACGCCACCGGCGCTCCGACTCCGGGACCGAACGTTGACGGAACCGTTACCAGCAACGGCCACAACCTACTCGGTGTTGCCACTGATGCAACAGGTTTCACCGGCACCGGCGACCAGACCGGCGCCAACCCGATGCTGGCGGCGCTGGCGGACAACGGCGGCCCAACCCAGACGATGGCGCTTACGCCCGGCAGTCCCGCGATCGACGCAGGGGTGGCGGCTGGCGCCTCATTTGATCAGCGCGGTCGGCCGCGCACGTTCGACGACCCCGGCGTCGCCAATGCTGCGACCAGCGACGGCACCGACATCGGCGCCTTTGAACTCCAACCTCTTTGCAGCCTCTCCTGTCCAGCCGACATTAGCGTGTCGAACGACCCCGGTCAGTGCGGCGCGGTTGTCAATTACACGGAGCCTTCCGGGCCAGGCTGCGGCACAGTCACGTGTGACCATCCTTCGGGATCTTTCTTCGCAGTGGGGGAGACGACGGTCACCTGCACTAGCTCGGTTGGTCCGACTTGCAACTTCAAAGTCACCGTCAACGACACGGAGGCGCCAGTCATTACGACCAATGGTCAGAGCATCTCGTTGTGGCCTCCTAATCACAAGTACGCGACCGTCAATGTAACCGATCTGATTGCGGGCGCCAGCGATAATTGTGATGCGAGTGTGGGCATCGGCAGCGTGC
>JBOGOU010000553.1:0-11321 GCA_050748205.1 Pyrinomonadaceae bacterium | reverse complement strand
GACGAATGTCTCCCTCGTGCAACTAAACGTCGGCGTTGTAGATCGGGAGGGTCGGGCCATTACATCGCTGTCGCGCAACGACTTTTCGGTCTACGAGGACGGAGTTAAGCAGTCGATCTATTTGTTTGAACCGACAAACGCGCCTTTCAGTGTGGTGCTCTTGCTTGATATGTCGGGTTCTACGATTAACTTTCGCCCGCAATTGAAACTCGCCACTACGCGCTTTCTCGACGCGCTCGCTCCGGAAGACCGGGTCCAGGTGGTCCAGTTCAACGCCAAAATTAAGAAGATATCGGACTTTTCCACTGATCGGCAGAAAACCGCCTACGCGATCTCCATCGCTGATGGCGCGGGAGAGACACATCTGTATGATGCGCTGCGATACGCGCTTAGAGAACTGGAGAAAGAGGGTAAGCGACGGAAAGCAATCGTCGTGCTCACTGATGGCCTCGATACTGAGATGCGGAATGTGGACCGCGCCGCCGTTGCGAAAGCCCAAACCGACGAAGAGGCGCTGGCCGCCATCAAACCGGACGCGAGTGGTCCACTCAACACGGTTCTAAACGCGGCTGATCGCCAGGGAGTTACTATCTATCCCCTCGCGTTACCTTCGGGTGATCCGAAGCGATTGCCGCTACCCGGTCCGGACATCACGGGAATCTACGCGGCTGCGCGAGCGCGGCTGCTAAGTGTTGCCAATCGCACTGGTGGACGCCTCACGGAAGTCAATCGTCTCGATCAGATGGCGCGACTGTACGCCGAAGTCGCGGCGGACCTGAGAACGCTCTACACAGTCGCTTACGCGCCCGGCGACCGGCCGCGCGATGGCAAATGGCATGCTATCCGCGTGGAGGTAACCTATCCGGAGTTGATAGCGCGCACTCGTCCTGGGTACTACGCGCGGTGAGCTAAGAACTGAGTGCTGAGTGCTGAGTACTGAGTGCTGAGTACTGAGTACTGAGTGCTGAGTACTGAGTGCTGAGTACTGAGTGCTGAGTACTGAGTGCTGAGTGCTGAGTACTGAGTGCTGAGTACTGAGTGCTGAGTATTGAGTGCCAGAACCCAGTACTCAGTACTCAGTACTCAGCACTTTGTTTTCCTGAGCGTTTTACTATTTACGATTTACGATTTACTATTTACGTCCTCAAGCACCCGTAGCTCAGCTGGATAGAGTACCTGACTACGAATCAGGGGGTCGCACGTTCGAGTCGTGCCGGGTGCACCACAAAAATCATCGCATTGCTACCTCCGTAGGCGGTGAAACTTCCGAAATCCTGTCAACGTAGAGACTATCTGGTTCCGTGGCGTGCTAGAGTCTGATCCAGGATTTTCATAGATGCCTTTTCTCGAAGCTCTAAAACTGGCGCTCTCGTCAATTCTGTCTCACAAGTTGCGTTCATTTCTTACGCTTCTGGGAGTCATATTTGGCGTCGCAACCGTCATCGTCGTCGTGTCTCTTATTGAAGGTTTCAATGCTTACGTTGACGAGAAAATCGCCAACATCGGCACAAATGCTTTTTCAGTCAGCAAGTATGCGATTGAAGACTTTTCCAGCGTTGAGGCGCTCAATGCGGCGCGCAGACGTAACAAGGACGTCACGCTCGATGACGCCGCCGCCCTGGCGGTTCGTGGAGGATCGATTCACGAGGTAGGCGCCAAAGAAGACATTGCCGGAGATGTAAAGTTTGGCGCCGTAAATCTCTTTCGCGTACACATCAGCGCCACTACTCCTAACGTTGCCGAAATTGAACGCATAGAGGCAGGCGAAGGACGATACTTCAACAAGACAGAAGAAGACAGCAGGCGAAACGTCACATTTATCGGCGCGGACATAGCTGAAAAACTCTTTCCCACCACAAATCCGCTGGGCCAGACAATTCGCATTGACGGGCGGCCCTTCGAGGTGGTCGGCGTCGGCAAAGCCAAAGGGTCAGTATTCGGGCAACCGCAGGATATGTACGTGGCCATGCCTCTCTCAACTTTTCTGGCAATCTACGGTTCACGCCGGTCGCTTAATCTCTGTGTTACTTCGATCAGCCCGGAAACCTATCAAGATGCCGTCGATGAAGCTCGCGTAGTGATGCGTACTCGCCGCAAGCTGTCACCTGCCGAAAAAGACAATTTTGGGATCATTACGCCGAGCGCGATCAACGAGTTGCGTGACAAGATTTTCGGCACAATTCAAATTGCCGCCATCGGAATTACTTCGATCTCTCTGGTGGTTGGAGGGATCGTCATCATGAATATCATGCTGGTCAGCGTCACGGAGCGCACTAAGGAAATCGGAATTCGCAAGAGCATCGGCGCAAGGCGGGGCGACATCGTGAAACAGTTTCTTGCCGAATCAACAATGCTTTCATTGGTAGGCGGTGGCATTGGCATTTCGATCGCCTATCTGCTGGCAAAGCTTGTAGCAGTGTTGACGCCGGTGCCTACCGCTTTGCCGCCCCTTGCGGTTACGATTGCCATCGTAGTGTCCGGGACTGTGGGACTTATTTCCGGAGTTTATCCAGCCTGGAAGGCGGCCGGCCTGGATCCAATAGAGGCGCTGCGGGCTGAGTGAGGAAAGGGGAACAAAGACCATTTTCCATTTGTCATTTGACATTTTTCATTTGTCATTCGCAGATTCAACTTGGAAGTGCCACTCAAGAGGTCTTTAGCCTTGGAAGCGCAACTCAAGATCTTTTCAGCCTGCTATAGCAGGCGACAGCATAAAGCCTGGGGCGTGAGCCCCAGGTCCAATATCAACTCGAGCGAGCCCGCGTAAGCGGGCGAAAGTGGTAGCGGACCTCGTAACGAGCATGTCCATGAATGGACTGTCGCCCGTTTCACGGGCTAGCGACCTTCTTTACTAACCCTGGGGCTCACGCCCCAGGCTCTATGCTGTCGCCTGCTATCGCAGGCTGGAAACATCTTGAGTTGCACTCCCAAGTTGAATCTGCGAATGACAAATGGAAAATGATTGATGACTTCTAACCATGTCTTTTTCTCAAAGTAACCTCTTCGAAAACATTAGAATGGGGCTGGACACGCTCTGGCAACACAAGCTCCGTTCAGCCTTGACGATCCTGGGCGTTGTCATTGGCACCATGACCGTGATCGTGATCGCTGCGTTTGTTTCCGGTATCGACGCGCGCGTGCAAAAAGAGATCGAATCGTTCGGCACAAATTCAATTTACATCTACAGGTTCGACCCTGGTTTCAACTTTAATCCCTCACAAGAAGAACGAATGCGCAAGCCACTTAGCTACGAAGATATGCTGGCAATCCAGTCTGAGTGTCCTTCGGTTGTTTATGCCACCGCATTCATGTCGCCTGTTGACTTCTTCGGAGGACCATTTACCGAGCGTATTAATGTCCGCTACCGCGATATTGAGATGACTAACGCCGCTGTGCAGGGAACTTCCCCTTCCTATTTCAAAATGGGCGTCACCAATATCGGTGAGGGCCGTTACTTTACCGACGAAGAAAACGCACGTCATGCCAACGTGCTGGTCATTGGCAGCGACGTCGCCAACACGCTCTTTCCCTTCTCGAATGCAATCGACCGCCAGGTAACGATCAATGGACGGAGCTACCTCGTGGTCGGCGTATTAGCGGAACGTGATGTTTTCCTTGTTGGCGCCGAGGACCCCAACAACGAAAACAAAGCTGTGTACATGCCTTATCTTACTTTGCGCAAACTTTATCCCGATGTGGATGACAATTTCGTGATGGCCCAGGCGCGACCGGGGCAGATGCAGCTGGCAGTCGAGGAGATTCGCGAACTTCTAAGACGCCGGCGCAAGGTGGCCTACGGCGCCGCGGACAATTTTGGTATTTCCACTTCCGAGCAGATCATTTCGCAGTTTGGCGCGATCACCGGCGGTGTCTTCGCTTTGATGGTGGCTATCTCGAGCGTAGGACTGCTGGTGGGTGGTATCGGTGTGATGAATATAATGCTGGTGTCAGTAACAGAGCGAACCCGAGAGATCGGCGTCAGGAAGGCGATTGGCGCGCGGCGGCGAGACATCGTGTCGCAGTTTCTGATTGAAGCCGCGACTCTTACCGGCCTGGGTGGAATTCTGGGAATCCTCGTCGGATCAGGAATAGCCCTGTTGATTCAAACCATCATGCCCACTTACATTCCCGTATGGGCACCCGTCGTCGGTTTCGCTGTGTCGGTTGGCCTTGGAGTTCTCTTCGGTCTGTGGCCGGCGTGGAAAGCGGCGCGGTTGAATCCAATCGAAGCGCTGCGGTACGAGTGAGATTGGAACCGCCAAGACGCCAAGGACGCCAAGAAAACAAATTCAAGCTTTTTGGATGAGCTAGGTCAAATAGGTCCTATAGGCCCTATTGGTCCTATTGGTCCTATAAGGTTTTTTTCTTGGCGAGCTTGGCGGCTTGGGTTGTTTCTAATCCAACACAGAATTAGCTACTACGCGGTGGAGTCCGCCGCCTTTGTCTGAAGAGCTGCTTGCGCAGCTGCCAGGCGCGCAACCGGAAGTCGAAAAGGCGAACAGCTCACGTAATCGAGATTTATCTCATGACAAAAGGCGATTGAACTGGGATCGCCGCCGTGCTCGCCGCAGATTCCGATCTTCAGATCAGCCTTTGCCTTACGTCCTCGCTCGGCGCCAATCCGCACTAACTGGCCTACGCCTTCACGGTCAAGCATTTGAAATGGATCTTCGGGCAGAATCCGGCGCTCAATGTAAGTGGGGAGAAAGCGACCTGAATCGTCGCGGCTTAAGCCGAAGGTTGTTTGCGTCAGGTCGTTTGTACCAAAGGAAAAGAAGTCCGCGTGCGCCGCGATGCCCTCAGCCATCAGAGCAGCCCGCGGCAACTCGATCATCGTACCCACGTGGTATTCGACTGTCATCCCGTGTTCGCCCATCACCTGTTGGGCCACTTCGTCAATTACCTCTCTTTGCTGGCGCAATTCCTCGCTGAGCGAAACAAGGGGGACCATGATCTCCAGGGTTACCTTCTTCTTTTCCCCCTGCACCTGACAGGCTGCTTCAAAGATTGCCCGACACTGCATGCGGGTGACTTCTGGAAACAGCAGGCCCAAGCGACAACCTCTGAATCCCAACATGGGATTGGATTCGCGTGTGCGGACCACTTGCCGCAGCAACCGGCGTTTTTCGTCGATTTCATCCAGCAGTTTGTCCATATCGCCCAGGGTCGTCGCCAGGCGGACTGCCATCTTCAGCTCCGCCAACTCGCTGATCAAATCATCGACACTTGGCAGAAACTCGTGCAGCGGCGGGTCAAGCAGTCTAATGGTAACCGGCAGGCCGGCCATCTCGCGGAAAATGCCTACGAAGTCGCCGCGTTGCAGCGGCAACAACTTCTCCAGAGCCTTCTCGCGAGCGCCAACACCGTCTGACAAGATCATCTCCCGCATCGCTGCAAGCCGCTGGTCACCGAAGAACATGTGTTCCGTGCGGCAGAGTCCGATTCCTTCGGCGCCAAACTGACGCGCCACTTTTGCATCGCGTGGCGTGTCGGCATTGGCACGCACGCGCAGACGTCGAAACTTATCTGCCCAACTCATCAACTCGTAAAAATCCGGGCTCAGCGTTGGTTGAATCGTGGGCACCTGTCCTAGAAAGACTCGTCCTGTAGATCCATCCACTGTAATCCAATCGCCCTTGGTAACCACCGTGCCGTTCACACTGAATTGTTGCTGGCTGTAGTCGATATTTAGCGAGTTTGCGCCGCTGACGCAGGTCTTGCCCATTCCGCGCGCCACAACCGCCGCGTGACTGGTCATGCCTCCGCGCGCTGTAACAATCGCCTGAGCGGCTACCATTCCATGGAAATCATCCGGACTGGTCTCCTGCCGGACGAGTACCACTTTCGCGCCCTCGCGGGCTAATTCCTCAGCTTCATCCGGACTGAAGACAACCTGTCCCTGCGCTGCGCCAGGACTTGCGGGGAGGCCGGTGGCCAGCACTGTCGCATCGGTTTTGGGATCAACCGTCGGATGGAGGAGTTGATCGACTTGTTCGGGAGTGACACGCTGCACCGCGAGCCGTCGATCGATCAGTTTTTCCTGGGCCATCTCCACGGCAATCCGCACTGCTGCCGCTCCGCTTCGCTTGGCTGTACGAGTTTGCAACATCCAGAGCTTGCCACGCTCGATGGTAAACTCAACGTCCTGCATGTCGCGATAGTGTTGTTCCAAAAGGTTTGCTATTGATGCAAACTCGGTGTAGACCGCCGGCAACTCCTTTTTCAGTTGGCTGATCGGATGCGGCGTGCGAATGCCCGCGACAACGTCCTCCCCCTGAGCATTGAGCAAATATTCGCCATACAACTTTTTCTCACCGGTGGAAGGATTGCGCGTAAAGGCTACTCCGGTGCCACTGTCGCTGCCCATGTTGCCGAAAACCATCGCCTGCACATTGACGGCAGTGCCCAATGAGTCGGGAATACGATTGATGCGCCGGTAATCAACAGCGCGGCGACCCATCCATGAATTGAAGACTGCAGCGATGGCCACACGCAGTTGTTCATAAGGATCTTCGGGGATGGCGTGTTGTTCGGCGACGATGATCTGCTTCTCTGCCGCGATGATATCGCGCAGGTCATCGGCCTTCAGGTCAGTGTCGCGTCCACCCTTTGTCTGCGCTTTGAACCGATCCATTACCCTTTCGAATTTCTCATGAGCCACGCCCATGACGATTTCGCCGAAGAGCGAAGCAAAGCGCCGGTAAGCATCCAGCGCAAAGCGCAGGTCTCCGGTCTGCGACGCCAGGCCCTGGAAGGTCTCCTCGTTGAGACCGAGGTTGAGCACCGTGTCCATCATTCCCGGCATTGAGAAGGCAGCCCCGGAACGCACCGAGACCAGGAGCGGGTTCTTGGGATCTCCAAAGCGCTTGCCAACTTTTTCCTCAATCCTTCGCAGACCCTCCTTCACCTGCTCCCAAAGGCCCTCAGGAAAACTCTTCTGATTGGCGAAGAACGCGTTGCAAGCTTCAGTTGTGACAACGAAACCGGGCGGTACAGGCAATCCGGCTCGCGTCATTTCGCTTAGGCCCGCGCCCTTGCCGCCGAGCAGAGCCTTGTCTTCGCCACTGCCTTCTTCGAAAAGATAGACCCACTTTTGGGCGGTTTCTTCGCTTTGGGTTTCTTCGGGTGTTTCGATTACTTGGGTCACTTCGGTTCACCTCAATGGCGACAATCTCTGGACGGCCGAATAAATCATACACTGAGAAGGCCAGACCTGCGATATGGAATGTCGGTAAACAGGTCGCTGAATTGGGAAATAGGAGAGATTACTGAGCCGCTGGTCTCCGTGGTAGAGTCAAAGCAATGAAATTTCGCTACCACATGTCGGTCGCCTGCATCATGGCCTCAAGTCTATTGTGCCTGTTCCCCTCCTTCTCATCCGCTGACACCTTGTCGGGTAAAATAAAAGGAACGATCAAGGACGAGCAGGGAGCGATGGTGGCCGGCGCCTGCGTGCTGTTCGAAAGGCATCTAGGAGAGTTACCGCCGGAACGCCAGGCCGGCAATTATTCGCTCGGGCATAAAATGATTACCACCTACCAGAATGGGGCGGTTTTTGAAGTTAACTTGCCCACCGGGGTCTACCTCCTAAGAGTGGCAGCGTGGGGGTTCAACGAGTTCTCCAGTGAGCCTTTTAGATTGGCGCCGGGCGAGATCAAGACAATTGACGTTGCCCTTCTGACCTCTGGTGCTACTGCGTTGTTCGGCGTCACGAAACGTCCTTTGGAAGACCCGCTCGTTACCTTACGAGGTAAAGGGATAAAGCGCCTGGTGGAGTTCAAGACCATCCTGTTAACACGTTATAGCAGGATTCGGAAACGCGGAAACGTTGTGATTACTAACGCTAAAGGCTGGGAGGGCTTATGGAATAAGATCCATTCGACAGGTCCCCCTCGGCTGCCGAACTTACCTCGACCGGAATTACCCCGAATAGACTTCGAGAAGAGTATGGTCATTGCCACCTTCAATGGAGAGGTGAACACGGGTGGGTAGCCAGGTCGCGCATAGTAATTAAAGACGGGCGAGCGCAATTGGAATTTCAGGAGAGTGAGCACGATATTGAGTCTTTCCGCAAATGTTTTCTGCACGCCGCGAGAGGATTCCTCGCGGTCGGCGCGCGACGCGTCTTCCTGCCACTGCTGCGTCCTCCAGTAATTGAGAAAGTAGCCGATCTCCAGAAGATCGAGAGCATGAAGTTTACTTACAACGACCTTATTCTATATTCTGACCACACGAGTGGAGGAAATCAGTTTGGCAGCGACAGCAGTCGGGCGGTCACTGATGCGCAAGGGCGTGTCTTTGGAACCGAGAACGTTTACGTTGCTGACTCGAGCCTGTTTCCTGCCGCGCCAGGGGTCAACCCTTCCTGGACCATCATGGCGTTGGCCCGCCACGTAGCTACTAACATCGTAGCGGGTGGGTCATGTATGTGTGACCACGCAAGCAGAAGGCCCACCAGTACGCGATGACCTCATGGTACACGGAGCGATTGTGATTGCGAGCGAAGACCCACCCGCTACCGCGCGGTGGTACTGACCTCATGGGACCGCAGCTTGAGTGACGGCGGGCGCGACCCCGCCCAAACACTGGAGGTGAGACAAACCTAGATGGCCCAATCGAAACCCGTAAATTTAGAGAAAGAGATAATCAAGGCTGCGAAATCGGGTGCCGCGGGGAGAGTGCAGGAACTTCTTAAGCGAGATGCTGCTCTTCTCGGTGCCAAAGATTCTGATGGTTCAACTCCATTGCACTGCGCTACGTGGAAGGGACATCAAGCGGTTGTTGAGGTGCTGATTAAACATGGCGCAGACGTTAATGCCAGGAACAACAACGAGCACTGGGGTACAACGCCGCTGCATGCCGCAGCCCACGGAAACCAGCGAGCCATTGCCGAATTGCTGATTGCAAATGGCGCGGATATTCACGCGATAAACCTCAACGGTAGAACTCCCCTCGAGGAAACGGAGTTTCACAAGGCCAAGCCGGTTGCCAATCTCTTAAAGCAACACGGTGCCTAAAGTGCCGTTAGGTTGTACCTGATTCCTACGTGACGGGGGAGATTGAATGGCAGAACCCAAACGTCTGGTTCGCTGGTGGGCACTACTTGTCGTGACCGCCATCGCTTTGTACCTATGCTGGTTGATGCTGAAGCCTTTCGTCGGTGTGCTAGGGTGGGCCACGGTCCTAGTAATCTGCTTCTACCCCGTACATCGGCGTCTGGAGAAGCGCATCAAGCGAAGCAGCTTGAGCGCCCTGCTCTCCTGCTTGCTTGTGATTCTCACCATACTGGTTCCGGTCGTGTTCGTAACAATCGCGGTGTTCAAAGAACTTTCTGGGGCAGTGCAAAATCTGCAAGCGGCAGTCGCATACGTGCTGGACCCAAACTCTCCCGTGACGGGACGAATGCTGCACTGGCTGGATCAGTATGTAAATATCGAACAACTTCGGTCGGAGCAGTATTTCATCGAGCAAATCAAAGGCCGAGGCGGATCGATTGCCGGCCAGACGCTGGGCTTCCTGGGTGGAGTTGTAGGCGTCATCGTACAGATGTTCTTTGTGATCTTTACGATGTACTACTTTTTTCGCGATGGCGATAAGATTTTCGCAGCCGTGCGGGATTTGCTGCCGCTGGATCGCGAGCAAGCAACGGCGATCATGGCCAGGACGGGTGAAGTGATTGGCGCCAGCGTCTATGGTGTTTTCGCTATTGCCATAATTCAAGGAACGCTGGGAGGACTTGCCTTCTGGGCACTTGGTCTGCCTTCGGCGATCGTTTGGGGAGTGGCCATGATTTTTCTGTCAATGATCCCGATGTTGGGGGCTTTTCTTGTTTGGGTTCCGGCCGCAATCTACCTCGCAGTCACTGGTCATCCGGTGAAAGCCATCCTGCTGGTCCTGTGGGGCACTCTGGTTATAGGCATGATCGATAACTTCTTGCGACCCAAACTTGTCGGCAGCAGAACCAAGTTACACGAACTGCTGATCTTCTTTTCAGTGCTAGGCGGGTTGCAGGTTTTTGGTGTTCTGGGAATTGTACTCGGCCCCGTGGTGCTGGCAATCACGATGGCGTTGGTTGATGTCTTTCGCACGGTAGATCGTTCGGCCCGGGCGTAACTCAGGAGTCGGAGATAGCCAAAGCGATGGACAGGCATTCGTCAGGCCTCAAACTCGACGCTCGCCAAAGTAAGCGGGGTAAACCGCCCTTCCCAACTGAGAGCCTCTGATATTTCAGCTGTTTTTGGATTGAATTTAAGCCGTCTCTATAACCTGAGTGATACTATCAGGTCTCTCATCGACACTTTGTCGTTAACGCAGTTGTCGCCCAGCCGCTGAAGCGCTTGGGCATCTACCTCCAGGATGTTCAGGATGAAGAACTTAAGCAGAAAAGTAAGAGGCTTGATCTACAGCCTGACGCCGGTTCTTTTCGTAGTATTAGTAGCCGGTTCTGTGATTTATAGCCTCTACCCGCGTATTGATGATCAGTCCCGAAGCAACTTGAAGTTTGAAGTAATCAAATTTTGCACGCAGCTTATAATAATAGTGTTACTGGGAGGAGTTCTTGTCCACGAATATAATCGCAGGCGCCAAAGGGATGCCGAGATAGGTGAGCTTCGCAAAGAATTTCTAAGCAACCTGGTTCGCGAGTTAATGCGTGCGTACTTTAATACTAAAAAGGCGCGGCGCATCCTGAAAGCCAACATACGAACAAACATATCCACTCAGGCTGAAGAAATTCCTTACGCTGTATATGAAGAACAGCTGAAGGAGATCAATACTGCACAGCTTGAATTTGAGTTCCACGCGTATCAACTAGACATGCTGCCTTTCAAATTCGAGAACATCGCTCGATTGAAGTCACAAGCGGAACAAATGCAAGGTTACTTAAACGAACTGGTTGAAGAGTATGAAAAGCTAAAAACATCTTCCCAATCAGTAGATGTTTCAAAATTGCCTAGACTGAATGCGTTCATTCTTAAAACAACCTTTAAGTCAGGCTTCGCAGATTTTTTTCATTGCACTATTGATTTGATTATTGACGAAGTTCGCTGAATTCAAAACCTTCTCAGGTAAGGGTGACTGGTTATGCAGGTCTCAAGAATCACAAGGATCCACCAATTCCTAGATGATTTGCAGAAATGAACGATGAGACCGGGCCGTCAGGGAGGGAAATCAAAAACGATCCACGAAATACCACGAAATGTCAATTAACAGAATTTTCGTGCTCGTTCGTATGGTTTCGTGGATCGGATTGGTCAGCGGATGCTAGGCTCAACCGAATCAGCATGACTCAACTCACAGAACCATTTGCGGTAGCCAATGGA
>JBOGOU010000552.1:0-2762 GCA_050748205.1 Pyrinomonadaceae bacterium | reverse complement strand
GTAGCGTCGGGTCCATGATTCGCAGGTGGCTGGACGCTAAAGCGAGAACTACCCGACGCTACCGCGCGACGGTACCGACCTCACTGCCATCGCAGTTAGCGTGTTTCACGCACTGCTACTAAGCTTTGGTTTTCCCTTATGAAGATCACAAGACAAATCGTCTTCTTTCTAATTTTCTTAGCGACAGCCGGCCAGGCTTCGGGCCAGCTCGCTGAGAAGGCCAGTCCTAACCCGGTTGATCGCTCTCGCCTGGACAGTCTGCGGAGGGAAGGATACGAGGCTTTATACAACCTCGATTATGAAGGCGCGCGCCGCCGTTTTAAGGAGATGACGGAGCTCTTTCCCGATCATCCTGCTGGTCCACAGTGTTTCGCCGCCAGTCTTTGGTTGCAGCAGTTGAATCAGTCCTGGGAACTCAAAGCCTCGCTCTACAATGCCGACTCGTATTATGCGGGCCAGAAGGATTTAGTCGACACCCGCAGGATGGAGGAGTTTCGCCAATGGACCAGGCGCGCGAAACTGCTTGCCGAAGCGCGCCTGCGAGAGAATTCTCGGGATACCGAAGCTCTGTACTTCCTCGGCGCGACTGATGGTCTGACAGCATTCGCTGCCGCATCCGAACGACGATTTATGGCCGCATTGCGCGACGGGTCGCGCTCCGTAGACCGGCATCGCGAGGTGCTCAAGATCGTTCCTGACTTTCACGACGCGGAACTGACGATTGGGCTGCAAAATTACATCGTTGGAGCCCTACCGTTGCCGGCGAAAATATTAGCGGGCACCATGGGGGTGCGAGGTTCGAAGAAACGTGGCCTGGAAACGCTCGAGCGCGTCGCAAGAGAGGGCACCTGGGCCCGTGACGTCGCCCGCGTGTTGCTTATAGACCTCTACAAACGTGAGAAGCGATGGCCGGAAGCGGTCGCAGTTGCTCGCGAACTTTCCCTTCGATACCCACGGAACTATCTTTTCAAATTACAAACGGCCGATACTCTCGTGTTGCAGGTCGCAGCGCTTCGGAAAGGCAAGGTGACTTCGACCGGGAATGCAGAACAACGCGAAGCGTTCAACATCTTCGAGTCGTTGCTTCAACCAACATCGGACGACACTTTAGCGCTCGTTTCCTCAGGACTCATCCATTTCCGTTATGGCGAAGCGCTTATTGTGACCGGTCAGCCGGAACGAGCCGCAAAAGCATTTCTTGCTGTCGCCGCACAAAGTCGCGCCCAGCCAGGCCTCAGAACAATGGCCCGGTTGCGCGCCGCGCAGTCGTTGGATCTTGCTGGCAAGCGGAGCGAAGCGTTGGCCGAATACCGCGCAATCCTGGGAAGCCAGGATAGTCATCACGCGCACGAGGAAGCCCAACGCGGTCTGCGCCAACCCTACCGAAAATAGACCTCTCAGGCACGGAACCATTTGCGGTAGCAAATGGATCCTAGACTCAACACAAATAATACTGCTCAACTCTGCAAGCCCTGCAACTCAAATTAAAGATTCAAGTCAGAGCATCTCTAGGTCAGGAAGGTGGGCTTGCCCCCGCTCAAGATGCAACAGCCTTCACTTCAGAAGATCACTGAAGCTTGAAGATTCCTGTCACACTGAAGGCTGTTGCATCTTGAGCGGGGGGCAAGCCCACCTTCCTGACCTAGAGATGCTCTGACTTGAAGGGTTCTCTTAAGTTGAATAGCTTTCAACCTGAGGTACTGAAGGAGTCTCTTAAGTTGAATAGCTTTCAACCTGAGGTACTGCTCCAATAACTGCAATTACCTACAATTGTTCTATGTTTGACACAAGCACTCAAGAGTTATAAGTTCGTGTCTGAGCAAGAATCAGTTTCGCACAGCTTTCCCCCTGTTTACCCGATTAAGAACCTCACCAGTTCCCCTTTTGGATCGCGTTTTGAAATTACGAGTCTTCTGTCTTCAGAGGTCGGTTATCGCAGTGCTCTGAAAGCTAAAGGAACAGCGGAACATCATGAAACTTCTAACACTCTTCGGGCTCATGTCGAGTCTTCTGCTAACAGCAGGCACGCCCTTTACCCATTCGAATAACGCAAGTGTTTCGTCCATTCCTAACGAAATTGGATCCAACACGAAGCCCGAAACAACCGCTACCGTCAGCTATCGACTAGATGCCGGCCAAAGCAAATTCATGGTGCGCACGTTTTCCGGCGGGCTGCTCTGGTTTAAGGGACACGATCATTTAGTAGCCATTCGCGACTTCACAGGCGAAGCTCGGGTGACCCCTGGCACAATTACCCCAGCGTCGCTGCAACTAAGGATCCGCGCCGACTCACTCGAGGAAACGCGGGACGTGTTCACCGAGCAGCAGAAGCAGATCATTAATAAAGAGATTCGTGAGATAGTGCTTGAAACGGCCAAGTATCCTGAGATCACTTTCCTGAGCGGAGTTGTGAATGGGCAGATGGAGGGACCGGTGTTTAAAGCGCACATCGGCGGCGACCTCACGATGCATGGAGTCACGCACCGACTCGAAATCCCCGCAGACGTGACGTTGGTCGGAAACGATTTACGAGCACGGGGCGAGTTTAGCGTGAAGCGGAGTGACTATAAGGTCAACGCAACATCGGCTGCTAAGGGAACGGTCCGCGTTAGGGACAAGTTGGAGTTTACGTTCGACATCGTGGGTCACCGACGTTGACGAGAATTTCGAATTGCGATGGTGGACTAATTTGAAATTCTGATCAAGGCTACGCGACCTTGGGTACGAACGTTACGGAACCGGGAGCGATAGCGACCGGATGC
>JBOGOU010000551.1:0-12658 GCA_050748205.1 Pyrinomonadaceae bacterium | reverse complement strand
CGTAGCGCGACGCCGCTTTGGATTGGCGAGCCATAAAAACCTAAAGAATCCAAAGCGGCGTCGTTGTCGCCGCACTCCAAATTTTGCTGTCTTCATATCCTGAAAGCGTTTTTCAGCAGCCTGCTAGACGTCAAGATGGGCCATTACGGCCGTGACCACGAAGGCGAGCTACCCATGAAACAATGTGACGTAATCATCGTCGGCGCCGGCCTGGCGGGATTGCAGTGTGCGCGACTGCTTGGCAAGCGCGGAATGCGCGTGCTTCTCGTGGATCGTAAGCGGTCCATAGAACAGTCGATTCACACGACAGGCATTTTCGTTCGCAAGACGCTTGAAGACTTTGACTTTCCCGAAGACTGTCTCGGGCCCCCCATCAGACACGTCACATTGTATTCGCCGTCTGGCCAATCGCAGGAGTTTGCCAGTCCGCATGATGAATTCCGGATTGGGAGGATGGGGCTGCTGTACGCTCGTTATCTGGAGCAGTGCCAGCGTGCAGGCGTCACCTGGATGCCGGCGATGAGTTACCAGGAACACTATTCGTCAAAAGATCAATTGGCCGTGCGACTGGATGGCGCCTCATCCTCACATTCCGTGCAAACTAGTTACCTTGTCGGCGCTGATGGCTCGACGTCGCGTGTTGCAAAGGATCTCGGGCTGGAGACCAATACCGAGTGGATCGTCGGTGTGGAAGATGTATTTGCTAATGTACCTCTCGACGGGCCGCCCCGACTCCATTGCTTCCTCGATCCGGAACTTAGCCCGGGTTATCTTGCCTGGGTCGCTCATGATGGTGAAGAGAGTCACATAGGTGTAGGCGGGTACCCTGCCTTCTTCGATCCGGTCCAAGCGCTGAATAAATTTCGTGCCCGCTTGATCCCACTGGTTGATTTACGAAAAGCAAAACACATCCAGCGTCGCGGTGGGCGCATTCCGGTCGGAGGCGTTCTGCGCAGAATCTCAAACTCTCGTGGACTACTTTTGGGTGACGCCGCGGGGGCAGTGTCGCCTCTTACTGCGGGCGGTCTGGATCCCTGCATGCGACTCTCCACGCTTGCGGCGCGGGTAATTTCCGAATATCTCGAAACGCATGATGCTGAAGCGCTCAGCGCCTACTCTGGAGACTTGTTTCGTGCGCGATTCACATCGCGGCTCTGGATGCGCCGCCTGATTTCAACAGTGCGTAACCCAAGCCTGGTTGAGCTCGCCTGCGCCGGTTTGCGTCTACCTTTACTCAACTGGTTTGCGTGGCACGTATTTTTCGGTCGCGGATCTTTTCCCGACGTTGAAGTGCGGTTGGATCCGCAGGAAGCAATCAGTTGAGTCCGCGTTTTAGCAGAGAAGACGGGGGTTGGGAAGTTATGTTGCGATTCACACATATGATCTGTGGATCGCCACATTGCTCACATGTAATCCAACAAACGAGAATTGATTAGCTGAAACTGCGTTTTCAATGGAATAAACAAAAACGGGGAGTGCCGATCCGCCTTAATTGTTGGGAATGATAAAGGAGCATTGTTATGACCAAGCGAATTATTGCCATCGCCTTCATCTTCGTGTGCACATCCGTGGCCTGGGCCATTCTCGGAGGCACAATCTTTACACGCACGTATTCGCTCGACTCTTTGGCCGAGAACCGTGTGGCATCAACCTGGGGCGCTCCGCAAGACCAGGCGCCGCCTACCGCCAGCTTTACTCATATCGTGCCAAAGTCGGAGGAGATCATAGAGAACGGAAAGAAGGCGGTAAGGACCGTCAATGAGGCGGTCACAACACCGTTACCGCTGGAGAGCAGCACAATCGATGTTGCACTCGATCTCGAGCATCGCCAGAAAGGATTGCTCTGGTACAGCACTTACAAAGTTGCGTTTGCGGGCGTTTACGGATTTCGGAATACGAGTGAGAAAGAGGAGACGGTCCAATTCCTGCTAAAGTTTCCGACTGCCCAGGCAATGTATGACGATCTGACCTTCGCCGTTGATGGCACTCCGGTGCCGGTGACGAACCGAGACAATAATTCGATGGGTGCGCCGTTTCAATATTCCTGGTGGTCAGTTATCTGCGATTGGTCGTGGGAATGCACTTTGCCAGTCGTGAAGCTGCCCTGGCGCAGTTCATATACCTGGTAATGTTCTCCTATGCGTTTTTCCTCAAGGGCTTCACCGGCCTGGCAATCACCATCGGTTCAATCACCACCTTATTCGTGGTAATGCAGGTCACTGGTCGAATTCGCTGGACGGAGAAGTTTTCCCTCAAGCCGGCGGTGCAACCGACCGCGGAATTAACTTGATTGTTAATAAATGACCGCGCCCGACGTCAACGCTTTAGGGGCGTTTTGGGGCAGGCGCTTCTCTGAAATCTATCAAACTTTGACCTTTGCTTTGTCGTACAGCGAATTGCGACTCTCTGGATTACTAGCTCCAGCAGCGAAATGAAAGCCCTTTTTTCCTTCTATTCCGACGCCTTGAAGATTGCTTTGCAGTCGATCTTCGCTCATAAACTGCGAGCCTTTCTGACCCTAATCGGCATAATCATCGGTGTTGCATCAGTGGTAGTGGTGGGGGCATCGATCAGCGGGCTAAACACTTACGTGGTCGAAAGAGTAAGCAAGGTGCTGGGCAGTAACCACTTCATGATCGCTCGCATGGCCTTTCACGGACGCATGTCTGATGAGGAGTTTGAGCGCCGGAACCGTCGGAACAAGCAGCTGAACTGGGAAGACTACGAATGGGTCCGCGAGCATTGCAACTCGTGCCTTGAAGTTGGGGCGCAGTCGAATGGCGGCACGGACCTCAAGCAAGATGGAATCGAGTTTCCCGGTGCAAGAATAATCGGCGTTACCGCAAACATGGTGGACATCGAGGATAAGACCATCGAGGAAGGGAGATTCATTTCGAACGATGAAGTCCAGCGTTCGGCGCTTGTGTGCGTCCTGGGTGCGGACATCAAGGAGAAATTTTTCCCCAACACGGATGCCCTCGGTAAGACTTTGAAGATTCGCGGTTTGCCTATGCGGATCGTTGGAGTTGAAGAGAAGCGCGGTTCATTCTTCGGAGATTCTTTCGACCGGCATGCTTACATTCCCGTGAGCACCCAAATGCAGATCTTCGGTCGCAACAATCTGCAAATTCACGGCAAGACCAGCAATCGCGAGAGCTTCCAGGGAGCAATTGAGGATGCCCGAATCGCTTTGAGAAACAAACACGGACTAAAGGGCAATGAAGAGGACGACTTTGGGGTCGTTAATGTGGAGGAACTTAATAATCAGATCGATCAGTTTACCGCGAGTATCGCGGCAGTAGTCGTTCCCATCACGCTGATCACGCTGCTCGTGGGTGGCATTGTGGTCATGAATATCATGTTGGTGAGTGTCACCGAAAGGACCTTCGAGGTAGGATTGCGCAAGGCCGTGGGAGCAACAAGGAGACAAATCCTCCTTCAGTTTCTAATCGAGTCAGCCATTCTCTGCGTCCTGGGGGGAATACTCGGACTCTTGCTGGCTTGGGGAGTGACTCAGCTAATAACCACACTCGCTTCCATCACAATGACGATTACCTTCGGTTATATCTTACTTGCAATCATCGTTTCGACGGCGATTGGGATGGTCGCCGGGATCTATCCGGCCTTCAAAGCGGCCAGGCTCGATCCGATTCTGGCGCTAACGCAAGCAACCTAGTGAGCAGTGGGCAGTGTGCAGTGTGCAGTAGCGGCAGGTAGGGAGAGTTGGAAAGTCATGATGATTCAGACGAAAGTGAGTAAATATTCAACTGCCGACTGCCGACTGCCGACTGCCGACTGCCGACTGAAACTTAAGGAATGAAACTAAAACTCAGTTTTCCGAGGGGCGTTTTGCGCGAGACACTGAAGATGGCGCTCGATAGTGTCCGCGCGCACAAGTTTCGCAGTTTTCTGACAGTGCTGGGTATCGTGATAGGTGTGATGACCGCGATCATCATCGCCTCGCTCCTTACCGGAATGCGCCAGAGTATCGTTTCCATCATTGAAGAGTACGGCACGAATAATATCTACGCGTTTCATCTCTCGACCGGACCAAGTTTGACTGAAGACCGTTCCGAACGGACGAGAAAGCCTCTGACGGTCGCCGACGCTGAGACAATTGTGGCCCAGGCACCAGCCGTTGAAGAAGTCGCTCATGTGGCGCCCAACGTCGGTTATTTTGGCGGTCCTTTCGACGACAACATAACTTACCAGGGGCATAATTATCGCTGGGGAAACACCCAGGGCGTCTCGCCAAACTATGCCTCCATCACGAACATCGTTCTCAGAGAAGGCCGCTTCATAACTGACATGGATGATCAGCAACGGGCGAATGTCATCGTGATTGGCGTTAACGCCGCGGATGCGCTCTTTCCGGGACAGAATCAGATTGCCGGCACTCAGGTGCGCATGGGAGGCTACAACTTCGAGATCGTAGGAGTGCTGGAAAAACGGAAGGCGGGGTTCTTTGGGGAGAATGAAGAGGACAACGCCGTTTTCATTCCCTTTCGCACTGCGCAAAAGGTGGCGCCCGCGAAAGGCTACATGCTGCTGATAATTCGCGGCCGTTCCGGACAGGTGAACGAAGCACTGACACAGTCAGAGGACATTCTGCGTCGTCGACGGAACGTCAAATTCGGCGACCCGAACAACTTCGACATCAAGACGGCGGACAAGTTTATTGAACAGTTTGACAGTATTACGGCAATGGTCGGGCTGATCGCCATAGCGATCTCCTGTCTTGGGCTCCTGGTGGGCGGCATCGGCGTTATGAACATCATGCTGGTGAGCGTCACGGAACGCACTAAAGAGATCGGGGTGCGCAAAGCGCTGGGGGCTCGCCGGAGAGATATCGTGCGGCAGTTTCTCTTTGAGGCAATGACCCTGACTTTCCTGGGTGGCATTCTCGGAGTAGTTCTGGCCGTCGGAATTAGTAAGCTTGTTATGTTAATTTTTCCAAGCCTGCCGGCCTCAATTCCCAGTTGGGCCGTGATCACTGGCCTTACGGTATCAATTGGAGTGGGTCTTATCTTCGGAGTCTGGCCTGCCCGCAAAGCCTCACGACTTGATCCGATCGAGTGTCTAAGGTACGAATAGACGTGTACCAGAGTTAAAAAACTCAATCATAGAACCAACGAGCGATGCCGAGAGTGTGAAACCTCTGGAAATCCCACCCACGGCAGTGGGTGGATTTTTCAGATGCTGCCTACAAGAAATGTGCTCAAATGAGTTCCCAAAATCCCACCAACGGCAGTTGGTGGATTGTTCAAGTCCAACCTGTTCACTCAAGCAACCTATTCACTCAAGCAGCCTTTTGATTAATGCGTCGTCCCCTCAAAATGACACCAGCGACGAGGCCGGACTTGAACAATCCCTTTCATAGAACCAACTGCCGTTGGGGGGATTCGAAAGTCACCAACGATGTTCTGTGTAGGCCGGACTTGAACAATCCACCCACTCCTGTGGGTGGGATTTATGACCCTTCACACGGCCGGTTACCGGACTAAGTCGCGCGACCACTCAGCCACAATTACTCGCCCCCTTTTTCGCGATTGCATCTATAATTGGTAGTCGAACGACTGCGCAGCTCTGCGTCTTTGGGTAAAACGTCTTCTTTGAGCTTCATGCCAAAGTCCCATCGCGATTTTGTCAAAGAGTTCCTGACCTATATTCAGGTCGAGAAGGGACTCGCTCGCCACACGCTCGAGAGCTACAGCCGGGACCTTGCCCGTTTGGAGAAATGGGCCGACAAATCCGGCAAACCAGTACAGGATCTAATACGCCAGGATTTGAGGAAATGGATCGCGCAGCTTTCACGCGAAGGCCTCGCGCCGGCTTCAGTTGGCAGGGCTGTTAGCGCCGCGCGCGGTTTCTTTCGCTTCCTGATGCTCGATGGTCACATCAAGCACCAGCCCACTGAAGATCTCGACACGCCCCAGCGATTCGCTTACCTGCCGCGCTTTCTTACCGAGGATGAGATCAATCAGTTGCTGGCGGCACCCGATATCTCAACCGAAGAAGGCATCCGCGATCGGGCGCTGTTGGAAGTCATGTATGCGGCGGGATTGCGAGTTTCCGAACTGGTGTCACTTAAACAAACTGACGTTGACCTTCATGCCGGTTTGGTCATCTGCCACGGCAAGGGGAGCAAGGAGCGGCGTGTGCCTATCGGCAAGAGTGCGATTCACTGGCTGCAACAATACGTGGCAGTTAAGGCAGCTTACGGAAAAGCGAAGTCGCCTCACTTGTTTGTTAATGGCGGCAAGGTGATTACGCGTCAGTTTGCCTGGGCAATGATCAAGCGCTATGCGGCGATTGCACACGTAGACGATATCTCGCCACACACGTTGCGCCACAGCTTTGCCACACACCTGCTTCAGAATGGCGCTGACTCGCGCTCGGTTCAAGCCTTGCTCGGTCATAGCGACATTTCAACGACACAGATCTACACGCACATCACCGATCGCCATCTAAGATCCGCTTACGATAAACATCATCCACGCGCTCGACTTGCTCAAGTTGACGCCAGAAAGAAGGAGTAGCTGACGACCAGGCAGCCCAAACCTCGTATGAACAGCATATGAACTGACTACTAAAATACCAAACACGGACCACTGACCACGGACCACTGACCACGAGCAAAACCCCTCAGTAATGTTTTTCGTCACAAAACCCTCCCCGGAAGAAATTGCAAGGTTCATTTCCTCTCGGAGAGAACTCCCGTTTTCTTACCCGGAGGTGGGAGCTACCGGGAGAGAACCGCCCGCTGGTTACACGGTGGATCACAATCGCATAAGACTGGGCACGGGTGAGGAGGTTTACGAACGGGCAATCGCCGCTCTCAAAAACTGGAAGCAGTTTGATCTGGGTTGGGTAAGAATGGTTCCGTCGGGTACTCCCATCGAGACGGGCGCCATCGTTGCGATACTCACGCGCCACTTTGGATTCTGGTCGCTCAATGGCTGCCGAGTCGTCTACTTGATCAGCGAAGATGGAGCTGAACGGAAGTTTGGTTTTGCGTATGGCACCCTATCCAGCCACGTCGAGCGTGGCGAAGAACGGTTTACCATCGAGTGGCATAAGAGCGACGACTCAGTCTGGTACGACATCCTCGCCTTCTCAAGGCCCAATCAGGTGCTGGTTAAGTTGGGATTTCCTCTGGCGCGCATGCTTCAGAAGCGCTTCGCCAGGGACTCGCTGGCGACGATGGTCCGCGTTTCACAGCCCGGCCTCCACCGCAAAGGGTAGTTTCACGCAAAGACGCAAAGGGGCGAAGACGCAAAGTCTAAATACGTCCGTGCGTAGAATTCTCAACTCAAAACTCTGCTCAAGAAACAAGAAACTGCGGACTTGTTTCACAGAATTCTGACTAGCTTATATATCTCATTCAAACCCGGGCGCGAGCATGCTGGTCATCGCCGCGGGGTTCTTGATTTTCTGATTCCGCATCCAGGCGTCGGCTTCAAAGATGAGTTGACGCCCGCTATCCCCACCAAGCGCTTCACCAAGCCGTCGTCGTGTGGCCGCTGCGTAGAGATGAATATCCGCGAGATCAAAACCTTCGACTGCCTGCGATAGGAGCGCCGCCGCGTTGGATCTTTCACCTCGTTGCCAGGCTATGCCGGCTAGGAGGAGATTGGAAAAGGGAGCGGCCATTGCCACACGCTCTTTGAGAATTTTCTGCGCCAGCCTTTGCGCAACTCTTAGACGATACTTTTTTGCTCTGCTGCTTGCCGCAGTCGCCAAAGCGGCGCGAGCTTCGAGTTGCATTGCTTCTATTCTCAAGACTTGAATCTTAAGCAGCATAGAGTCTTCAAGCGCTTTGCGTTGACCCTGTATGTGTTTCCAGGCTACCTCAGCATCTCTTGTATAGAGTTCTATCTGCGCAAGGGCGAGCATCGAACTGTAGTGTTGCAAATGGAAACCCTCGTGAGGCCAGGCCTTCAGCGCTTCGATAACTTCTTCGCGCGCCCGGTCGGGATCGTCGGCCGCCAGCCAGATCAAATTGAGCCTGGTGCGTAAGTCGATTGCCGCGAATAAATTTCCCTGCTCCAATGCGGCGGTTAACAGCGTGGGTACGCGGCGCGATATATCCGCAATCTCCCCGAGGTAGAGCAGTGCGCTGAGCATGAAGCGATGCGCCATCGTTAGTTCCCAAGTCGCGCCGGTGCAGCGATCGCGCAAAACATCCGCAGCCTTTTCGCAGAGTTCCGCCGCTTGTTTCCAGTGACCGCTAAGATAGGCGCCAATGCCTCTGGCCCAGATCGCCAAGCCCACAGCGTGGGGATGACCCACTTTCTCAGCCAACTCCTCTGCGCGCTGGGTAACCTGAAGGGCGCGTTTTCTGGATGGCTGCCCCCTCGTAGAGATGTGAGCCGCTTCAAACGCGATCGCGCGCGCTACTCGATAGGGCTCGCCTGCTTTCAAAGCAAGCAGGAGATGCCGGCTCTGAAAATCGGAGCCTCTCACAAGATCCACAGCACCTAACCCGGCTGCCAGCGCCCAGGAAATGTCGATACGAAAAAGGACGCCTTCCGGAATGTCACGAGCTTCACGCTCAGTGAATTTGAGTCCGCGCAGACGGAGCCGAGCTCTGTTTAGGATTAGTGATAGCAAGGCGCGCCTGCGTCCCGCGGGCATCTTCAATCCGAGCGCTGCCAGCACCGAGCGAATCATCTCCAGGCCTTCCTCGATGTGCCCGCCCATCAGTAGTTGCTCGGCCGCACGTCGCTTGAAGTCAAGACTGAGAGACGCTGACGTGTCCTGGGCCACATCGACGTACGCCTGAGCTGCTTCGGCCGGGCGACCGGCATTCACCAGGGCCTCAGCAAGACTTCGCTTCATCTCAACAAGTTCAGCTCCTCTTCCGGGGGCAAGCTCGATAGCGCGGCGATAGAAAGCGGCAGCGCGATCAAACGCCAGTGCGTCGGCCGCTTTCGTCGCCGCGGCCTTGGCGTGCGTTGCGGCGCGTACGCGCTCACCAGCGCCGAGGTAGTGTTCGAAAAGCGCTTCTGGATCATCAATGCCGCTGGCTTCGAGGGCGTGAGCCAGGCGCCGGTGAATCTGCATGACGCTTGTTTGATCCAGTTCGGAATGAAATGTCTCGCGAATGCGATTGTGATAAAGCTCGACTGTGTTATCCGAACCGCCGCTGCGAAGCAATTGTGCGGCGCGCAATGAAGAAACCAGAGGAAGCTCATCGCCAGACAGTCCCGCCGCCTGGTACGCGACTTCCGGGTTAATTGGCCGGCCGGCAACAGCCAGCGTCTGGACAAACTCCCTGGTTTCAATTGGAAGATGGCGCAGCCTGGCGCGAAGCATGACTGCGAGGCTCACTCCGGTTGTTGCCGCCTGTTTGCTCGTGGCGGCGTAGCGCGCAAGCTGCTCCAGTAAGAAAGGGTTCCCGCGGGCCTCACGAACAATTGAACTAACAACGGCGTCGACCGCTTCAGTATTCGAGTCGAGCAAGCTACGCGCGAGAATGCCGGCCTCCTCGTTGGTTAGAGAGGCCACGCGTAATTGACGGCTGACCTTCGTGCCCGTGCCTTCAAGCAGCGTTTGAAGAAACGGTTTTGTCCCAATTTCCTCGCTTGGGAAGCTGGCCAAAAGCAAAAGAAGTGGTGCGTCAGGAGGGCGAAGAATTTCCTCGAGTAGATTTGTGCTATCGGCATCAGACCATTGGAGATCGTCGATGTAAATCACCAGTGGTTGCCGGTCGGAAATGCGTCCAAGTAGTTCGCGCAGCGCAACGAAGGCGCGACGCCGTAAGGTGAAGGGGTCTGGAATGTGCTGATCGCGCTGAGGGGAGCTGTAGATCGCATCAACCTGAAGCATTACCGGAAACAACCTGGCGAGAGCGAGCGCATCGCGCGGCATGAGAGCTTCCGCTTTTGCGTCGGGGAGCGGCATCAAGTATCTGGTCAAACTGTCAACTACCCCGTCCAGCGCCTTGTAAGGCACCGATTCCCGTTCATAGCAACGCCCTTCGAGGATCACGGCATCATCTTCACGCTCTCGCAAGTCGTCGAGGAAGTGTCGCACCAAAGCAGTCTTACCGACGCCCGAATCGCCGTGAACGTAGATCGTTACCGTTTGTCCCCGTCGAGTGCTGGCATAGGCTTCAAGGAGTTCGCGCAGCTGACGTTCGCGGCCGACGAAGGGCGAGCTTTGCAAGGGCGTGGAAACTCCCGTGGGCACCAGGGGCCGCTTAAGCGGTCCTGTCTTGCCGTGTCCCAAAACCCTCAGGACTTCCCGTCCTGAGGGCCGTTCTTCAGGGTTACGTCGCAGTAGTCTCACGCAAAGATCATTTAGGTCCTCCGGTACACCGCTAACGAGTTCTTTGGGTTCACGAGCATCGAGGCTCTGCTTGTTCACCATCACGTCAAAGAACTTCCCGGAAAAAGGAAGCTGCCCGGTTAGCGCCTGAAAGAGCATGACACCCACGCTATACCAGTCGCTGGCAGTGGAGATCGGCAATTGCGCGCCTTGTTCTGGCGACATGTAATCTGGAGTGCCCGCCAGGTGGATGCTCTCGTGAAGTCCCTGGCCTTCAACTTCAGCTACAAGGCCGAAATCCAGAATCACCACCCGGCCCTCCTTCGTCACCAGCACGTTCGAAGGTTTGATGTCCCGGTGGAGCTTCCCCGTTTCGTGAAGGGCATGGAGACCTTCTGCAAGCTGTCGCATTGCAAACGTCAGTCGATCGAGGTCCAGTTTTGATCTCGATAGTCGTGTCTCAATCGAAGTTTCCGAGGGTGGTTCTTCTACGGAGGTTACTCTTATTGGGTCAAGTTGCCTGGTCTCGGCCTCATATCCTTCAGCAGCTTCCGAGGCGCGGATGTTGTCGCTCGAAGACGGTTTTAGCAGTGTCGGAGTTATTGATGACTGTTCATGCCTGGCTCTGTATCCCGGACGCACATACTCCAGGAAATTGACTCCCCGGACTAGTTCCATTGTGAAGAACCAGTACTCGCCGTCAGACATGAACTCGTAGAGCGCAATCAGATTCGGA
The DNA here is from genome assembly GCA_050748205.1 of Pyrinomonadaceae bacterium. Classification (GTDB taxonomy): domain Bacteria; phylum Acidobacteriota; class Blastocatellia; order Pyrinomonadales; family Pyrinomonadaceae; genus PSRF01. The sequence continues at coordinate 1,650 of JBOGOU010000551.1, read as the reverse complement.
TGTGAGACGTCAGCAAGCGATCGAAATTCGTTCTTGAAGCGGGCGATGTGTGAGGCTTCGGTGCGAGTGAGAGCTTTAAGGGCTACAACTTTATCGGTCTGGCGGTCATGGGCTTCATACACCACACCCATTCCTCCGGAGCCCAACCGCCGGCGAATTCTGAATCGTTCTGTCCCGAGAAAGTCGTTACTTGCTTGACCCATGCCTGCTGACTAGCGAGACGGCAAAAAGGGTACTGACGCGATGAATAGGGATTGTAAGATGTGAGGTCAAAAAGTACCAACCAGTGATATAAGCATGTCACTGGTCGATATTTGTAAAACCGCTGCGGATCCTATGACTGCTTGCAAAAGAGAGGAAAGAAAAATGAATTGGCGCATCTTTTTGTCAACTTTTGGCGTGATTGTTTTGGCGGAGATGGGAGACAAAACTCAACTCGCTGCCATGACCATGTCGGCGGAGTCAAAGAGGCCCTGGGCTGTTTTCATTGGAGCCGCACTCGCTCTGACTGTCGTTTCTGCGATTGGAGTGTTGGCAGGAAGCGTGATCGGTAACTACGTGCCGCTGCTTTGGGTAAAACGAGTTGCGGCAGCCGCCTTCATAGTTATCGGCGTCCTAATGCTTCTGGGGAAGTTCTAACAAAGTGCTAATATCGGTCAACACCGCGTCTGGTAGATTGATTTTAGTCCTGGTTGAATAGGGAGATCGCAGCATGCCCCAGACACTGCACATTGAACGCCACTTCAAGTCAAGCGAAGTCGTCCGCGACGTGGTAATTGGAATGTCAGACGGATTGACGGTTCCGTTTGCGCTGGCCGCCGGCCTCACTGGGGCCGTCACCACTACCCACATTATCGTGACCGCCGGCCTCGCCGAGATTGCCGCAGGGTCGATCGCCATGGGACTCGGTGGTTACCTGGCGGCAAAGAGCGATGCGGAACACTATGCAAAGGAACGCGAGCGCGAAAAGCGCGAGGTTGCGGAGATTCCCCACGAAGAGATGAGGGAGGTCGCGGAAGTATTTCAATCTTACGGGCTAACAGAGGCGGAAACCTGGCCCATCGTCCAGGCGTTACGCAAACAGCCCAAGCAGTGGATTGATTTCATGATGCGCTTTGAGTTGGGGCTGGAAAAGCCCGATCCAAAGCGGGCGATGGTTAGCGCGTTTACCATCGGTGGTGCTTACGCAGCGGGAGGATTTGTACCACTTGCACCCTACATTGCCACGACCAGAGCGTCTCTGGCACTGTACTTTTCGATTGCAGTGACGCTGGTGGCCCTGTTTATTTTCGGTTTTGTAAAGGGACGCTTCACCGGGATGAAGCCCTTGCGCAGCGCGCTGCAAACTGCATTGATTGGGAGCGTTGCTGCAGGCGCCGCGTTTCTGATAGCGAAACTGATTTCGGAATAGTGCGCGATAGCCTGCGGCGTCCAACCTCATAGCACCGCTTGCGTTATCCAGCGGATGCCAGGCTCAACCTCGACAAGCCCCGCTCACCCACAGAACCATTTGCGGTAGCCAATGGATCCCAAGCTCAACATTAATGGAAGCCCTCACAGAACCATTTGCGGTAGCCAATGGATCCTAAGCTCAACTTAGTGGAAACACTCAGCGGGGCTCGTCGAGCTTGAGCTTAGGATCCATTGGCT
>JBOGOU010000550.1:0-11371 GCA_050748205.1 Pyrinomonadaceae bacterium | reverse complement strand
ATCCAACGCTTGGTCTTATCAGTCACCGGCTCTGGCAGTCCAAGGTTTCCCCTGTACTTCCTTAGCTCCGTAACCCGCAGTTCAAAAATATTCCTTTGCTCGGATGACTGCGCGATTATGGTCAAATACCTTCCAAGAGCAATTAGCCGTGCAAGATTTAAATCTGCAGAGCCTGTAAACCTGCCTTGCTGCTCAATGAACCAGTCTATGTAGCTGATAGCATTGTCCGGGTCTGTCAACGCGGCGAGGTCGATTGATTCAGCCTCTCGCTGTCGATGTTTTACGAGGTATCCAGCAGTTCGAAGTAACGTGCCCCGATGATTTGAGAAAGTAATAACTCGCTTTTTAAGATTATCAGGACGGTCGCGATTAACTATCTTGGTGCTCCAAGTTTCATAATTAGAGATCTCTTGCTTTAGCGAGTCAGGTACTGGGTCCAGAAGATACTTGCTGGGCTTGACCCACTCATTCCGTGACGTAATGAGTTTTGTCTTGATGCTGTTCGCGGTTTTAGAACTTTCGAGCTGTCCCGGCACTGGTCCAATTATCTCTTGGCGGAGCGCCGTCCTGATCACGTAGCTGACGTTGTTCTTGAGATTGCGGACGGCGTGGGATCCGAGACCGGAGCCGGCACTATTCCCGAACCTCGCGCCTTCCGCTCTCTCTTCAATCAAGCGATTTCGTCTGTCATCTGGTAAATGGAAGGCGGTTATAGGACACTGCGCGGGTTCACTGTATCCCAGCATGATCGCGTACTGCTTGATTGCAGTCTTGATTGGGCCAATACGAGACTGCGGAATCAGATCACGATCAATCAGCGTATCCAGAACTTCTTTAAGGGTTTTATCAGAGGTTTGTATGGCTTGCTTCATGCGGTTTTACAGTCGGCGATTCAGAATTAGTACTTGTCGACCGCCTTTTTTTCTTAAACAGCATGACGTGTAGTACTAAATCTAGTTAGCTTTAAATGAACTAATGAGGAACCTTACGGCAGTAGCGGGACAATAGAAGACTCTTGTTACTACTAATGAGTACTAAGACCTGCATTATCTACCACTTAGCCCTTGGCTGTGTTAACGCTCGATGACCGAGCTTTGCAGAAACTGCTGGATGTCTTCTCGCCTGAATCTGTAGGTGCGGCCCCAGCGAACGGCTCTTAATCTGCCGGTTGAGATCAGACGATAGACGGTTTTTCGGCTACAGCTGAGAATCTGTGCGACTTGGCTTATCGCGTACAAATCTTCAATCAGAGTTACGGCTACCTTGTCCGTTATTTTCGACATGACTCTTTCTATTTCAACTCCCGTCTCTCTTAAAATCAGATGGCGTAGAACTAATCGAGAGCCCTGATACCTGGCTGTTTAGCCAAAGGCCTCAGTCGGTGACTGCTTCTGCAATCCTTGGACCAGAGGCAGTCGCCGCGAAGATAATGAAGTTTTCGCTAACTTTATTAGATAGGCATTGTAAGAAGATGCTTTTTGACGAAAACCAGCGGGCCGGTTATTTGAGTTGGTGAGAAGATCGTGAGGTCCTCGAATTAAGGGAAATAGCACGGTGAGTAAGCTGTGTGCGAAAAAGGCCCAGCATGAATTCGTGAGTTGGGCGTTTGAGACCCATCTGATAATAGGCAACATTGAATCCCATCCCGTTCAGTATCGTCTTGCTTGATGGTCTTTCCGAGCAAATGGCAAATCGGTCGAGTAACCCGGACCGACGGATTCAAAGTGCTCCCACGATCGAAGAGTGTCGTCAATCGCAGTGCCAAACACCGTGAGAGTGTTCGCAAACGCGAACAGTTTGCTCGCGGTAGTATTGCCGAAGTGCGATTTATAGTAGCCGAGCCTATCAGCAGTGGATCAGCCCACCACAGGCTGATGGGTTGGTTCAATTTGATGACAGCCGAGGTCTGCATCTGGACCTCCGGAGTTGACTTGTCTCTCGACTAGGCGCGCTCAGTGGCGGCCGCGGAACCACCTTTTTGACGACGGAAGAGATTGAAGCATAGTCAAGTGCTATCGGATACCGACGGCCGAAGACAGATACCCGGTAATTGTCAGGTAAAGGCGAAAGATCAGTTTAAGTTGACAAGACCCGGTCGGGTCCTGCATTAGAATGAGTAAAGGAGGGAATGACGCAATGGAAACAAGCTACGTCATGGAGGTTGATGGCGCCTATCGGATCACAGGAGGCAGTCGTGTCTCGCTTGATTCAGTTGTCTATGATTTTCTGAGCGGTCTTTCTCCGGAGAGTATCGCCGATAACTATGACACCCTGACGCTCGAGCAGGTTTACGGCGCGATTGCCTATTATCTCGCTCACCGCACCGAAGTCGACGCCCACCTGCGGCGAAACCATGCCAAGTTTGACGACCTGCGTCTCCAAGCGCGTGCAGCTCACCCACTCTTGGATCAGAAGCTTGAAGAAGTACAGGTTCTGTCTTGAAGGTTCGGTTTCAAGCAGATGCCGATCTGCGCCGACCCATCATCGCCGGCCTCAGACGCCGCGAGCCAACTATTGATTTCAGGACAGCCAATGATGCGGTCTCGCTGGTCTGAATGACGCGACCGTACTGGCGATTGCTGCCGACGAGGGGAGACTGCTCGTGTCCCACGATGTCAGCACTATGCCGGAACACTTTGCTCGGCCGATAAGGAGAATTATCCTTTCTGCGGTCGCAAAACAATCCTCATGGACGCTCTTCGTGGCGGGTCTTCCCTGTCAGCTCTTCAAAACGGAAGGTGCGGTATTAAGTGCAACAAGCCTGGTACTCGACTTTCCAACCAACCAGCAAAAGCATCACGGCGAAACCTGTTTGGTTTTCAGCCACTCAGCTCTCAGCAAGAAGCTACCCTCGGTAACAATTCGTTCACCGACTGTTAAGCCTTCAATCACCGGATATCGACCATTCACCTCAGGGCCGAGTTTCACGGGGCGCATTGCATATGTATTCGGTGTCGCAGTTTCGACGAACACGACCTGCTGATTGTTGATGTTTTGTACCGCATTCTTAGGTATTACAGGCGTCGTAGCTTCGGTTCCACTGAGTGCCGCGAAGGCGACGTTAACAAACATGCCAATCTTCAAAGCTTGGCCTGGGTTGGCCAATTCAATTCGCGCTTGAGCTGTACGCGTTGCGGGATCCAACGTCGGATCGATGTAAGACACACGCCCACGGAACACACGTCCCGGATACGTATCGCTCGTTATGCTCGCGCCGCTGCCAGTGACCACCTTCCCGAGATCCTTCTCGTAAACCTGGCCGATCACCCAAACGCTGGAAAGATCGGCGATGCGGAAAATTTCCTTGTTAGCCACGATTACTTCACCAGGGTTTGCTGCTCGGCTTATGACCGCGCCCGAAACCGGGGCGGGCAGACTCACTTCTGAACTTACTTGTGCGGGTGTCTTGAGTTGGGCGATTCGCCTTGCGTTAAGGCCCAGCAACATGAGCCGCTGACGCTGTGACGCGACTTCCGACTCCGCCGTCGTTAGTTTAGTTGTCGCCTGTTCCAGTTCTTCTCGACTCGCGGCACCAATCTCTACCAATCGAACAGTCCGTACATGGTGTTTATGATGTTCATCGAGTTCAGCAACCGCATTAAGGTAGCGAGACTGCGCCATGGCGAGTTCGTCACTGAATACCACAGCCATCGTCTGCCCCTGGCTCACGTTCTGGCCTAGCTCCGCAGCCACGCGGCGGACGATGCCCCCGACAACCGAAACTACCGGAGTTGTGCGGTAAGCATTGGCTTGCACAACGCCAGTTGTAACTTGCCCAGGCATAGCGCCTCCCGCCAGCATTGCTTCGCCGACGGGTTCGGTCTTGATGCCGGCGCGCGTTGCCGCTTCGGGGTCGATGGATATTGTCGCTCCCGAAGTTGGTGCCGTTGCGCCTGGCTGTTCAGCGCCGATGTTGCGTGGCGTCGGGACTGGTCGTCCCGCTCCACCCGAAGCTGATCGCCAGTACATCCAGACCACAATCAGAACTGCGGTAAAGGCGACGACAGCTACAATGGTCATAAGGGCCGTTCGATTTGTCCTTCGCCTTGAATGCGTAAGGACTGCTTCGGACCCTGATTTTACAGTTACACCAGAATCAGACGCTGCCGCCTTATCCTCTTGCGATTTTTCTTCGGTGTTGTTGCTCATCTCTTAATCAGGTTGGGGGAAGCGGTCGCACGTTCAATCTCAACGCGCGCCTGATAAGTGCTGACCAGGGCCTCAATGTAGCCGGTCTGGACTTCAATGAAGCGTCTCTGTTCGGCGATGACATCTAACAAAGTCTTAGAGCCTAGTTCATAGGTTTGTCGTACTACCTCAAGATTGGCGTTCGCTTGTCCCTGAACGCCTACTCGGTAGATTTCAGCCGCTCGCGCGGCGCCTTGATAACGCGCAATAGCGGAGGCCACCTCGCGCTTTATCGTCAGCTCGGCAAACTCGCGTCGCTGTGTTGCTGCAGATCTCTCAGCCACGGTTGCTGCTATCATGCCTTGATTGCGATTCCGAACCGGCAAATCGAGAGTGACGCCGACAGCCAGAGAGTGGAATCGGCCTTGGATGGGAACCAATTGCCCGTTGGAGTTGAATCCTGTCTGAGGGAAACCAAAATTCATTAGCTCATATTTGCCCGTAAGACTTGCATCGACTCGTCCTTCACTACGCGCGAGTGCTATGCGGGCTTCGGCCAATGTTTCCAACGCACGCGCGGATCGGAGATCGGGCCGCTCGCGTAGTGCTACTTCTGTTGCAATGACAACTGAAGGCAGCGGTTCAATCAAAAGATCCAGATCCCCACGCAACCGCAAAGGCTCCTCCGGACTCATACCCATAAGATTGCGCAGCTCAAGCAGTGCCACTTCGACCTTCCCTTGGTTGCTTTCTCTCACTGAACGAATGCGATTGACCTCGACCAGCACCATGTTCTGTTCTAGCGGCGCCGTTCTGCCTTCAGTCACACGAGCCTCCACCAGCCGATACCCCTCATTCGTTGTCAAAAGCAGATCTTCCGTGAATCCTAATTTCAGCAATTCTCCCAGCGCTTCGCCAAACTTCGCTCGTACTTCGGCAGCGAGCAGACGTTCCCGATCTGCCAGCAAGCTCTCTTTAATCTCCAATTCGCGTTGCGCTACCAGGATCCGCGCCGATCGCCGCCCACCCAACTCCAATGGCAACATCGCACCTACCATGGTGTCGTTGTCCGCGCCGTTTATCTGTTGCTTTCGTTCGATCTCAAGTTGCGGGTTCGGACGAAGAGAGGCTTGCTGTACCAACCCACGTGCGGCCTCAACCTCACTACGAACTGCCGCCAATTCGCCGTTATGTGCCACGGCGTAAGCAGCTGCCTCATCAGCAGACATTCCGCTAGTAGGATCGTAGAAGCCTGATAAGGAGGATTGAGGTTTCTGGTGCGCCAGCATCGCAGATGTTCCTTGCGCCCAAGCTGGCTCTGGACCGGGCAGCCCCCGAACCATGAGCAGCGAAAAAGCAACTAATAATTTCTTAACCATAGAAAACCTCACTTCAATCCCTTAAGACTGTCTCACTTTTCAGTCGGAGTTTGCCCTCCACCCTCGTGCATAGACTTCTCCCGAATTTCTTCCGCCCCTCGCAGTTTTTCTTCTTTCTTTAATTCACGTGCGCGTAACGAATAGAAGATAGCCGGGGTTACGATCAGCACGTGCAGAAGACTGGAAACCATCCCGCCCAGTACCGGGGTCGCCAGCGGTTTCATTACCTCCGAGCCTGCGCTTGTGCTCCACATGATCGGCAACAGACCCGCGACAACAGTTGATACCGTCATCACCTTCGGACGGAGTCGCAACAACGCACCCTCTATCACTGATTCCTTCAGCGTTTGCCGCGTTAGCGTCCCGACCTCCCGCTTCTTGCGCTCTACCGCCTCGTTCAAATAGATAACCATCACTACGCCGGTCTGCACTGCTGTACCGAATAAGGCGATGAATCCAACCCAGACCGCCACCGAAAAGTTGTAGCCGAGCAGCCAAAGCAGATACACGCCGCCGGTAAGCGCAAAAGGCACGGCCATCAAAACGTGAGCGGCTTCCAGAACAGAGTGATAAGTGATGTAGAGCAATCCGAAAATAACAACCAGCACGATCGGGATCACAATCATCAGGGTTTGCCGGGCTCGTTGCTGGTTTTCATACTGTCCGCTCCACGCAACGTAATAGCCGGTAGGAAGTTGAACTTGACGCGCGATCGCTTCCTTGGCTTGGTCTACAAAGCTGCCCACGTCGCGGCCACGCACGTTCAAAAGCACTGTGCCGCGTAACAGTCCGTTCTCGCTGGAAATCATCGTCGGACCTTGAACGGTCCGAATCTCTGCTAACTGAGCGAGCGGAATCGGCGCGCCGGTTGACGACGAAATAGGAATCTCGCCAATGGATTGCGCACTGCCACGAAATTGCGGCGCATATCGCACGCGTACGGGAAATCGTCGCCGCCCTTCGATGGTGACAGTTAGATTTGTTTCGCCAATTCCTTTTTCGATCGCGTCCTGAATCATGCCGACATCTATTCCATATCGGGCGGCTGCGGTCCGGTTGATCTTGATATCGATATAGGGAGCGCCGCTGATTTGCTCTGGATAGACGTCCACCGCACCAGGCACAATCTTCACAACTTCCGCAATTTGGCGCGACGCGTCTTCGAGAGCTTTCAGATCGTTACCAAAGATTTTGATTCCCACTTGTGAACGGATGCCTGTGGTCAGCATGTCGATGCGGTTGATAATCGGCTGCGTCCAGATGTTCGTTACACCGGGCATGCGCAGCTTCTCGTCCATCTCAGCGACCAACTTCTCACGCGTAATACCAAGCCGCCATTGCTCGGGCGGCTTTAGATGGACGATGGTTTCATTCATATTCACAGGCGCTGGATCCGTAGAAGTCTCAGCCCGGCCAGACTTGCCTACCGCCCATTCAACTTCAGGAAAGCTTTTCAAGATCGCATCTTGTTTGCTGGTTATCTTGAGTGCTTCGTCGATTGAAATTGCCGGATCAGTAACAGGCATGTACATCACATCACCTTCGTTTAGAGGCGGCATAAACTCGTTGCCAATGCCCGTGGCCAGTAGTAAAGCGACGAAGAAGAGAACCGCCGCGACCGAAATTGTGATGGCGCGATGATTCAACCCAAACCCAAGCGCGGGCCGATAAAGCGCTTGTAGGAATCGCATCACCGGGTTGGATTGTTCGGAGTGAAACTTACCCCCGAGAAGAAAAGTGCAAAGCACCGGAACCAGGGTCACGGCAATGATCGTCGCGGCCGCCATCGCGAACGTCTTGGTAAAGGCCAGCGGATGAAACAGCTTTCCTTCCTGGCCCGTCAAAGCAAACACCGGAATGAAGGCGAGAATGATGATCGCCATCGAGAAGAAGACAGGCCGCCCAACTAAAGTTGCAGACTCCAATAGGGTCTGCCAGACACGAGCCCTATCTTTTGGGTCAACCTTATTCTTCTCGAGAAAACGAAAGGCATTTTCTGTGACTACGATCCCCGCATCCACCAATACCCCTATGGCGATCGCTATTCCCGCCAAAGACATCAGGTTCGAGCTGATGCCCATGTACTTCATGAACAGGAAGGAGATCAGGACCGCGAGTGGTAAAGGGATGGTGACGATCAGGATGGAACGAAAGTGAAAGAGGAAAATAATGTGGGCCAGAGTAACGAGCAACAACTCTTCAATTAATGCCCGTTTTAGAGTACCTGTGGCCCGATTGATGAGGAGGGTCCGGTCATAAAAAGGAACAAGTCGCGCACCCTGCGGTAAGCCAGCTTGCAGGTCAGCAATCTTCTGCTTTACCGCGTCGATCACTTCTAGTGTATTGACGCCGTAACGAGCAATTACGACGCCACCCACAGATTCCTTGCCATTCTTGTCTAGAGCGCCCGTACGAAAGGCATTTCCGAGTTTCACCTCAGCAACGTTTCGCACATAGATCGGCACCCCGTTTGGAGCGCCGATCACGATGTTCTCTACATCGGCTACCGACTCTATGAGACCCACACCGCGCACGACCGCCCACTGGCCCGATTGTTCGACCACATTGCCGCCGACGTTGTTGTTCGAGCGCTGAACGGCCTCAACTACGGTCGATAAAGGAATCGCGTAGGCCCGCAGCTTGTTAGGATCCACATCCACCTGATACTGCTGAACGTAGCCACCTACCGACGCAACTTCAGCCACGCCGGGAACAGAATTTAGTTGATAGCGAACAAACCAATCCTGCAGAGTGCGCAGGTCGCGAAGATTCATCTGGTCGCTCTCTATCGTGTACCAGAAGATCTGACCGACGCCCGTCGCATCTGGACCAAGTGTTGGGACTACACCTTCTGGTAGTTGCTTGGTAACCAGATTCAGCCGTTCGAGCACCCGCGTGCGAGCCCAATAGAGATCAATGTTGTCCTCGAAGATGACATTGATCATTGAGAAGCTGAACGCCGAACTCGCACGGACTACCCGAACGCCAGCTAACCCCTGAAGATTTGTAACCAGGGGATAGGTCACCTGATCCTCAACCTCTTGAGGCGAGCGCCCCGGCCAATCAGTGAACACGATTACCTGGTTGTCCGAGAGGTCAGGAATTGCGTCAATCGGCGTATGCACCAGGGCCCAGTAACCCCATATGGCAAGGCCCAGATAGAGCACTACTACCAGGCCCCGGTTGCGTAAGCAGATTTCGATGAGACGATGAATCATGACATTACCGAATGGCGCCCCGAGTCTTTAAGTCGCGGCTTCGATCGCGGTCACGCGAATAGTCTTGCCTGAAATGCGGCCGGTGATTTTGACCTTCTGTCCCGCAAACTCCCGAGCCTTTTCCTGGCCTACCCGATCAAGTTGGTAAACGACCTTGTGGTCACGATCCGCCAGTACAAACTTGCCGTTCTTTACACACATCAGCGTGCAGTCCTTTTCATCCATGCCCGCCATATGCTGAAGACCGCATGAACTGTCGCTGATGTAGCCAACTACGGTTTTTGCAGTCGCTGTCTTGGCCCTTGTTTTCTGAGCAGCTCTTATAGTCGTTAACGCCACAGTGCTCAGAGAGAGCGCTGCCATAAGTCCGAGGCTTATCAAAAGTCTTTTCATTTCTTTACTCCATTTGTTAAGAGGACGATTGTTATTCGGTTATTGAGCGGTTACTGGAAACGATGCCTGTCCACGTCCTTTCGGGCCGTCGTAAGTAATTTGCGCTTGCCACTCGCCCGCCATCTCGATGTTGGCCTTACCTCGGTAAACACCCGGTGTGTCAGTAGTCGTAAATGTCGCCGGATCGTTCATCGCTGCCATTGATCCCATCTGCGGCATGTGAAAGGTCAAAGCCACGGCGCCAACATCTACAGGTTTGCCAGAGGAATCGTTGAACGTGAGTGTGAACTCAGTATTGCCATGCTTAAGCACACCATCACTCGTTGCCAGCGCGACTATCAGATTGTTTCCGGCTGGCGCGCTCTTAATCACTTTTCCGGAGTCAGTGGTTTTAGAAGCACAGGCCGTGACCAATATGGCCAGACCTGTCAGACTCAGTGCGATCGCGAATTTCTTCATCTCTTACAATCCTCCAAAGAAAGCAACATGAAAGTTGGGGAATCCGAGCGCCAAACGGTCAGTATCCGGTACCGTTGCGCGCACGACGACTTACCGCAGTTAGTCCTTGGATCCTTTTGCTGATTGTCACGTGACCAAAGGAATCGCGCACATTCTGCTGTTGGGCAGACAAACACAATTCCCTCGATTCGCTGAACGGTCAGCGTCGAGGAGACACACTACGGCCTTTTGGAACTAGATCAGGAGTGCGAGATTACGAATGTATGCGGGATTTGAACTTCGGGGCGGGCTGTGCGCCCAGCTTGGCACAAGTAACGGAATGGGTGTTGGCATTGGCGGCTGAACAAGCGTGGGGTGAACAGCAGCCAGGACCGTTGACGCCTTTGGCAATTGGACCCCAGATGTACCGGTTGTTCCTGACTGCGGACAGTTTACAGCGCAGCACACTCGCGCGGAGGCTACGTCCGTTTCATTGCCGTGACCCTGAGCGGTTTTGCAACAATCGCTCATGCCGTGCATGGCGCACTTCTCTTCGTTGGAGTGCAGCGGCATGCCGGAGACCACACTCGCGCCAAGCGTCAGAATCAGGAACAAAGATGTGGTCCACTTAGCCATCGCCATCGCTAACTGTAGTTAACTCGTAAGAACGTTGTCAAGATCGCGCTGGACCAGGACTTGGTCAGCCCGAGCCGGTTACTAACCACAGATCCTTGAACTCTTGATTTATTGTCTCCGCACCTCCGAGTCTTGCCATCACAGAATGCGGTCGCTGCAATAACAACTATTGAAACTAATCGAGCGGTATTCAAAGGCCGATTCGCTCTCATTTAGCCAGCAAGAATGAATCGGCCCAGAAGGATGAGCCGCACTTATTAGCGCAGCTCATTGTTTTTGAGTGTGAATCGCTGAGGTTTAACGAGATGATGGGGTGCCGCCACAGTCCTGGGGGCAGGTTTGTGCGTTCTCACACGACCGAGCGCAATATCCATCTCCGCATCTTTGGCAGGCTGCAGCCGCTGGTTGCTCGCTACGGTCTTTGTCTATGGCACTAGGCGCTCCAAATGCAATGGAGACCCCCACAAATGCGACCGCAAGTAGTGTTGCTCTAAGATATTTCATATTCCCTCCATTTTAGGCGTGAAGTCGTTGACGTTAGTCAACGTGAGTTAATCGACGGGGGAAGGTTCGGATGCGAATTGTAGTCTTGAGGTTACATGACAAGCAAGACTAAATTCAGCAAAACCATCATTTGAGAAATGGAGTCGTCCAAGCCTCGCGCTTTTCCAAGCGCACGATTAATCAGCAACCTCTCATCCAGTGCTCAATGGCCCGGCAAGCCACGGCCGGTAAGGTGCAGGACGACAAACAGCAGAAGCAGACCGACGGCGTGGATTCCAATCACGTAAACCCAGCGTGGTGTGCCAGTAGAAGTTTCCCTGGTTTGGCTCCATGCCGGCGTCGTGGTAGGAGTCGGAAGAGATGGCTGATCAGCTTGCGACTTACCGCGCTCGCCCTGCTTCCGCCGCCCGTACGCTGTCATGCCCCACGGCTTATACACGGATAGCGTCGTGGCCACGAGCAATAACACCAGCGCGGCAACAGCATCGCCGACGAGTTGGAGTTGTAGCCCGCGATGATCACCAATGGACAAGGTGGCTTCATTCGCTGCGCCCGCCAGGATGCCAATTGGCTGCGTGTGCAAAAGCAAGAGAATGGTGGCAACAATCGTAATCAAAAATTTCGCGAGGATCCAATAGTGCCGGAACAAGCCCCATGTAGTACCCAGTGCCTGGA
>JBOGOU010000549.1:0-7629 GCA_050748205.1 Pyrinomonadaceae bacterium | reverse complement strand
ATGTACACCCTGTCCTCGTAAACAACAGGCGTGGAGATCAGTTCATTGCGCGTTTTGGGCCAAACGGAATCTTTGGGATTGGTGTCAAACTCCCAGAGCTTTTTGCCGGTGAGTGCTTCATAGCCGCGTATCCAACCATCGCCCTGGCCGTGAATCACTTGAACTACGTCACCAATGGTTCCTACCGTGGGAGAGCCCCACTGACCATGCAGGATGCGATCGCCCACGGAATTGTCTTCCCAAGCGAGCTTCCCTGTCTTCTTGTTGACGGCGATGATGGCCGGCGCTTTTGGAGATGGAATATTTACGTGGCTCTCGTCTTGCCCGTTTGAGGTGCTAACAAAGACGAGATCGCCATAAGAAACCGGAGAAGAGTTAGCCAGGTTGTGGGGAAGGGAACCGACCTCTTCGATCATGTCAAACTTCCAGACAACGTCAGCGTTTGTATCGCCGGTCAATTTCTCGTCAGTTATTGGGCCGTCGTTCTCCTTGTCGCGGAATCCCTGAGTATCAAGGCACATCAACTCAGCACGGTTCGATACGTAGTAAATGCGGTCACCTTCGACGAGCGGCGAAGACGCCACACCCTGGTATGGCCAGTCGTTAACCCGCCCGGCAGCCAACTTATCGTGGACCATCTGCCACATAAACTCGCCGTCTGATTCGCGAAAGGCCATTACAACGCCCTTGTCGCCCGTTATTTTTGGATCCCGCAAGCCTTCATTATTGGTGCCGACGAAGATCATGCCGCCAGACACGACTGCGTTGCCATAAGTCTGCGAGCCAAGCTGGGCGACCCACTTGACGTTCTTTTTTGATTTCACGTCCCAGGTGGTCGGTAACCCTTTCATATTGGAGATCATGTTGCGATCCGGCGTGCCACCCCACATGGGCCAATCACCGCCGCCGGGATCGGAAGCGGAGGCTGTCGGCAGTAGGCAGTAGGCAGCGGGCAGAAGGGCCGTCAGCAGAAGGCAGAAGGCAAGATGCAGGAGCCGCGTTCCACTGGTTGCTGACCTAAATGATATTCGCCTTTGGACTTTGGACTTTGGGCTTTGGACTTTCATTTGTTCGAATAAACCTTCAGATTGTCAAAATAGATTTCCGCAAGCGCATTGCCAAATATGCCCGGAGTGCCCTGCCGGTTGGGAATCGCATCAACGCTTTCAATCATCCACCCTGTTGGTTCCGCCTCGCTCGCCAGCCAGACTTTTCCTCGCGCTCTAACTTTGCCGTCCGGGAGATTCTCCACCTGCAGCTTCAGGCGATACCATGTATCTGGCTTCCACGCGAAAGGTACGATGACAGTGCGCGCAGTCTCAGGCTGCCAGGGCTCCAGGTGCAACATCTGGCTATTGCCGTAAAGAACCAGCACATAGCGTTGCACTATAACTCCGGCGTCACCCTGCTGACGGCGTTTTTGCGTCGCAAGGACGTCCGCCTCTACTGTGTAATTAGACAGGTCGGACGGGCCCAGATATGCGCGCGCCCGGCTCGCGAGCGAGGAGCCTTCTGTCGTCTTGACGAGCACTTTGTTGCCATTCACTTCGCGGACTGTGAACTTCGGAGTCGTGTTCACCCAGGTTGGTGGAATTGAGTTAACGGCCATCGCGTCGAAGTTTTCGTTCCAGGGCAGTGGCGGGAAGACGCGCACTCCCGCTGAGCCGGTGAGTCCTCCAGTCGTGGCCTTCACGAGACCAGCCTGGGCGGGTGAATCAGATGCGGTGGTAAATTCGCCATTCGCGATCGATCCTTTTAAGTTGTCAAGAGACCACGATGCGGCCGGTTCCTCCCGGATGAACATGCCTCTGTCGTTGAAGAGCCGCGCACGGAATTTGACTTTGTCTCCGGGCTTGAGGATCAGCTCGGTCGGGACTATCTGCAAATGTGCTGCCGCATCCGTTGCAGCTGCAGCCGCTGCAGCGTTCACATTTGGTGCTGCGAAATCCGGTCGCGATCTTTTCCCAATGGCGTAGATGTTGGAGTCGCTAACGACAAAAACCCGACCGTTGGAAATCGCCACGGAGGCGATAATAGCTTCGGGCTGGGCCTCGGTACCGAGTTGGTCCTGATCGAGAATTTCAGCTCCCGAAGCGCCCGGCTTGAGAATAAAAAACTTACCATTCTCAGTGCCCACATAGAGTTTTCCGTCGGCCAGGACGGGCGACGCCTTCTGGATCGTGCCCAGGTTCTCCAGCCAGAGCTGCTTGCCGGTGTTGACGTCGAAGGCGGCAATATTTGCTCCGTTGTCGAGCTGGTAGAGGCGCTCTCCGTCAATCACAGGCGAAGAGAAACCGCCTTGCCAACCATAGACACGCCACTTAATTTGTTCCTTCTTAATCTCGCCCTTCGAGCCAGCATCCACGGCGACCATCATGCCCATCTCGTTCGAATCGAGATTCTCTTCGCTGTGAGTCAGGATCGCTGTTGTGCCATAGACAGCTGCGCCGGTGTTGATGCCACGTTTGCTGATTTCATACTTCCATACCGGCTCACCGGTCTGTGGCTTGATGGCGTAAGCCACGCCATCGCTCGCGCCTTGAATCAGTAACCTTGTGCCGTTCACGTTGGCAATTACCGGTGCGGCATAAGTCGTATCGTACGGTCGTCCACCCGGGGCACTCACCCAGACTGTCTCGCCGGTTCTCTTATCAAACGCCATGAAGCGATGGGCTCCGCGTGCGTGTTGACCCCACATAAAAGTGACGCCGCTTACGATCACGAGGTCGTCGTCGATGAGCGGCGAGACAGTGCGCCCTCCGTGCGTCGTCAGTAGTCCAAAATCTTCGCCAAGCGAGCGCTCCCACAAGACCTTTCCGTCACGTGTCAGTCCCAATAAGTTTCCGCCCACGCCGAAGACGTAGACATTTCCAGTCGCCGGATCGCCGACCGGTGATGCCCAGCCCAGCCGGTGCGGCGGCACATCGCTCAGATAGACGTTGAAGCGGTGCTCCCACAGAAGTTTGCCGTTATTCGCGTTGAAGCACATTACGCGCTCTTGCAGCGAGGCTCCTTTGCCTGCCGAATTTTGCAGGTACAAGTGGTCACCCATGACGATCGGCGCTGAACGTCCGCCATAAGGGGCCTTCCATGCGAGGTTTTCCCCCGCCGGCGACCAGTGTGCCGGCAGATTCTTCTCGAGAGAGACCCCATCGCGGGCGGGCCCGCGCCACTCTGCCCAATCAGTCCCGGTGGCGGGCGTAAGTAGCAGAGCGAGCGAAACATTCAAATAAATGGAAAGAAGGTTAGTCATTTTGGATTTCCATCATACTTGAGCGAAGAGGTGGAAGTCGAAAGATAAAAGAATTCGAAAGGTTAACACGCTGCAACCCTAAAGATGTAGAATACGTACACTCGCGTTGCAGTGATTCACTTTTTCTTTACCTTGACGTTCTTTACCTGCTTGAATTTACCATCTACGAATGAACTCCCAAAATCCGGGGAGGGGTTTCATGACGCACAGACACCTGCGCCCGTTCCTGTTCGCCCTGCTGTTGGCTCCAGCCATAGTGCTCGCGCAAAACTCTAAACAGGAACTCAATGATCAATTCTGGGAGGCCGTGCGCAAGGGCGACGCGGCGGCGGTCACGACTTTGCTCGATAAGGGCGCTGATGTGAACGCTAGATTTCGATATGGCACGACCGCGTTGTTCAAGGCAGCTGAGCGAGGGCACACAGAAGTTGTCAAGCTGCTGCTTGCCCGCGGCGCGGATGTCAGCGTGAAAGACACTTTCTACGGTGCAACAGCGATGACGTGGGCGCTGAACAATAAGCATATCGAAGCCGTCGGTGCTCTGTTGGAAAAGGACACGGCAAGCGTAAACGATGTGCTGATGACCGGGGCCCGCGAAGGAAGCGCTGAGTTAGTCAGGATTGCGCTCGCCAAGGCCACCCCTAAGCCGGAAACACTCACAGCAGCCCTGGCTGCAACGATGATTGACAAAGACAAGGCTGAGATTGCAGAGATGCTTAAGAAGGCGGGAGCAACAGCGCCGCTCGAGGTCGATGCCGCGACGCTTCAGTCTTACGTTGGGCAGTACAAGCCCGAACAGGGTGCAGAGATCGCTTTCACGCTGAAAGACGGGAAGTTGTTTGCAACACCCATAGGCCAACCGCCAATTGCGATGTTCGCCGTGGACAAGACGACGTTTAGGCCGGTAGCTTTTGATGGCATCATCGTCACCTTCACGGTCGACGCTGACAAGGTAACCGCCTTTAAGTTGAAGCAGGGCCCGAACACAACTGTTTACAAGAGGGTTGAGGAAACGAAACAACCGTAAGTGGTCAGTGGTCAGTAGTGGTCGGTGGTCAGTGTTGGTTCTTGCTTCAGCCCACAGAACCATTTGCGGTAGCCAATGGATGCAAGCACTCAGACGTGAACACTGGGACCGCGGGCGTCTCGCCCGCAATGAGCGCGAAGCGCGAACGGGTTTTTTGTTGGCTTGGAACACCGCGCCTCCCGCGCGACTGCGGGCGGGACGCGAGCGGTTCCAGCAAACAGTTTGAGTGGTTGTAGGTCTCGTTGAATGCCAGGATCCATTGGCTACCGCAAATGGTTCTGTGAGTGAGTGCTTCCAATAGCGCTGATCCTAGCATCCATTGGCTACGGCACTGAGTACGGACAACTGACAACTGATAACGGACCATTAAGCATTCACAAACTCAAAGAGGCTCCCGAAATGAAACGAATCACACTTTCTTTTCTTTGTCTGTGTCTTGTCTCTTTGAGTGCCAGCGCGCAGAACTGGCCGCAGTTCCGCGGACCCGCCGCGTCAGGTGTCGCCGAAGGCCAACAACTGACACCGGCGTCCTGGGACGCTGAAAAGTCTGTCAACCTGCGTTGGAAGACTCCGATTCCTGGTCTGGCTCATTCATCGCCTGTCGTTTGGGGCAATAAGATTTTCATAACTACTGCCGTGAGTAGCGAAGCGAAGCCGGAAACTCGATACGGCCTTTATGGCGATGTGGCGCCAGTCAAGAACGACCCGAAGCATGCCTTGAAGGTCTACGCGCTCGACAAACGCACCGGCAAAGTTCTTTGGGAGCGCGTGGCTTACGAAGGCATACCAAAAGTGAAACGCCATCCCAAGTCGAGTCACGCCGCTTCGACGCCGGCGACCGATGGCAAGTACGTTATTGCCTTGATGGGGTCTGAAGGTCTCTATGCCTACGATTTCAACGGGAAGCTAATCTGGAAACAGGATCTCGGCGTCCTTGATGCAGGTTGGTTCTACGACGTGGACTACCAGTGGGAATACGGAGCCTCGCCCATCATCTACAAAGGCATGGTAATCGTCCAGGCCGATATTCAAAAGGACTCATTCATCGCGGCCTATGACATAAAGACCGGGAAACGCCTCTGGATGACTCCGCGCGAGGAGATTCCTTCATGGAGTACGCCGACTGTTTATGAGGGCAAGACGCGCGCTGAACTGATCACTAACGGCACGAGGGCGATTCGAGGTTACGATCCCGCAACCGGGAAGGAGCTTTGGCGGCTTGGTCCGAACTCCGAGGTCGCTACACCGACGCCTATCTTCGCGAATGACCTCATCTATGTCACTAGCGGCTATCGCGTGATCCAGCCTATCTATGTGATCCGACCCGGCGCTACAGGCGACATTTCGCTGAAGGATGGAAAGGACTCGAGCGACTTCATTGCCTGGAGCAAAACACGGGGAGGTCCCTACATGCCGACGCCGATCATTTACGGCGACCAGCTTTATGTTTGCTCGAATCAGGGCGTACTCACGGCCTACAACGCAAAAACAGGCGAGCAGCTTTACCGCGAGCGACTTGCAGGCAAAGGTGGCGCGTTCACGGCTTCACCTGTCGCGGCAGACGGGAAGATCTACTTTTCCAGCGAGGACGGAGAGATCTTCGTCGTCAAGGCGGGGTTGAAATATGAATACCTCTCTACGAATCCGGTTGGAGAAGTGATGATGGCAACTCCGGCGATATCCGACGGATTGGTAATCGTACGAGGGATCAACCACGTCTTTGCCTTCGGCAACGGCCCACAGCCAAAAGATAAAGCAGCAAATCAGGCCAACAAAACTGATCGCAGCAAATAACTAAAGGAACCTAAATCATGAAAACCTTCGCCCGGATCAGCGTCGCCTTGATCATCTGTCTTGCGCTTGTCGTGCTTCTTAACTCAAACGCTGGCGCGTCAGACGCGGATTGGCCGCAATGGCGCGGTCCTGCGGGGCTTGGTGTCTCGCGTGAGAAAAACCTGCCAACAGAGTGGAGCGCTACGAAAAACATCAAGTGGAAAACGCCGATCGCCGGTCGAGCACACTCGTCTCCAATCGTCTGGGGGAACAGGATCTTTATTACAACGGCAATTGAGGGGCCGGTGGTACCGGGAGCGAAGGCCGTCAAACATATGGACGGCGACAAGGAGTTTCTCCATCCGGATAGCGTCGGCGCCGATCGGAAACACACTTTCAAAGTTATTGCTGTCGACCGGGAGACCGGCAAGATTCTCTGGGAACAAACCGCATTCGAAGGTACTCCCTACGACAATCGCCACCGCAAGAGCTCTTATGCGGCTTCGACGCCGGTGACGGACGGTAAACACGTCTATGCTTTCTTTGGAACTGAGGGTCTTTACGCTTACGACATGAAGGGTAAACTCGCGTGGAAGAGTGACCTGGGCAAACTCGGAACGGTGGGCATGGGCACGGGCACGTCGCCGATCCTTTACGAAGACCTCTTGATCATGCAGTGTGACGAGGATAACGGCGCGGCATCATTCATTGTCGCTCTCGACAAGAAAACGGGAAAGGAATCCTGGAGAACACCGCGCAAAGTGCAGGTCAGTTGGGCCACGCCGTTGCTGGTGCGCCCGCCCAAACGCACTGAGCTCATTACCATAGGTACGGAGGCAATCATTGCTTACGATCCTGCAACGGGTAAAGAGTTATGGCGGCATAAAGGTGTCGAGAGCAACGCGATTCCTTCGCCCGTCACCAACGGCGAAACGGTATTTGTCGTCGCGGGATCTCCGACCAAGATTGCGATGGCGATTCCTCTGGGGGGGTCGGGCGATCTTGCCGACTCGGTTACGTGGAAGTATGCGAAGGGCACTGCATATGTCCCCTCGCCGATTCTTTACGGCGAATATCTCTACCTCACCACGGATCGCGGAATTCTCACTTGTCTCGACGCCAAAACCGGCGACGTAAAGTATGAAGGCGGCCGTGTACCAATTCCCGCCACTTTCACGGCGTCACCCGTTGCCTTCGATGGCAAGATTCTGCTGACGAGCGAAGACGGCGATACCTTCATGGTCAAAGCAGGCCCGAAGCATGAGATTCTGGGTAGCAACTCGGTTGGGGAACCGGTCTATGCGTCTCCGGCGATTGCCGACGGGAATATTTTCATCCGCGGGGAAAAGAACCTCTACGCCATTGGTAATTAAGCGGGTCGCGAAGGGAACAATTCGCGAGCTCAAGCCGTCTAATGGTTAATAAAGTCGTCTGTTTAGTCGTTCTGTAGTTAGGGACGCTTTCGCGCTGAGGACAGTAGTTGCCGTTTCACTGGTTAAACAGCAGTTCGAAAAGAAATTGGATTCAAGTTTGAAAGTGTACAGGTTGGGAAGGGGGCAAAGCGAAGCGCGCCCCC
>JBOGOU010000548.1:0-2135 GCA_050748205.1 Pyrinomonadaceae bacterium | reverse complement strand
GACAGAACTCGCGGATGACCTCGGTGACTTTTTCATAGAAAGCCTGCTCCGGCGCTGTCATAGTGACCTTCTCCGCCACTGGCTGGCGGCGAACACGCCATTCGCTCACCTCTCTTTTTCGTGTCCTAGTAACTACGTGGGAAAGCAGATTTATTGTGTCGAGGCGGAACGCTAATTCGCTTATGGTTTCCTTTTCGCGAAGACGTTTAGAACCAGGCAGATCGGCCAGCAATGACGCAAGTTGGCGACTCTCGGCTAAATAGGGGTTGTTTTTCGCTTCCGTTAGGAGTTGCAGCAATTCCTCGCTATCGGCTCGGCCAGACATGACGAGTTCTCGCGCCCGAACAAGCGGCTCGTTTGCTTCCAAAATAGAATCGAACAACTCGGGGCTATTGAAAGTATCAGGGTCAAGAAGTGAGAGTAGTTGATACAAATCTTCGCTGTCTAAGTGAATCGGAGTTGCGGAAAGAAATACCACGCGCTCCGCTACGCTAGACAGTAGCTCGCCGAGCTCGTGAGTCTTAGTTGCCGGATTTCGCAAATAGTGGGCTTCGTCTACAACGAGCAGGTCAATGAATGGTGCGTCTTCGCTACGTTCCTGCAAGTATTTCGCTAGCTTAGACGCGGGGTTTTCAGACTGCTCATCTTCGCCCCAATCTCGACGTGGGCGTAGACCTTGCATGCTCGCGACAATGTGAAAGCCACTTCCGGGTTGCTCTTCGAGAGCCCAGCGAAGTTTGCGTAGCGTTTCTTCGGCGTTCAGAGTCTCGGCTTGAATGCCGAATCGGCGAGCGAGTTCCATTCGCCACTTTTCACGTAGTACGGCAGGACATACGACAATCAACCTACGCGCATCGACTCGGCTACGTAATTCAGTCCAAATTAATCCGGCCTCGATGGTCTTGCCGAGACCAACTTCATCCGCGATCAGAATGCCCTTGGTAGGAGTTTCGAGGAGCTTTAGTACTGGTTTGAATTGATAAGCATAGAAGTCCGTGTAGGTGGTTTCCATGCTGTAAATGAGATTTGCTAGCCGACCTCCAATGCGGACGTGGGTGAGCAGGCGTCGTAAGTCGGACGCTCGTCCCAGCTGACCGCGGCGCAAAACGTCGAAGAGGTCAATGAGTTCATCTGCTGGCTCAACTTGGTCCTCGGAGAGGTACGTAGTTCCATCCGGAAATTCGATTTGGACGTATCGTTTACCGGCGGCCTCGCGATATTTGCCGGTTGTTCTGCCAACACGTCCTGGATCGGCGCGAACTTTGACTCGCTGATTGTCGGGCACGCCTATGCGTCCTCGTCATCAAATCGCTCTAAAAGACTTGAAATAATTTTTGATATAGCCACCTTACAGCCCCCTTTAGCTCCACACTCTGTTGGCAACATAGCTGAATACTGGCCCCGTAAGCAATTCGCACGTCCCCGTTCGAATAACACGGGGGCCTATGGATACATTAGCTTAATTTTAGGTAATTATATACTTGACTCCCACCACACTCGAAACGCTTCCGACACGCCCGCGATTTCGTCATCTTTGATCTTTTCTCCATCATCATCTAGTCGCTCTTGACCATCAGGATGACGCAGATAAACCGGATTCGCTCGATTGTCGATCCCAGCAGTCTTGGGGGCCGCCATGAAGACGTTGTAAGCGGTATCTATGATGCCCTTGTCAGCATTCGCAGCCTCTTCCGGGGTGAATCTCTGCACTACGAGCACGCTGGGGTTATTCACACCTCCGCTGGCCTTGAATGTCGTCTTGGGCAGATCAATGGTGGCTATCAGCTTGGCGCGGCGGAGGAGCCAAGATCGGATAAAGCGGAGTCCCGGATTATTCAGAATCCCGTCCGGGAGAACAATTGCCAAATGTCCGCCCGGCTTTAGGAATTTCAGCGCTGCCTCAACAAAAACCTGTTCCACGGGCAGAACTGACCGCGAATCAGCGGACTCCCACTTCCTCAGCTCATATTGATCTAGGACATGGCCGTCATCTATTTTCGCTTCGCTTCCGAATGGCGGATTTGTCAGTACGACATCTGCCTTGCCATAGGGAATAGTGCGCCGCGCTGATTCATCGTCCCATTCTCCGGGTGAGCGGGTTGTATCGGCACGAAAAATGTTGGCGGACCCATCAC
>JBOGOU010000547.1:0-2121 GCA_050748205.1 Pyrinomonadaceae bacterium | reverse complement strand
TCACCGCACCGGGCCCGGCCACCCCCGACCTTTACGCGATGCGCGTCGCTTCAACTCTTATTCAGAACCGTCTCTTCCTTGAAATCCGAGTCAAGCGAAATCTGTCTTACGCACCCGAGGCTTTCCTCTCGAATCAGGGTTCGAACCTGGGCGGTGTTTCCGTCAGTTCGACAGACGCGAACCAGAGCGTGCGGGTCATACTGGGCGAGATCGCGCGCCTGCAAAACCAACCGATCTCGCAGGACGAGTTGAAAGGCACGGTGCAACACTACCTGACGACCTATTACCTGGAGCAGGAAACGAACGCGGCGCAGGCCGGCGAGTTGGCCCGAAGTGAATTGCTCGGTGGCGGCTGGCGCACATCGACGGTCTTCATGGACAAAATCAGCGCGGTCACACCGGCTGAAGTGCAGCGCGTGGTGCAAAAGTACATGCGCAACATTCGTTTTGTGGTACTGGGCAATCCGAAGAGCATCGACGCGCGAATCTTCACCGGCGCGGCAGCGACAGGGAACTAGATCAGGAGGCAGACGGCAGGAGCAGGAGGCAGCCCGGAGGGCTGCGAGAAAGTAGCCGGTGGTCGAAGCGCAGCGCAGACCACCGGAGAGCGTGGAAAAAAAGAAAGCACCCTGAAAGGGTGCGAGATGAAAGAATCGTCCTGACGCCGGGGGTTGAACTACTGCTCCGGCTGAAGGTAAGACCATGCCTCGTCTTCCTCCGCTCTGTTCCAATCCTCAGCAACTGATGGCTCACTCAACAGAGCTGTAACGGAGGCTCTTGAGACTGGCTCGTCTTCCAGAATCGTCACCAGCGCGCGGTGAGACTCTGTGAGCTGGACATCTTCCAGCAGCAGCACCTTGCCGTCGGGTTCAATGATGGCTTCGACTATTCGAATCACGAAATAATACCTTGAAGATAGTTAACCGGGTGAAGCGAAAGGCAAAAGCCTTTAAAGTAGAATAAGACCGGAGCGTGCGACCAGATCGTTACGTAACTTTGCCTCTCCCCCAGAACCTGTCTTGTATGCTTGTGAGTTGAAATCCTCGTCCCGCAAGTCAATCCGGTTGAATATTTCTAAGAATTCATCCATTGCGACCAAAGATCCAGGTGCAGCCTTATTCAGATACGCAGTTCGTAAGAATTTCATCAGGGCGATGAATCCCGTTGTTCGATTGAGAATATTCCCTTGAAACGTCTGCGACCATGCCACGGGCCATCTAGTTTGAACAGCCTTGAAGTAATTCCAAAGAATCCTTGCGATCTCAGCGTCACGGTCTTCCAGGAACATATTCCTGAAAACCAACACTCGCTCCGGAGGCCCTTCGAGCTTGGGAGGTTGTTTCCCTCGCTTGATCAGGTCACGATCTTGCATTGGGTCTTTAGTGATATATGCCATCACCCGATCAACGAACGTAGCTTGGGTAAGAGACTCCTCTGCTTGACCGGTCGCTAAACCAAGAATCTTAATCCTATTTCTAAACGGACTACCATCCTTGGAGTTTAGGAGTTTTGCAATATTGTGCGATGTCTTTTGTGGGCTTCGCGCGGCAGTAAATTCTAATAGGTCATAAGCTAGAGATTTACTGACTTTCGTTTGCTTGAGGTTAATCGTAGCGAAGACCATTGCCTGGTCCTCTAGATCCATATCAACGAAAACGGTAACGTTAAGTTGGAAAATACCTCTATCAAAGTCCCCCAATCCGGCAATTCGGTGTTGGCCATCGATGATGTGTGCGACCTTTTCACTTCTACTTATGGCCATGGTGTTTTTGGCGCTGTCGAACTCCGCATTCTCTGGCGAGACCGCGATGATAATACTTGTTGGGAAAGTGGCGTCGACAGTCTTTACATATTCTTGCAACTCTTTTACTCGGCGTGGGGAGAGTTCTCGTTGTATCCCTAAGTATTTCTCAACATCGCGATCTTCGATTCGTCTTACGTCCGCATAAGCAATCTCATGAAGATCGCGCGCATCTATGGCGCCAATATAGAAAGTGCCTATGGGTTGAGTTACCCTTATGCAATTGAATTGTATTTGTTCTGCGTTCATCGGTTCCTCAATTCTCTGTCTCATCGAATTTCTTTTCAAAGTCCTTGAACCGACTTTGTTGAGCCTTAAAC
>JBOGOU010000546.1:0-17146 GCA_050748205.1 Pyrinomonadaceae bacterium | reverse complement strand
CAATAACACCCGCTGTAGAGCCGCTCTTTGCCGGCCGCCCGGAAGACCGGAAAGCGTCAATAGCGTTACAGTAATCTGCCAGAGAGGGACGCTCGGTTCCTATGAGCTTACGCAAGCCGGGCCAGTGTAAGCGCGCATGACCGCGCCTGGCCTCGGCGGTCGGCGACAGACGCCCGAAAGCAAGGAACGCGTTCATGGTTCGGTCGAGGTCGGTCAAAGCCTGTTGGTAAGCTTCTGGTGACGAGTGGCTGGTGAGTGTACGTCGCGCGAGCTCGGCGAGCTTCAATCCCTGGCCGCGGACATTTCGATAGATTTGCACAAGCGCTTCCGCAAGCTTACCGCGTCCGAAACCCACCGCCAGCTGGGAAATCAATTCGCGCTCTTTGCTGATGAACTCAGTGAGCGCTTCTTCCACGGAAGCCTCGAGGAGGATGGCGGCGTCGTGACTGTCGAGTAACAGAAACTGCGGGTCGATGCGCGCTTCGACGGGAAACTCACGAAGCAGCCTGGCGCAGAACCCATGGATAGTACTGATCACGGCGCCGTCGAGCGTGCGTTTGTAGCGCATCCAACGCCTGCGCTCGTCGCCGAGGCAATTTGCGAGGATAAGATCAAGTTCCCTGCGCAGACGTTCACGCATCTCGTTAGCGGCGCGATTCGTGAAAGTGATGGCTACGATCTGATCGATGTTCAGGTTTTTGTTTTCGCGAAGGATGTGCAGGTATCGCTCGACGAGAACGGTTGTCTTACCCGAACCAGGTCCGGCGGTAACAGAGGTATGCCGGTCGAGGGTGTGCGCAGCCACCACTTGTTCAGGTTTTAATTCGCGTTTTTGGTTCACAGTTATTCTGACTCGCCTTCTCGCTTTCTTCTTTTCCGCTCAATCCGATACTTTTCATACCGGCAGACGGCAACGTAGTCGCAAAACTTACAAGTCTTGACGCCCTCCGACGGCTCCACCGTGAAGCGCCCCGCGCGCATGCATTCGAGAAAGTTCCAGATGCGCGCCGTGACTTCCGCGCGAAACTGTTGCCACTCGGGCTCACCGAAAACCGACTTCTTGGCTTGCAAGCCGAGGTAATCGCTGTAAGCCGCGCGATACATTCCGGTATTGCGGCGTTCGGCGCCGCCGCGCAAGGTGTAGTAACCACCGCCGGCAATCTGCTGCCGGGGAAAAAACAACTGTTCAAGCGCCGCCAGGTAGATGGGGATCTGCAAGCTGCGTCCCGCGAGGATGTCTTCCTTCCTGGCCCCTTTCGACAGCTTGTAGTCGTAGGCCACAATAGTTTCATCGCGAGCGATGTCAACACGGTCAATCTGGCCGCTAATTTTAACTGTCTCCTCGCCGACAAAACTGGAACGCATCAACTGCAAAGGCTCGTCAACAGAAGCGGGATCCTTTGCTGCCGACTGAGTTCCTCCAAAGGCCAGCTCAAACCGCGAGGGCGCCAGCCCCACTGCCGCGCTTTTCTCCTGTACGTCCAGCTCAAATAAAAGCACTTGTTCGAGAATGATTTTTCGAATGGCCCGATCCAGTTTCCAGATCTGCCGGTTCAGCGGAGGCACAACGCTTTGATGTTGATCAAAAACTTCATCTGCTATCTGTAAGAGTTCGGCTTTCAGTTCTTCACTTTGGCCGGGATCGAGACGTTGCCCTCGATGTTGTTCGAAGAAACGGCGAAGAATGTCATGCAGCAACTTGCCCGCGTCGAGCGCTTGTAGATCCAGGGCTGCCTCGCCGCGAGGCTCGAGCTTCAAAACGCGTTGCGCGAAGAAGCGATAGGGGCAGTTGCCGAAAGTGCTTAAACCGCTGGCACTGTGAACGAAGTCAGGTCCAAAGCGGCGATTGATCAAGGACAGCAGATTGGGATCGGTAATCTGTCCATCGTAGGGGCCGAAACTTTCTCCCGAGCGCTCTCGTTCGATGAGGATCCGGCGCAACGCGGACTCACTTAACAACCGATCGTTACGCACCAGTGATAAAAAGCGACTCACCTGTGGAGAGGGACGCAATCCAACTCGGTCGAGACCACCTAGATGGCGTTGCTCCTGACGCACAAGACCGATAATCAATTCCCTCGCGGTCGAGGACGACTCTAGCGCCCGGCCGTCGTAATCAGGGCGCACCACTTCTTCCGTACGCAATTTCGCTGGAGCAATGGCGCGGCGCAGCTCTTCAATGTAGTAAGAGGCAACAGTCTCCGTATCGCCTTCGACCAGCAGCGGCCGAGTTAAGTAAAAACGCTCGGTCGCGCGACACGCGACTTGATAGAAGTAGTGTTCTTCTTTCAGCAGGGTTTTCGGAGAGATATCCTCCAGCACCAGTCCATAACGCTTCAGGCGCTCACGTTCTTCGTGGGGATAAATCCAGTCTCGGGAAGCACTGAGCGGAAACCCTCCTTCAACCATACCGGCGACAAAGAGCGCGCGAAAACGCAAGCCACGCACGTCGGTTGCTGCCAAGACGCGGAGACCGCCACGTTCGGCGCTGCCCAGCGTAACGCTTTGCGCACTCAGACAGCGCCGCATCTCTTCGGTAAAGATTGTGAGCGGTATGGGGCCAGTCTCGCCTTCCCGAGTTATTTCAATGCTTTTAATAGTCGTCACCAGCGCGCGGCGCAAAGCCTCAAGCGCATGAAAATCGAGCGTAGTGCGCGGTAGGTCGTGGCCCTCCGTTTTGCGAACGGGTCTGCTTACCTGTGCGCGAAATTCGAACTGGCCCATCAGCTTCATCAATGCTGCACGCAACTCAACGGGCTGACCTGCGCGCGGCACCGCTTGAATGTGGGCGGCAAAATGTTTGATGACTAGTGCGGCCCAGGCCAGGGCGGCCGGATGCACGTCGCGCTGCGGCCGCCGCTTCTTCTCGACGTGACGATCTTCTTTCTGGACGGTTTCGGCATCGGCGACCTGCGCATCTTCATCGTCACTACTTGCTTCAATCGCGTCGACGTTGAACAGCTCCCTGGTTGCCGCAGCCGCAGGCAACTGTTCGATCAGCTTGCGGCAGCGGTCCAGCCAATCATTCAAGCGCAACTCGCCGCCAACGTAGGCGATGATATTTTCCAGCGCGTCGGCATCCCAACGCCCAATGCCAAAATCGCGCTTCTTTCTTTCCTTGCGTCCAGCATCGAGGGTTTCCCCTTCGCTGATCAAGTGGGCGTGTTTTCCGTCGAATTCCCTGGCGAGCGCATCGATCTCTTCATGTGACAAGCGAAAGTAGCCCGACTTAATCTGGTCGGCGAGCTGCGGCATTTTCAGAACGTTCGACTCAACCCGAGTGAGATCGTCAAGTACTGCGAGCAGTTTCACCACGGCGCGAGCTGCGGGAATTGCGGCGGCGACAATGCGGCGGTCGAGATTGCACGGCAGAGACTCTTCGCGCATCACACGGATAATCGTCTCCGCATACGATTCGCTCTCGCGCACAACCAGTGCAATTTCCGAAAGTTTGTAGCCTTCAAGTAAAGCGAGCCGTTTTATTTCTTTGGCGATTGCACGTACTTCAGTTTCGCGATCGGTGCAATCGAAGTAACGAATCTCCGCCTGAGTGTTTTCCTCTACCTCTTCTTCTTCCTCCCGGTGGGTCAGCTGCTGGTTCGGAAGGGAAGGGTTGAAAAGTTTTTCTCGCAGCGGCGCCAGGGCACCCGGTGTCGACATGCTTTCGGTGCTGTGCTTAATCTCAAAGTTAGCGATCGCGCAAAGCTGGTTTGTCGTCTCGCCAAATGGTTTGAAGATCTCCGGATTGCGCTCGTCCTTATTGAGGTTGACGATTACTTCGTGGAAGCGAGGAATGATGGCCCGCAGCATATCGCCCTGGACCGGCGTGAAATCGAAGAAGCCGTCAAGGATCAGCAGCCTGGCATTCTCTAACCATGGCAGAGCAAGTGTCCGGCCTGCTAGTTGGCCGCTGAGAACGGCAAGCGCGCGCAATCCGTTGGCGTCGTCTTCCGTGAGATTGTGTTGTTCGAGCAGTCTCGCGTAGGTTGAGTAGATTAGCGCGACCTCCTGATCGAAGTCGGTTTGTACAAAGGGTTGGCCATTGCCTCCGGAGAAGGGATCAGAGGCGCTGTTCCTTTTTGCTTGACCGCCGGACTGATTGTCTTGCGACCCGAGAGCGTACTCAGCTTGCCGGCCGGCAACAATCTCCTGAAGCTCGGCAGGAGTCTTGCCCGCGCGTTGAATCTCACCGATCAAAGTGACGACTGTGTTTACACAGCCATCGCTATGGGCCAGAGGGGCAAGTGCCTTGAGTTTTCCCTGAGCTAATAGTCGCGCGAGGATTTGCGAGATCAAACTTTGCTTCAGAGGGAGCTCCTCGCGATCGATGGGAATGCGAGGAGCGAGAGACGCCCTTGTCTCTTCGTCGACGGCAGTCGAGAGAATTCGTCGTACAAACCCGTTGAAGAGGTAGACGGGTAGCTCATCCCAGAGTCCGTGATTTTTCGCGCCATCCAGAACCTGTTCAGTTACTAACTCCAGCAGCGGATGCGAAGCGGCGAGGTAGAGGAACGACTCGGCCTGGTTCTTTGAGACGAGGTCCGCGCAACGCTCAATGAGACGGGCACGATTGTTACCAAGAAGAGGACCTAACCAGATTTCCTTTGACAAGCCATACTCCACAGATTAAGAAGATCGATCCCCAGACTGACCAGAATACCCCGCGGCCTCGGCCGCAAATCCAGAAAGTCCTGGCTCTGGAAAACAGGATACCTTTCTTATGAATCTCCCCCAACGGCGCTTCTCGAACTAAGCAGTGGCAGAGACTCTTCTTCTTCGTCCGGTGTCTCATCGTCTCCGGCAACCAGATCGGGAAACAGTCCACCTTCATCCAGACTCAGTGACCGAGCTGCTTTGTCTACAGGTTCTATCGTTTCAATCTCCTCGCCGGCTATTGCCCCAGTGTCTTTAAACTTTCTCGCAGTGACGAGCACCCGTGCCTCGAGTGAGCCGACACCCTTGTTGTAAGAATCCAACGCGCGGTCCAATCCCCGGCCAATGTCTGCAAAGTAATTCGTAAACGTGCGAAGGCGATCGTAAAGATCCTTGCCGAGCCGGCTGACCTCTTGCGCGTTGGTTGCCATCCGTTCTTGACGCCAACCATAGGAGACTGCTTTGAGCAGCGCGATCAGCGTTGTGGGAGTGGCGATGATCACGCCCTGGTCCACGCCGTCTTCAATCAACTTTGGATCGTTTTCCAGGGCGGCACTGTAAAAAGTCTCGCCCGGAAGGAAAAGCAAAACAAACTCGGGTGTCGGGTGCACGGTTTCCCAGTAAGACTTTTTGCTCAAGGCGGAGATGTGCGAACGCACCAGTCGCGCATGCTCCTTCAGTTTCGCGCAACGAGTCTCGTCGTCCGTGGTGGAGATTGACTCATAAAAGGCGTCAAAGGGCACCTTGGAGTCGATGACGATGGTCCTGTTGCCCGGGAGCCGGACGATGACGTCCGGGCGTATGCGACTGTCTTCAGTGACTACCGTTTCCTGCTGGACAAAGTCGCAGTACTGAAGCATTCCCGCCAACTCGACTACCCGCCGCAACTGGATTTCGCCCCAACGACCGCGCACATGCGGGACGCGCAACGCCTTGACCAGATTTCCGGTCTCTGCCTGCAGTTGCGATTGGGATGCAGCAAGATGCTTTACTTGCTCGCGCAACTCGGAGTAGGCGCCAGCCCGCGCCTTTTCCATCTCCCCGATCTTGCCGTCGACCTTGTCGAGCGACTCCTTGAGCGGTTTCACAAGGTCATCGATAGCGTTTTTACGAATCTCGAGTTCGCCCTTCGCGGTCTCTTGAATCTTTTCCAGGTTTGCCTTTGCCAGTTCCAGGAACGATTGGTTGTTGTCCTTGAGAGCATCGCGCGAGAGTGCCTTGAATTTTTCCGTCAACTCTTCGGCTGCCTGTTTGAAAGACTCACTTCGTTCCTGACCGGCGCGGCGTTCCCCTTCCAGCGCAGCTTTCACCTGGGTGATCTCCGCTCTGAGCGTTTCACGCTCGACCACCTGCTTGTCGAAGGCCTCTTGAAGCCGTCTGAGCTCATGTTCTTTACCTGCTAGTCGCTCTGTAAGCGTGGCTAGTTGGGTCGCGGTTTCCGCTTTCGCGCGCTCGTACTCGTGCGAGAGTTTTGTTCGAAGTGCCAGCCAGGCAAGCAAGACGCCAAGGCCAAAACCCACCAGGAGACTCAAAAAGACTTCAAGCATCAACCCTTCTCCATCCAAGTTTTTCCAGTCTACCAGCAAGTGTTGCAAAAATGAAACGTTGTGGCGAGCACGGGCCAACGGAGCTGCGGTGGCACATCTGCGCTTCTCATTCACACCGTGGCTTCAGCCCGGTGATCTGGCCGCGATAAAAACAAGTGAACCGTTTTAACGGTTTGCTTCGCTGCGGATGCACTTTCTTGCGAGCACACTTTTCCGTTGAGGTTCATCAGAGCCAGCAACTTAACATCCGTAACTATTTTGAGCGTCCCCAAGAAAAACGTTGAAACGGTTCCTCGTGGCTTTGGCCATTTGATCACCGGGCTAAAGCCGCGGTGTGAATGAGAAATCAGAATTCCTTTTCCCGACAGACTCTAAGCAGGCTGGTTGAATGTTTCAGACCAACGTGACACGTTACCGTCCAAAACACGCCACCATGCGCTCGTAGACTTTTCGTGTCACGCGCACGTCGTTCAGATTGTATTCGCGTATCTCTGCCAGCTTTCCCTCCTGGTACATATCAAATACCTTGCTGCCTTCCGCTTCTGCTGTTTTGCTCGACTCAATCCCTAACGACCAGGCAAGGTCATCGAGGCTGACGTTTCGTTTGGCGCCCAGCCACCAACGATGCATCGTGTCAAATACCCCGCGCGCGTGAAAATCCGAGAGATCGACAAACGGCCGCACGGGAATACTATTGATGAGACAGCGTTGAAAGATGAAGGGAAGATCGAAGTTCAAAATATTGTGACCCACGACTTCATCCGTTTCGGGATCGAAATCCTTGAGGAGATTAAGAAAACCTCTGAGCGCACGTTTCTCTTCCTCTTCGTTCCCTTCGGGGTCGATTCCAAACACATACTCCGCCTGGGGTTGCTCGACACCGTCGAACTCCATTCCCGGAACGGGACCAACATGCACGGCAAGGCATAATATTCGGCCCGAAGTCGCGCTTAAGGAACCTAACTGATAACAGCGTTCTTCTTCCGCCGCGATGTCTTCTAGATATCTTTGCTGCTGCTCAAGGCGCATGTTGCCGAGCCTCATAGTGCGCTCAAGTTGCAGCCCCACTCGTTCGCGGTAATCCGGCACCGCCAGCGTTTCAATATCGATCGTGTAAGCCAGTGGCAGGACCGGATCTACTCCTTGATGCTCACGATATTGCTCGACAGAGATTGGGCGATACTCAGCTACTACAAACTGCGTGCGATCTTGAAAGGTTTCAAGACGGCCCGTGATGCCCCAGAGTCCGGGTCTAATCGGTTTACCAACGTCCAGCACTTCGGACCAGATCTTTAAAGAGATTGAGCCCGTCGCATTACGCGCCAGAGCATCGGAAAACCGCTTCCCTTGTTGCGTGCGACGATCGCGCACGGAAGTCACATGGACGATTAGCCAGAGGTCCTCCGCGTGAGGAAGTTCAGGAATGGGGATATTACCTTTCATGTCTTACTGATCATTTTCCATTTCTCATTTGTCATTCTTTCATTAACATTCGCGAATGCGCCGCGTTGCGGGTCAACGGGCCAGTACCACCTCGGTAGAGACTGTGTCAAAACTCAGAAATCCCACCCACTTCCGTGGGTGGGATTTCTTGATCTTTAAGCCGGCTTTTTACCACTGGATGCCACGCGCTTCACCTCCGCGTTCATCTTTCCGGAAAGCATCAGCCCAATCATCTTGTAATCACCCATGAACGACCATAACGGATATTGGAAAGTGGCCGGTTTGTTTTTCTCGACAAAGAAATGTCCGGCCCATGCGGCGCCGTATCCTGGAACCAGGGCGAGTGGGAAGAGCCACCATCTGCCGGAAGCAATAAAGAACACGAGCAAGGCCAGACCCGCGGTTGTTCCGATCAAGTGGAGCAGTCGAGTAACCGGTTTTCCGTGTTCACTGACGTAGTAAGGCCAGAATTCAGCGAATGATTTGTACTTTCGTTCGCTCATAGTTGGTTACTCCTCTGAGAATACACGCCGGAAGTCTTCCGGGTGCACCGGTTCAACCCGAACGAGTTGCAAGTTTTCATCGACGTGCTCGCGGCTACTCATGCCTACAAGCGCGGTTGTGATTCCGGGCGTCGAGCGCACAAACTGAATTGCTGTTTGTGCATCCGTGGCCAGCGAGCCGAGTGGCTCCCGAATCGTTTCCGGCAAACCTTGCGCGACGCGCCCTTGCAGGATCGAGGCGCTAGAGACAACGGTGACACCCAGTGCTGCCGCAGCTTCAAGGGTGGAAACCCACATTCCCTCGACCATCTGATTGCGCAATACCAAAGCTTCCGGCATAGCCAGATTTAAGGGGAGCTGGACGAAGCGGAAACCGTGCGACTCTCCTCCCACTTCACGGGCAAGGTCAACCATCCGTGGCAGCGAATGATACCCGCGCTCGCCAGGCGGAACGCGAAAGCCGTTCCAGGTTGCCACTCCGTACATCTTTATCTGACCCTGCGCGATCTTTGTTTGCAACAACTCAAATGCGGCACGCAGTCTGGAATAGAATTCATCTTCGGTAACAGATCCGAGCTGCGATTCGGGATTGTGAACGTAATAGACATCGACGCACTCCAGGCCCATGTTTCGCAGTGACTGCTCTAACTGGTTTTGCAGGTATGAGGGCGTCATGCAATGACTGCCGCCGACAAAATCTTCAAGCCGTGCAATGCCTGGGCGCACGAAAGTCTGCTCAACGTAAGCGCGCACGTCTCTGGGGGGCGCTTCATCGAATGGCAAATATCCTCCCTTGGTACAGACCAGGATTTCATCGCGCTCGAAGCTGTGAGCGTCAACTAGTTTCTTCAAGGCCTTGCCGATTGAACGCTCACTTCTTTGAAAGCGGTAATTTGCTGCCGTGTCGATTACGTTTGCGCCCAGCTCAACCGAGCGGACAATCGCCTCTGTGTAGTTCGCATCGGTGACATCGTCCGCATTACCCAGATAAGTACCAAGGCCGATGGATGACAGCCAGAGTCCCTGTTCGTTGCGAAAATGATTCTCAGCGGCGTGGTCCTTGAAACGTTCGCGGTAACGCGTCGTACCGTCAAGGGTTGCGAAGCCAGGAAAGGACTTATTTGCAGGGGTCATAATCGGAGTCCAGACTATACGAAAGAAAAATCCACACCTGCAAGCGGAACAAACAGGCAACCGGGGAACAGGGGAACGGGGGAAGAGGGAACAGGGGAACGGGGGAAGAGGGGAAGTTGAACCTTTCAAGGTGCGGCAATTTGCAGGTAAGGAAGGTGGGCTTGCCCCCGCTCAACTGTGAAAGCCCTCCAACTCTTAGCTTTGTTTCAAACCTAGAGACTGATCTTTTGAAGTGAAAGATGTTCCAGCTTGAGGCGGGGGCAAGCCCACCTTCCTTACCTGCAAATTGGCCGCACTTGAAAGGTTCAACATCGACTTTTGTTTTCCCATTCCCCTATTCCCCTCTTCCCCTGTTAACCTGTTCCCCTGCTAGCCTGGAGATCCGTGAAAGACTGAGGGTTGTTATGATTCCTATCCTCGATTGGCGCGAACACGTAGGATCGCAAGCCGAAAAATTCTATAAGACTACTCTCTGGCAGGGAGGGCACGTAATGATTGGCTTGAATTGTCTTGAGGCAAATCAGACGCAGAATGTGCACGCACATCAAGGTGCGGACAAGTTCTACTTTGTGCTCGAAGGCCGGGGTCACTTTACTGTGGGAGAGGAGGAGCACACTGTGGGAGTTGGATCTCTGGTCGTTGCTCCGGCCGGTGTCCCGCACGGTGTCACGAATACAGGAAGCGAGCGCCTCTCACTGCTGGTAGCAATTGCGCCGGGAATCAAATGAGCGAAACAGGAGAAGCCAGGAGCCAACGTAAGTCTGCTCTCGACGCTTCGAGAGAGGAGGTCGAATTGCTTTCGTCGCAGGTAACCCGGCTTGTGACCGAGTACTTCGCGACAGTCTCGACGCTTCCCGTTTTTCCGCAAACCTCAGGCGGGAAAACAATCGAGCAGTTAGGCGCCGAGCTTCCGCTCCAAGGCGAGCCTTTGGAAAAATTGCTTGACGACTGTCGCACGATCATTGCCAACCTGCGCCACAACGGGCATCCCCGTTTCTTCGGTTATGTGGCATCGCCCGCGACTCCCGCCGGCGCCTTTGCCGATCTGATCGCCTCTGCCCTCAACGCGAACGTTACGGCCTGGCGCTCCGCTCCCTCAGCTACGGAAATAGAAAGGACTGTTGTGGTATGGCTCGGCTCTTTGATTGGCTACAGCCGGTGCGCTCAGGGGTTACTGACCAGTGGGGGATCAATGGCAAACCTGATTGCGCTACTGATCGCGCACCGCGCGAAAGCTAATAGCGACATCGCACGCAAAGGTCTCTGGAATTCCGGCTCACCGATGACGATATATGCCTCTGACCAGATCCACATGTCTATCCCGAAGGCTGCCGATATCCTTGGCCTTGGTCGCGGACAGGTTCGCCTGGTGGATTCCGACGATCGTTTCCACATGGACGTGAGACATTTGCGTAGACAGATTCAAGATGATCTGCGAAATGGGCTAAGAGCATTTTGTGTTGTGGCGAGCGCCGGAACGGTAAACACGGGAGCGGTAGATCCACTCGAGGAAGTCGCCGACGTGGCAAAGGAATATGGTCTTTGGTTTCACGTTGATGGCGCGTATGGCACGCCCGGCATTTTGGACGAACGCAAACGGCCACTATTCGCCGGCCTGGAGCGCGCTGATTCGGTATCGCTCGACGCGCACAAGTGGTTATATGTGCCCATCGATGCGGGGTGTTTGCTGCTTAACGATGGCGCAAGCGCGGTTGCTGCCTTCTCTTCCGGCGAAGCCGATTACATAAAAGTCCATGAGCAGGAAGGTGGCGAGGCCTTCGCTTTCTGGGACTACGGAGTGGAATTGTCGCGGCGCTTCCGGGCGCTGAAGATCTGGCTGACGCTGCGCTATTACGGACTAAACCGCATCGCGGAGGCGATCATTGAAGATAACTCGCTCGCGGAGTACATGGCGCAGTCCGTCGAGAAAGCCGAAGATTTTGAGTTGCTGGCGCCCGTTGAATTGAGCATCTGTTGCTTTCGATACGTCCCGCGAGAATGCAAAGCCAGGTTCGAATCTGTGCCACAGGCGGAACGGGCTGGCCTCGACGCCGAACTTGACCGGCTCAACGAAAGAATAATGCTGTCGGTGCAACGGGGTGGCCAGGCCTATCTTTCGAATGCCACCGTTCGTGGCAAGTTTGCGCTGCGAGCGTGCATCACAAACTTTCGAACGACGCAGGCGGACGTCGATAGGACCCTGGAGATTATTCGGGTAGCAGCGCAGGCATTAACCTGACGCGGGGACGGGGAGACGCGGAGACGCGGGGATGGGGAAATGCCCCAGCTAAAATGAAGCGCGGATTCTTCTTTGCGTCTTTGCCCCTTTGCGTCTTTGCGTGAAATTCTTGCTTACAATAGAGTTCGGGTTAATTGATAGCTCTTAAGCTTAAATGATTGCCACCAAGCCACAATCATACGACCACGAGCTTCGTGTGGCGCTCGATCTCGCGCGCGAAGCGGGCGCCGCCATCCTCGAGTTTTACGAGGGACCTCTGGAGATCGAACAGAAAAGCGGAGTTGACGACCGAGAACCTGTGACCCAGGCAGACAGAGTTGCAAATGAGCTAATCGTCAAAGCGCTGAGAAAAGAGTTTCCAGCCGATGGCATTCTCGCCGAAGAATCCCTCGATACAACACATCGTCTCGATAAGCGAAGGGTTTGGATGATTGACCCGCTCGATGGAACCAATGGCTTTATCGACGGCAATGGAGACTTCGCCGTGCAGATTGGTCTTACTGAGGACGGTGAATGTGTGCTTGGCGTTGTTTTCCAGCCGCTCACCGGGGTGCTTTATCAGGCGGTGCGTGGCAAAGGAGCGTGGATAACGCGGCCGGATCTTCCGACTGAGCGAGCGGTGGTGTCGGATCAGAAAGAGCTTTCGCGCATGCGACTGGCGGCAAGCCGATCTCACCGGAGCCCGCGCATGGACAAAGTGATTCAGGCTTTCAAAGTTAAGGAAGAGGTTCGACGCGGCTCTGTGGGAATCAAAGTTGGCCTTATTGTCGAGCGGCAATGTGACCTCTATGTCCATCTCTCGCCGCGCACCAAGCAGTGGGACACTTGCGCTCCGGAGGTGATTTTGCAGGAGGCGGGAGGGCGTCTCACAGATCTTTTTGGGCGGCCGCTCAAATACAACTCTCCCGAAGTGCAGAATCGCAACGGCATAGTTGCGAGCAATGGCCTGGCCCACGACCAGATCGTAAACATGTTGGCACCTCTGCTGGCCGAGTTTGGAAGAGTGCCGCTATAGCCAGTATGAGTTTCAAGACGCCCAACGCAGTGACTCAAGACATTTTCCATTTTCCATTTATCATTCGTCATTTTCATTTTCCGGAATATGAAGGCGTGAATTCAACTTTGAAGAGTGACAGGTCGTGATCGAAATATGAAAAATGACAAATGAAAAATAATGAAAAATGACAAATGACAAATGGAAAATGATCCGTCTTCGGCCAGGATTCATTCTCACCCTTCTAGGCCTCTGCCTTGGACCGCTGGTGTTGCTGGGCGTCTTCACCTATTTCAATGGACTCGCAGCGGCCGAATCGGCATTCATTCGCGACCTGGAAAACGAGCTGGATAAATTTGACGCCGGCCTGAGCAGGCGTCTGGAGAAATATGAGGATGAGTTTGTTGCGCTCGGAGGTTCGGAGGCGCTTTGCGAATACGTTTGCCCCCGGCAAAACCAGTCTGATGCAGGCGCGGACGATGCGTTAGCAACTAACCTCAAGATCAACCTCGCCTCGCTCCTGAATAATCGAAGTCATTTCGCCAGTTTTTCCTTCTTCGATCAGAACAAGAAGCCAGTGTTTTTTGCGGAGCGCGGTGTTGGTGAGCAAGCGACTCAGGGCTTGATTTTTCGCAACAAGGATTTCCTACCCGGCCAGCCACTCCCGGATGAACGCATCTGGGGCTTACGCACGAGGGAGGTAGTGCGTTCACCCATTTCAACTACCCCGGCGGGCGCGATCTTGCGTCTTACGATCCCTGTTTTCCATCAGGAGGCTGGCTCGGATGTATTGCTCGGAGCTCTCGTAGCAGACCTAAAAGTAGATTCCCTTCTCTCAGATGCCGCAGCGGAGTCGGGGTTGGATGAATCGGCAGAGATGAACTCAGGCTCTCATAGGGTGGTTGTTGTTGATCGTACCGGTCGAATTCTGTATCACCCGAATCGCACACTGATACATCAGCCGGTCAATGACTCGATGCCTCACTTCCGATCGGTTGCGAGTCGAATGCTCGCGGGGGAAGCGGGTTGGCAGAGTTTTATTTCGTCAACGGGCCAGGAGGTCTGGGCAGCCTTCGACGCCTTACCAGCTCTGGATGCGATCGCTGCCGTGCAGGGAAATTATTCGCAGGCAGTTGCTGATGCACGGCGTTTGGGACTCACTGGTCTTATTTATTCAGTCCTGATCGGAATGGCCGCCGCTATTTTGTTGGCGCTCTATTTTCATCGCAGGACACGAGGGATTGAACGCGTCAGCGAGGGAGTTGCGGCGATTGCCAAGGGTAAGCTCGACCACCGCATCGAGTTGAGATCAAGCGACGACAACCGCCTCCTGGCCGACAATGTTAATTTGATGACGGACCGTTTGCGCCAGCAGATTGCTCGCGAAACTGAAGCGCAGCAGTTTCAGTCGTTTGTTAAGCTGTCAGCAATGCTCACGCACGATCTAAAGAATGCGATTGAAGCGCTGTCGTTGATTGTGGGCAATATGGAGCGCCATTTTGAAAATGAAGAATTTCGCATCGACGCGATGAAGTCGCTCAACCTTGCCACACAGAATTTGAGAGCGTTGGTGGCTCGCCTGAGCAACCCGGTCACTACGCTCAGCGGCGAACACCAGCGCCCGCAAATGGCAAATCTAATTCCCATGCTGAAGCGAGTTATTGCTCTCACCGCGGAGCCCGTTCGCGGAATTCATCAAATAGAGGCGAAGCTGCCGGAGTCTCTTTTCGCTTTGGTTGATGAGGAGCGAATTGGGAAAGTGATGGAAAATCTCGTGATCAACGCCTTGGAAGCCATGGCCGGAAAGAGTGGCACGCTTACAATTGAGGCCGGCAAGACCGCTGAGGGGAAAGCATTCTTTAGCGTCACTGATACGGGAATGGGTATGACACGCGACTTTCTTGAGAAGCGTCTCTATCGTCCCTTTGCCACCACGAAGAAAAAGGGAGTGGGCCTGGGCCTCTACACCTGCCGCGAGGTTGTGAGAGCGCATGGCGGCTCAATTGACGTGGAGTCGAGGGAATCCGCTGGCACAACCTTTCGCGTAGTGTTACCATCCACGCCACTCGCGCGGCCGGAACTAGAAGCCGTTCGATAACCCTCAGTTCGATCTACCCAGAAACTTCATCACTGGGACCGCGGGCCTCTCGCCCCAAATGAGCGGGGCGCGAACAGGTCTCGTTGGTGGAGAATGTCGCGTCTAACGGCGCGACGGCGGGCGAGACGCCCGCGGTCCCAGTAAATAGCTTGAGTGGTAACACCTCGGCGAATTCATTTGCGCCGTCGAGTTGATTTGAAAATTGAGGTTTTGATGCCAGGTGAAGAATCACAACTGAAAGGAACAGTACTGGTCGTCGATGACGATACGGCTGTTCGGCGCGGACTCTACTGGGCCCTAAAGTCCGATTTTCGCGTCCTCGAGGTGTCGTCACGAACTGAGGCTGTCGAGCTATTAGAGAAGGAAAAGATTGATGTCGTGGTAAGCGACCTCCACCTGCCTCCGTGCGAGGCAGACATCTCTGAGGGATTGGCGATTATCAAGGCTGCGCGCGCGGCGCAACCGCCGGTCCAGGCTGTTGTGATCACGGCAAGCAGCTCAAGACATGCAGCCCTCGACGCCGTCAAGCACGGTGCTTACGGATTCTTTGAGAAGCCGCTCAAGGCTGACGAGGTACTGCACATCGTTAACCAGGCCGCGCGTATGCGACGGCTGGAGTTGGAAAATGCGCGCCTGTTGGACGAACTGCTCCGGGCAAAAGGGTTCAGTCATCTAATCGGCGGGAGCCAGTCTCTGGAGCAGATAGTCAAACACGCGCGCGCGGTTGCCGCGACGAGCGCGACCGTCTTGATCATCGGTGAAAACGGCACCGGCAAGGAGATGCTCGCACGCGCCATTTATGAAGAGAGTCCACGGTCCAGTGGTCCTTTTGTAGGAGTCAGCTGCGCGGCCTTGCCCGAGTCGTTAATCGAATCAGAACTGTTTGGTCACGAAAAAGGTTCATTTACTTCGGCGACACATGCGCGAAAAGGACGTTTCGAACTTGCAGACGGAGGGACCTTATTCCTGGACGAAGTCGCCGATTTAAGTCCGACAGTGCAAGTGAAGTTGCTGCGCGTCTTGCAGGAGCGCACGTTTCAACGGGTCGGCGGAACCAAGACGCTGAGTGTAGATATCAGATTGATTGCCGCGAGCAACCGGGATCTCGAGAAGGAAGTCGAAGCGGGACGATTCCGGCGGGACCTTTTTTACCGGCTCAATGTCGTGCCGCTTGTGCTGCCACCTTTGCGCAAACGCAATGATGATATTCCTGTTCTCGCTGCACACTTCGCTGCCAAGGCCGCGCAGAAGTACTTGCGCCCGACGCCGGAGTTGGATCGTGTTCTTATCGATGCGCTGCAGGAATATGAGTGGCCGGGAAATGTTCGTGAACTGGAGAACCTGATCGAGAGACTTGTGGTCCTGACTAATGGAAACAAGCTCGGCCTCGAATTCCTGCCGGAAAAAATGCTGCGAGTCTTGCCGGATACAAATGCCGCGGACGAGAGGACCCTGGAAGGAGGAGTCGCAGCGCTCAAGCGTCGCATGATATTGCGCGCGCTGGAGAGTGAAGGCGGAAACAAAGTTGCAGCCGCCAGGCGTCTGGGCATCAGCCGCTCTTATCTGCACCGTTTGATTAGTGAGTTTGGTTTGTAGGTGTCTGAGCCGACTTGAACAGTACCGTCCATTGCGCCATGATGCAGCAAAGGATTCCGGGTGCGCAGATGGCAAATGTTCTTAAGCGGTTGCCGCAAAACGTTCGCGGCGATTTTTTTGTCGATGCCTCTTGCATCGATTGCGAGACTTGCAGCGAGCTTGCACCGGCAATATTTCGCGACCACGGCGATCAGTGTAGCGTCCATCATCAACCGGAGACCGAACAAGAAACACGTTTGGCAATGATGGCCTTGGTGGCCTGTCCTACCGGGTCGATTGGAACAACTGAGAAGCATGACGCGCGCACCGGCATTGACGCCTTTCCGCTTCTCGTTGACGAGGACGTTTATTTCTGCGGTTTCACTGCCGAGGCGAGTTTCGGCGCCTGGAGCTATCTAATCCTTCGTCCGGAGAGCAAAGGCGGGAATGTGCTCATCGATTCACCGCGCTTTGCCAGTCAGCTTGTCAAGAGATTCCAAGCGATGGGTGGCCTCAGGCGAATGCTCTTGACTCATCGCGATGATGTTGCCGCTCATGAAGAATTCGCAGAGAAATTCGGCTGCGAGCGAATCATGCACGCAAGCGACGGCGCGCGCCGGCTCGGAGTTGAACAGATTCTCGATGGTCAGGAAGAAATCCGACTCGACGATGATCTGATCGCTATACCGACTTCCGGACATACGCGGGGACATGTCGTTTTTCTGTACAAGGCCAAGTATCTTTTTACCGGGGATCATTTGGCGTGGTCACCATCGCGCGAAACACTGACTGCTTTTCGCAGTGTGGCCTGGTATTCGTGGGCCGAGCAAACGCGGTCAATGGAAAAACTACGAGCTTACAATTTTGAATGGGTGCTACCCGGCCACGGAGACATTCACCACGATAGCTCTGAGAAGATGCAGGAGCCTCTCAAGCGCTGCATCGCCTGGATGAAGCGTC
>JBOGOU010000545.1:0-15345 GCA_050748205.1 Pyrinomonadaceae bacterium | reverse complement strand
GTGCTCGAGCCATAGGCGGTAGTCAGGCCGTAGTCGACTTGAGTATTGCTGGCTTCGTTGGTATTCCAGCTGATGGTCGCACCGAACAAAGTAATGCCCGAGCTGGACACCGCGCTGATCACCGGCGGAGTCGTGTCTGGCGTCGGAGTTGGCGTTGGGGTTGGCGTTGGGGTCGGAGTTGGCGTTGGAGTTGGAGTTGGTGTAGGCGTCGCAGCGTTAACTACCTGAATAGATATCGTCAGAGCGGTGCCTTGAGTTCCACCCAGATTAACCTGAGTGTAGGGAGTTGCAGTTAACTGATGGGCACCGACAACAAGCTGGGTCAAAGAAAAGCCATTAGTTGTGTAAGGCGCGCCGTTTTCAGCGTGATCATCAATCGGCACCAGTTGCATTCGAACGCTTCCGACCACCGAAGGGTTAGTAGTCGCATAAATTGTCAACGGTTCCGGTCTGGCGCCAATGATCAATTGCGTTCCGTTTGAAAGTGGAAGGACGTTGTTGTTTGCGTCGCGTAATTCAAACGCGGTCACCTGGGGAGTCGGCGACGGCGTCGGCGTCGGCGTCGGCGTAGGAGTTGGCGTAGGCGTAGGACCGGGCGGTGGGCCTGGTGGGGGTGGCGCGGGAGTCGGAATCGCATCTATGTCGTCGGGCGGTCCGCCTCCGATAACACCGATGCCCACGCGCACACGGTTGCTGGCCAGGCCATTAGCATTTATGCGAACGAGCACATCCCCGACTGGTCCCAGATTGTCGTTTAGTCGCAAGACGACCATCGTCATCCAGGGGTACTGGGCCACCGGGCCAACATATTCAACAACTAAGGGGTAGCGAGTTTGCGAAACATCTTCTGCGTCGGCGGTAAACGATTGAGGGTTCACCTGGCCCACGGCGATGCCCAGGTTCATCGCAAAGAGCGTGATACGCGTGCGCGGGTCCAAAGCCCACGGAATCGGCGACATGGTCCTGAACGGCTGATTCTCGGACGTTTCAGATTCCATCGCAATAGCGCGTGTGGAGGTTGGCTCGCTTAAGAGGATCGGTCGGGTTTGTTGGAGCGCCGCAATGATCGCCAGAGAAGACGGCGAATAGAAACCCGAGCTCGTTCCCCGAAGTAAATCGTATCCGGCAGAGGGGTCGGCAATAAGCCCGTGCAGAGTAGTGAGCAGGCGTGTGGCAGCTGCTGCCGCTGCCGCCTCATAGAACTTAATTCTCTCTGCACTACTACCGGAGAGATT
This sequence comes from Pyrinomonadaceae bacterium, assembly GCA_050748205.1. Lineage (GTDB taxonomy): Bacteria > Acidobacteriota > Blastocatellia > Pyrinomonadales > Pyrinomonadaceae > PSRF01. Next base: position 14,110 of record JBOGOU010000545.1, on the reverse strand, counting down.
AATTGGTTTGTTATGGATGGATGAGGCGCTATCTTGACTGCCGGAAGTTCCGAAGACTTTCGCGAAAGAAGTTTCGCCTAATGGGATTATCCTCGCAACGTTGCGTTGCAGGCGCGCTGAGTTGCGTGGGCCAAACGCTTGCAGAGTGCCCGCCATCGCGCAGGCGAGCAAAAATAGAATGAAAAAAGTTCTTGCGGTCGCGCGAAATAGATTCCGACCTCGCTGGGAGAATAGTTGATTCTGCATAAGGCGCTTATTTAGAAAACTCAAGCTTAGATAGCTGTTTCACCCGAAGGCGAACCGCACGTTTTAGCTAATGAGGACAACTCTTTTGTCCTCGGCTACCTTGAATTCTGCCTGGCGCAGGTCAACAAAACCGGTCATCTTAACAAAGTTTGCCAATCCGCGCTTTTGTTTCCTGGTCAACTCAAGGAGCGGGTCAGACGAAAATCTTTTTCCACTCCAATCGTCGGGTAAGGAACTTTTTATCGGGATTGAGGCAAGAAGTTGAAGCGAGCTTCAAACAAGAATCTTAAGAGCTCGGGGCTTCACAGAAAGAATAGGCAGGCAGGCTCACTTGTTCAAGCCCTTTTTCGTGGAAGAAAGACTCCAAAGGGTGGATAAATCCGGGCCTTTGAATGGCTTTCTTGTAGTTTTCTTGCGATTCTCTAGCTAGATTGTTGCCGCTCAGTGGATTATTCTCATTCCAAGGTCGCCGAGGACCATATGATCCATGCGCCAGTAGACATAGCCTGGAGGCGAATACCGAACCGGATGCAGCCCGCCACTGAGGGAGAAGTGACAAATGAGCCACAATAACAGGAAGGTTGCGACTGTGTCAGGGCCAATGTTCCGCGGTTTACGTGAATAATCACCCCGAAGCTCAAATAAGTCAGCGCCGAAAGGCAGAGAAGCTAGTGGAACTGCACATAATGGCGATTGATTGCTGCGAGCACATCTTGGACGCTCTGAGCAATGTTCCTGCTTCGCGGCTAACCGCTGTCGCTTCAAAAGACAAGTCGCGCTCTAATGCTGCTAGTCATGATGTCGACCTGATCGTCATCGGTGTTGCGCGATATCCTGTGCGCCGCCTATTTATCAGCCAATTGCGGCGTATCTACCCAAGCGTCCCGGTGATGATTTTGCGACGCCTCGAGAACGGACAGGGACTGCGAGACGCGATTCGCAGCGAGTTTATCTTGAGTGAAGAGCCGGGCAACAAGTCAGACGTGGAGATTGTTCGTTCACTGAGGAAAGTACTGCCGATTCCTCAATGTGAGCACGTTCACAGGGACCATAATTACGATACGGTGCGCGAGGTAATGCGAGTGATTGCCGAGAATTACTCAGACCCAAACCTGGATCTTCAACGTGTGGCCCGAGAGCTCGCCGTGTCGCCCGCGGTCTTGTCGCGGGTTCTAAATCAACAAGTTGGCATCAGTTTTCGTCAACTATTAGGAACGACACGCATTGAAGAGGCTAAGCGTATGTTGGTCACACGGCAGTACAGTGTCAAAGAGGTTGCGGCTCGAGTTGGCTTTTCTGACAGCCACTACTTTTCGCGCACCTTCAGGAAACAAACGGGAATGAGCGCAAGCGAGTATCACGCCCAGGATCCAATCTTCGGATAAGACGTTCGCATCTCTGTTTTGTTGACCACTCACATCAATTGACGATCCGTCACTCGTAGTTCAGGAGAATAGCTATGCCTCCCTCAAATGTCTCGACTAGTTCGAGCAGTGTACCGTTTTTTCGGCCTTCTCTGAACGATGCTGAAATCCAAGAAGTCATAGACACGCTTCGTTCGGGCTGGCTAACCACCGGTCCAAAGGTCAAACGGTTCGAGACCCAGTTTGCAGAAGCAGTTCTTGGCAGACATGCTGTCAGCGCTAGCTCGTGCACAGCGGCGTTGCATCTTGCGGTGGAAGCACTCGGACTGAAGCCGGGCCAGGGCGTTCTGGTCCCAACCATGACATTTGCTGCGACTGCTGAAGTCGTTCGTTATCAAGGTGCGATACCTATCCTAGTCGATTGCGATTCGGAAACATTGAACCTTGACCTTGACGACGCTGCCAGGAAGCTCGATCAACTACGCCACGGGGAACTGCCGGAGTCGATTCCGAAAGACACTCAGGTGGTTGGAATCATTCCTGTTCATGTGGGCGGACTCATGCTGGACTGCGACGCGATTCAAGCTTTCGCGGCCCGCCAAGGGTTGTGGGTGGTCGAAGATGCGGCCCATGCCTTCCCGTCAGCCTGGAGAAGAAGTCCCAGCGAACCTTGGCAGAGATGTGGAGAAGGCACCGCGGACGTATCGTGTTTCTCGTTTTACGCCAACAAGACGATCACAACTGACGAGGGTGGGATGGCCGTGACTAACGACGCCGAACTCGCTGCCCGAATTCAGAGGATGTCGCTTCACGGTCTTACCGAGGACGCCTGGAATAGTTATTCAGAGAGTGGTAGTGGGGACTACAAGATCGGCGCCCCTGGGTTCAAATACAACCTCACCGACATAGCGGCGTCTATTGGTATTCATCAGTTGGCTAGATCAGAGGAGATGCGGAAAGAACGCGAGTCTATAGCTAAACGTTATCTGGAGCAGTTGTCTAACATCCCAGAGATAGAGTTACCGCCTGATGATCCAGACCGGATACATTCCTGGCACCTGTTCCCACTGAGGTTGAGACTCGAGAGACTGTCCGTTGATCGGAACGCTTTCATACAAGCTTTGAAGCAAGCACATGTCGGATGCTCGGTGCGTTGGCGTCCCCTCCATCTGCATCCTTACTATCAGGAGACGTTTGGGTGGCGCACCAAGGATCTGCCGGTCGCGTCTACAGTTTGTGAGCGGCTCATTAGCCTTCCGATTTTCCCCGGTATGTGCGACGGAGAGATCGACCATGTGATCCGTACAGTTAGGATGCTATGTGCTGTGTTCGGTCTGTCCTCGGTAAATCGTCCAATAGCCCGGTGCGAAGCGAGAGTGTCGGCTTGACAGAATCGAAAATGGAAGGAAGCCCCGACCGTAGCTCAGGTCCGACTTGAGGCGATTGCGTTGAACGAGCAATTAGAGACAGTTGGAAGAAGGGTTAATCTGTTGTCTGGAACTTCACCTCATACATTCTTAACACCTGGATCGCCGGAAGCGCACCTGCTCCTTGCGTGTGCCCGCACCACGCTGGATCCCGAGGTGGTTGAGAAGATAAGAGGGCTACTAAAGCATCAGTTGAATTGGGACTACGTACTGCAGAAGGCGGAAGAGCACTTCGTCATGCCACTGGTCTGCCGGAGCCTTGACAGTTTTGCCGAAGCCGTTCCCAAGGAGATTCTGCAAAGGCTGCACAACGACTTCTTCGCTCACGCTCGTCGCAATCTGTTCTACACGGGGGAATTGCTGAAGTTACTGGCGTCGATGGAAGAACACGGCATAAAAGCGGTCCCTTACAAGGGACCGGTGTTATCTGCCTCGGCTTACGGAAGCGTCGTCCTGCGAACCTTTATTGACTTGGATATTCTGGTTCACGAGCGAGATATTCTTCGGACCAAGGAGTTGTTGCTATCCAGAGGCTTTCACACGGTGAAAACTCAGTTGACCAGAGCTCAGGAGGAGGCCCGTCTCAGATCTCGAGACCAGAAAGACATCGTATTTGTTCATCCGGGCTTGCCAATCAGGGTTGAGCTTCACTGGAGAGTCGCAAGTTTGTTTCTCTTCCCGCTCGATTCGGATCCGCTCTGGCAACGCCTGGGCACAATCACGCTTGGTGGCGCGAGAGTATCAAACCTCAGTGCCGAAGATATGCTTTTAGTCCTTTGCGTGCACGGCGCCAAGCATTCGTTCAAGCGACTCCAGTGGATCTGTGACATCGCGGAATTGATACGAGCGAATCCGCACATGGATTGGAACCAGGTGTTAAAGCGGGCCCGCAACTTGCGGAGTGTAAGGATGCTCTCGCTCGGTCTGTCGCTGGCATCCAATCTCCTCGGTGCTACTATGCCGCGCGAAGTTACGCTCACGATTGAATCCGACCCGGAAGTCAAGTCGGTGGCAGCGCGCGTTCTGGCATTGCTCTTTCCGTCCAATGGAGGCATCTCTCTTGCACTAACGGGCAGTTATTTCCACGTTAACCTTAAAGAGGAGTGGACCGATCGAACTCGTCTACGCCTTCGGTATTATCTTCATAAGCTAACCCACGCCTTGAGGCCAAATGTAAGGGATACGCACCTTCTTCCACTGCCTGAGCTCCTATCGTTCCTTTACTATCTGGTTAGGCCGATCCGCGTGGCCAAGATCTATGGCCTTGGGCGATTGATGCAGCTTGTCGGGCATGGGAAGCGTCAAGGAGAGCCTCGGGAACATCACAAGCCTCAGTAAACGTCGAATCTTGTTTCCAATGATTCGATCCTATTCTAACTAATAGTTGAAGATTGAGCCCCCAGTTTTTGGCGAGGTCCTGAACATTCGAACCATACGAAAACTTCGGTTCAAATAAAGAATAGAAGGGTAGACAATGGTTGATGCTACATTCTCTATATCACGAGCGGGGTTTCTTGACCATCACCCTATGACTCTTAACGATTCTTCTACCATCGTCGCCAGGAGAGATCTGCTGTGCTGTGATCTCTCTGAAGGCGCAGTCATCCTCGACATGCAATCAGGAGTCTACTACGGCCTCGATGATGTCGGTACTTTCGTATGGGGGTTGATTCAGGAACCTAAGGTGCTCAGCGACATAACGGCGGCCGTGCTCGAAGAGTATTCGGTTGAGCCTGAGCGTTGCGCGCTGGATCTGAAAGATCTTTTCTCTGAAATGGCTCAACGCAACCTCATAAACATCCAGAATGAGCCGAATACTTAAATTCCTACGACTGCCTGAGGGTAATCGAAGGATTCTCGTGAAGGCTGCGATTCTGTTGTGGGCAGTCAGAATCGGTTTGTGGCTGCTTCCGTTTCAAACCCTGCGCGATTTCCTAGGCAGAAAAACCAAAAGATCCCTCTCACCAGGCCTCTTAGAGAACGGGCAAGTCGAAAAGATCGCTGGCAGCGTAAGACTTGCCAGTCGTTACGCCCCGGCGGCTACATGTCTGGCCCAGGCACTCGTTACGGTAACACTACTTGAAGAAGCTGGGTTTCCTGCCACGCTGCGCATCGGAGTTGCCAAGAGCACAGAAGGGAAACTCGAGGCCCACGCCTGGGTTGAAAGTAACGGCCAGGTAGTTGTCGGCGGCACCGACGCCGACCTCGAACGATTCACGATCTTGCACGCGGTCGAAGGAATATGAGCGCGATTTTTGGCCTTTATTACTCCGGCGGGCGTCCGGCGTCGCATTCGGTGCTCGCGCGAATGACACAGGTGCTTGCCCACCGCGGACCGGACGGTTCAGACGTTTGGTGCGATGGACCAGTGGGTCTGGGACACAGAATGCTACACACCACACCCGAGTCACTCAACGAGCGCCTGCCATTCAAGAGCCCAGGTGGCCAATTTGCGATCACATCGGACGCCCGCCTTGATAACCGCGAGGAACTGATTAGCGTGTTGCGATCATCGGGCGCCAACTTGGGACAAGAAACCGATAGCGAGTTGATTCTTACCGCCTATTGCCATTGGGGTGAGAGCTGTGCAGAGAGGTTGCTCGGTGACTTCGCGTTCGCGATCTGGGACGCGCGACTTCGGAAGCTGTTCTGCGCACGAGACCATTTTGGGGTCAGGCCCTTCTATTACTATTCGTCGCCCGGGCAGGTTTTCGTATTCGCCACTGAGATGAAAGCGCTCTTCGTTCTGCCGGAAGTGCCTTGCGAACTCAACGAGGTGCGGGTAGGTGATCACCTGGCTGACGTGTTTTCGGACGAGGAGAGCACCTTTTATCGGGATATTCTTCGGCTGCCTGCAGCGCACACCATGACAGTCACGCCCGACGGCGTACGCACCCACCGATACTGGGCACTTGATCCATCGCGCGAACTGAGGTTGCGTTCGGATGAAGAGTACGCCGAAGGATTTCGTGAGGTGTTTACCGAGGCCGTGCGGTCCCGCCTGCGCAGTATCACGCCTGTCGGCTCCTTGTTGAGCGGGGGGCTCGACTCGTCGTCAATTACCTGCACTGCGCGTAAGCTGCTCGGCGAAAAAGAACGGCGTCTGCGCACTTTCTCAGTAGTATTTGACAAAGTTCCGCGGTGCGACGAGCGCGAATACATCAACGCGGTACTCACACTCGACGGCCTTGACCCTCACTTCATCCAGGGCGATCAGAATGGACCTTTCCGAGAAATAGACCGCATTCACTGGCACGAGGATCAGGCCTTCTATGCCCCTAACTTCGCAATGGTGTGGACGATCTATAAGACTGTTAGCGAGAACGGCGTGCAAGTGCTGCTTGACGGGCATGACGGCGACAGCGTCGTTTCTCACGGCTACAAGTACCTGGACGAATTGGCTATAGCCGGGCGCTGGTTGTCTTTGACGAGAGAAGTAAGGGGGCTGGCTAAACACTACGGCGACTCGCCTGTGAACTTACTGCGTGCTTATGGGTGGCACTACGGATTTAATCCGTTGCTTGCCAGGCACAAGTCCCTGCAGATGGCGCGGCGAATTTGCAAACGTCTCGCACGGCTTCGGCCACGCCCAGTTGGCGCCAAGCAAATTAAAGGCGGTGACTGGCAGGATCTCTTGAATCCTGATTTCGCTGTTCGAACGAACATGGCTGAGCGCCACAAAGCATGGCGAAAGACCCTTTGCAACTCTGCCCGCAGCGAGCGGGAAGGTCACTACAGGGTGCTGGCTCAACCTATGCAAGCTTTTGCCCTCGAAGTGCATGATAGCGCGGCGGCAGCCTTCGCCATTGAAAAACGTTACCCTTTCTGGGACCGGCGGGTCGTGGAGTTTTGCCTGTCGCTGCCGGGGGAACAGAAACTTTTCCATGGCTGGACGAGGATGGTAATGCGCCGCGCCATGGAAAACATCCTCCCGAAAAAGGTTCAGTGGCGGGGCGGCAAGATGGATTTCACGCCGAGCCTTTCTTACGGGCTGAAGACCTTTGAACAGGATGTGTTGGCGAGAATTATCATCGACAACCCTGGCGTCATCGAGAAATACGTGAACGTTAACATCCTCCGTCAGTCATACCAACGGTTTCTATCCGGCGAGTCGGCGGATTCTTCGGACCTTTTCAACATCTTGAAATGCACTTCTCTGGCCCTGTGGCTGCAGCACGCATGGTCCCATTGAGAGGAGGTGATACCAATGTAAAACGAAAACGAGCTTACTTTTTCGTTAACTCAACAACCATCGACATCTAAGGAGATGGAAACAATGGAACAAAACAGGAAAACCGAAAAGAAGCCCTACGCGGCGCCTCGAATTACCGTCCTCGGTGACATCGAGGCAATCACGTTAGGAACTTCCGACGGAGATTTAACCGATCAGGCGTTTCCCGCCCAAACCCCCCGAAGGCTGCTCACATTTTCGTGAGCAAAAGGGGTAAGTAAGGGAGACTCCTCAGGAGTGTAACTGCACTGCCTATAGCCTAGGCATTTGCTCTGCTCTGCCTCTGCCGAAGCTACAAATTTCGGCAGAGGTAGCGGTAGACGTAACGATCCGGCTCGGGCGTCTTGACTGGTCGCCCCAGGCGAGTCGGCAAATTCTTCGAACCTTTTCAACATCTTGAAATACACTTCTCTGGCCCTGTGGCTGCAGCACCCATGGTCACATTGAGGGGAGGTGATACCAATGTAAAACGAAAACGAGCTTACTCTTTCGTTAATCGAAACAACCATCGACGTCTAAGGAGATGGAAACTATGGAACAAAACAAAAAAACCGAAAAGAAGCTCTACGCGGCGCCTCGAATTACCGTTCTCGGTGACATCGAGGCAATCACGCTAGGATCTTCCGACGGAGAATTAACCGATGAGGCATTTCCCGCTCAAACCCCCCGAAGGCTGCTCACATTTTCGTGAGCGAAAGGGTAAGTATGGGAGACTCCTCAGGTGTATAACTACACTGCCTATAACCTAGGCATTTGCTCTGCTCTGCCTCTGCCGGAGCTACAAACCTCGGCAGAGGTAGCGGCAGACGTAACGATCCGGTTCAGCCGGCTTGACTGGTCGCCACCGCCCCACGCGATCACGTCTGACGAACTGTGCTTTGAGGTGACGAGCCAGGAAGCCCATCTCTTCTGGGGACAGCTAGGGAAGTTTCGCGTCGCTCGAGGGACTGAGATCATCATTGACCCATTGCCGGGCGTCGAAGAACGGCTGTTGCGACTGCCATTGTTGGGAACAGTATTCGCCGTCTTATTGCATCAGCGCGGACACCTGGTTCTGCACGCCAGCGCGGTGGCGATCAACGGGGAATCGATCGTCTTCATCGGCAACAAAGGGTGGGGCAAATCTACGATGGCTGCTATGCTCTATGGGCGCGGGCACCAATTCATCGCCGACGATGTAGTGGCGGTGGACTTCGCAGACTCAGGGTGTCCGATGGTCATGCCTGGTTTTCCACAGTTCAAACTTTACCCTGAAGCAGTTGCCACGTCTCTCGGTGACGACTACGAAATGCTACCGGAACTTGCCGATGGCTACGAAAAGCGGGGTCGGCCGGCCAGGGACCGATTCGCGAGCCAACCAATGCCACTAAAAAATGTCTATGCGCTTGGGTGCGGCCCTGTTTCGTTGCTCAGACCTCTCGAGCCGCAAGCCTCCCTGCTTACACTGATCGCAAACTCTTATATGACTCGGTTTGGTAACCAATTACTCCAGGGAGCGGAAGCTTCCACTCATCTTCTCCAATGTAGCAGGGTCATCAGGCAAGTCCCTGTCTACCGCCTGGAACGACCCAATGCTTTGCCCTTGTTACCCGCAGTCGCGCAGTTGGTCGAAGACCATCTTCAGAATGGTAGTCGACGCGCGTTCGGGACTGAGAACCAAAACACGTCAATACATAAGGTGTAACACATGCAAACAGACAAAGCTCCTTCAGTCGAAAAGAAACCCTACGAAACGCCCAAGCTCATCCGACACGGTGACGTAGAAACAATTACGTTAGGCGATGACCTCGGGGATGACGTAGATGCAGCATTTACCACCAGCATGGGTCCGCTCGGCAAGAAGAAGCGCAAAAAACAGCCGCAGTTCTCATGATCAGCAATAGAAGGATTTCTGATTTCGCAATGCTAGTGTCGAATTGCGACAGCCAAGTGCCGTAAAAACCGCGCATAGTTCCATGACTGCAAACTCTAAAGTTCGGACGCCAGATTCGGGCACCGTGTTCTCAATGAGCAAGCTGCGTAACGCAGCCTCCTATTGGCTCCGGACGTTCAGGTTAATCTGGACCTCGGCGCCTCGCTGGACCTTGGCTTGGGCAGTCTTACTGATTGTGCAGGGAATCCTGCCGCTGGCCTCGGTATATTTGCTCAAGCTGTTGGTGGATAGCCTGGTTAAAGCGGCAAACAGCGGTCGCGACTGGGCAAACGTCCGGCCTGCAATGGTTCTGATTGGGCTGACTGTGGGCGTCATGCTACTCACAGAGGTGCTGCAAAGCCTGAGTGAGCTGGTGCGCACGGCCCAGTCTGAGCTGGTACAGGACTACATAAAGGGTTTGGTGCACCAACAGTCAGCCACGATGGATCTGAGCGTGCACGAGTCGTCAGAATATCAGGACCGCCTCGACCGCGCCCGTAGCGAGGCGGCAAGCCGGCCGCTCGCTTTGCTGGAGAGCGCGGGAAGTCTGGTGCAAAACGGCATTACGTTGCTCGCTATGACCGCGGTGCTGGCGCCGTTTGGGCTGGTTCTACCATTGATCCTGTTAGTTAGCACGTTGCCTGCCTTCGGGGTCGTACTTATCTACGATCGTCGCTACCACAGCTGGTGGCTTCGGCGCACGAGCGAGAGGCGCTGGGCTCAATACTACGACTTGTTGCTTACCCACAGCTCCACACTTGCGGAAGTGCGCTTGTTTGGGCTCGCTACTCATTTTCAGTCGGGATATCAGCGAGTACGGAAGTTGCTGCGCACAGAGCGACTGGCACAAATCATGAAACAGGGCAGAGCGAAACTTGGCGCGAGCGTCTTGGCGCTAGTGGTGTCCGGTCTGGCCCTGACCTGGATGATCTGGCGAGTGTTAATGGGTTCAGTGTCGCTGGGCGATCTGGCGCTCTTTTATCAGGCCTTCAATCGTGGGCAGGGGCTGTTACGCGCGCTTCTTGGAAACCTGGGGCAGATCTATAGCAACAGCCTGTTCCTGGAGAACCTATTCACGTTCCTAGACATGCGACCACAAGTTGCCGATCCACCGCGGCCCGTCGCGGCGCTCACCACTCTTCATAAAGGAATCGAGTTTCGTCAGATTACGTTTTGTTACCCAGGTGTGAAACGACCAGCGCTACAAGACTTTAACCTCTTCGTCCCAGCGGGCAAGATAGTTGCCATAGTAGGCGCCAACGGTGCGGGTAAGACGACGTTAGCCAAGATTCTCTGCCGCTTCTACGATCCTGATCGCGGCCGAGTCGAACTCGACGGAGTCAATGTCCGTGACTTTTCAGTCGCTGCGCTGCGGCGAATGGTCACCATGCTGTTCCAGTTTCCTGTTAACTACCAAGCCACAGCATCGCAGAGTATCGCCATGGGTGATCTCGAGTCGAACCCGGGTCCGACCGAGATCGAGATGGCCGCCCGCAGTGCCGGCGCTCACGACCTAATCACCGGGCTGCCCAGTGGATACGGGACGCAGTTAGGAAGGTCCTTCACAGACGGCGTGGAGCTGAGCGGCGGTGAGTGGCATCGCATTGCCACCGCCCGGGCCTATTTGCGGAGGTCGCCGATCATTCTACTCGACGAGCCGACCAGCATGATGGACTCGTGGGCCGAGGCCGACTGGTTTTCCCGTTTCCGCGCCCTGGCCAAAGGGCACACTGCCGTTGTCATCACGCATCGTTTCAGCATCGCGATGCGGGCCGACATCATCCACGTAATGCAAGAGGGCAAGATTATCGAATCGGGCAGCCATCAAGAGCTCGTCGCCCAGGGTGGACTCTATGCGCAGTCCTGGTCAGCGCAGATGCAGGCTGGAGCTGATACAACCGACGACGCCACCGAACTGACCGTGCTTCCGCATTTCGGTAGCCGCACGTTAACGGAAGTCGAAGCCAAACATGTTAGAGATATAAACGCAGCTTAGGTTGCGGGTACCTGTCCAGTTTGAAATTCCACCGACTCCCATGACTGTCTGAAAACCAAAAAGGATCTTACGGTAATTTGCAGGTAAGGAAGGTGGGCTTGCCCCCGCCTCAAGCTTGATGAGCCTTCACATCACAAGAAATCACTCAAGTCTAAGAGTCTCTCACAGGTTGGGAAGGCGGTCAGAGTGCTTCACTCCACAGGGTGAAAACGAGCCCTTTGTAGCTGATGATGTGTTCCCCTTTGGATCTTTCAAACTTGAATAGTTGAGCTAAGTCGTTATCAAGCTTGAGGCGGGGGCAAGCCCACCTTCCTGACCTGTAAATTACCGTAAGATCCTTTTTGGTTTTCAGACAGTCACGGGAGTCGGTGGGATTTGAAACTGCACCAGCACCTGGGTTACGCAATCTTTCGGCAGTTCCCACTTCGCCAACTTGCACGTAGACAGTAGACACCCAGACTTCAAATCTCCTCGGTTCCTGAAAATTCGCAATTCGAAATTCGCAATCCGAAATTCACAACTCCCAAACTCCCTAAGTTGAGACGCTACTTGTAGGCAACATCCCGGGGCGATACTTCCCACAGCCTCCCAGTCTGTGCGGGTGTCTCGCTTTACGGACGCTGCTTGGTCGAACGCGTCCTGCAAAACCACAAGAAACCACGATCACTTAATCTCCAAGGAGGAGGTGCCGGAGTCTGTGCCTAGACAGCCCGGTGCCGACAAACATATGGTAGAGAACCCCCCGAATACGACCCATTGGCCACGTTCTTGGAAGTCCACGCTGTTAACCCGCAAGACGCAGTTCGCCCTCGACACAATTGTACTTACGTCAGCTTTCATCATTGCCTACTTGCTGAGGTTTGATTTTGAAATTCCGCAGCGTGACACGCAGCACATGTTGTACCAACTCCCGTTTGTGTTGCTCCTTCAGATTGGCTTGTTATGGCTGGCCGGCATCTACACTTTTATCTGGCGTTATGTCGGTATGGCTGAAGTAAAGGCGTTCATCACGGCTGCCCTCTGGTCGGCGCTTCCTTTGATAACCCTACGCATTTGGCTGCCGGAGCAGCTTCAACCGGCGCGTGTGCCGCTGTCCATCACCGTTATGGATACTGTGTTTGCCTTCGGCGGCGTACTAGGCTTACGGGTATTGCGTCGTGCACTATACGAGCGTGATTCAAAGCGTCAGAACGCAACCCGCCTCTCGCAAAAGGGAGCCACAAAAAAACCAGTGCTACTCATCGGCGCCGGCCGGGCCGGCGTTATGGTAGCCCGGGAGATCAGGCTCCGCGGAAATATGGATCTGGACGTAAAAGGATTCATTGATGACGACCCAAATAAGTTAAGATCGGTTATCCAGGGCGTCAAAGTACTTGGCCGCACTGAAGATATTCCTCGCCTTGTTTCCAAGCTGAACATCGATGACGTGGTTATTTCCTTCGCTGAAGCTTCACGCCGAGACTTTCGACGCATCCTGGACATCTGCGAGCAAGCCAAAGTTCGCGTTCGCACGGTGCCCGGTATCTACGAGCTCTTGCAGGGAAACGTCAAGGTCAGTCGCATTCGCGATGTGCAGATCGAGGACTTGTTGGGACGAGAGCAGGTCCAACTGGATGAAGAGAGTATGCGTCGGTTCCTTGCGGGCAAGACCGTAATGATCACTGGCGCCGGAGGTTCCATCGGCTCAGAACTCGTCAGACAGGTGGCCCGGTTTCAGCCTGCACGCCTGCTGCTGGTGGAGCGCGCTGAATTCGCTCTCTTCGGCGTCGAGCAGGAGCTCAACAGCACCGAACTAAAGGTTGAAGCCCTTTCATTGGTGGCGGATGTAGGCGACGAAGCGCGCATGCATACTATCTTTCAAAACCATCGGCCACAGGTAATCCTGCATGCTGCAGCACACAAGCATGTGCCAATGATGGAATTCAATCCGTCGGAAGCCATTCGCAACAACGTGTTGGCAACTCGCTCACTCGGTGAGATGGCTTCGGAGTTTGGCGTGGAAACCTTCGTGCTGATCTCAACTGACAAGGCCGTTTGCCCCACTTCAATAATGGGGGCCTCGAAGCGAGTCGCGGAGTTAGTTGTTCAAGATCTAAACCGAAGCTCAGCGACCCGATTCCTGGCAGTCCGCTTCGGCAATGTAATCGGCTCGGCTGGTTCCGTTATCCCGACGTTTCGCGAGCAGATTCGCAGAGGTGGACCAGTCACGGTGACTCACCCCGAGATGGTTCGCTATTTCATGACAATTCCTGAAGCGGCCCAACTGGTGCTTCAGGCGGGCGCCCTTGGCGAAGGTGGTGAGATCTTCATCCTGGACATGGGCGAACCCGTGCGTATCCTTGATCTGGCTAAAGACACGATTACCCTCTCAGGTCTCAGGCCTTTCGAAGACATCAGCATCGTGTTCACAGGCATCCGTCCGGGCGAGAAGCTGTTTGAGGAATTGCAAACGACGGAAGAGCAGATGATAAGAACACGCCACCCCAAGATATTCATCGGTCGTCTCGCCGCCTATCCGGAACAGAAAATCCGACATGCGTTGGAGCGGCTATCAATTTTCGCGGAAAACGGATGGGATGGTGAGCTACGTAAGGCTCTGAACGACCTTCTGCCAGAAGCCCAGTTGCACGTTCCCGGCGAGGAGTTTGCCACCGCTCAGCCGGTACTTGAGGCGGTTTCACAACGAGTTGTTGGCGTGTGAGTAGTCCAAGACATCTCTCAAGTGCTTTCTACCCACAGCGACGCGCTGGGCGACGCGGAGCGCCGATACAGTTAGAGATGAAGTGGCCGGACGAATTCTCGACCGTGAAGTTATTAATCAGGACAGATTGCGCTTGACGATTAAGAAATCACCTGGCCACACTTGCAAGTTAGTATTCTATTGACAGGGGCTAGTCAGATTGGGATAGCCGCCCAAGCTAGCTGGACTAGTCC
>JBOGOU010000544.1:0-13329 GCA_050748205.1 Pyrinomonadaceae bacterium | reverse complement strand
GTTAAGGAGGGCTCCTCAAGTAGCGATTTGACTCAAGCATTGTTGTTTCCTAACTTGAGGAGCCCTCCTTAACAGTCGGGCTACTGCCCCGAGCTACTGCCCGCGTGGCCGGCAATTTTCTCGCCTGCATCAAGCAACATACTTACTTTTTCGGTAGACGTTGCTTCGGCGTAGATTCGCAACACAGGCTCAGTCCCCGACTGACGAAACAGTAGCCAGGATTCGTCCGGAAAAATTAACTTTGCGCCGTCTAAAGTCTCGATGCCCACAACCTGGAAGCCCGCCACGTTTGATGGCGGCTTTGATTCGATGCTCTTAACTAGTTTCATGCCTCGCGCTACTTCGAGATGCAGGTCGCGACGGCCGAAGTGAAACTCGCCAAACTCACGGTGCAGGTCCCGCAGTAGTTGCGAAGGTGGTTTGCCCGCAGCAACAACGGCTTCCAGAAAAAGAAGGGAATTGAGGATGCCGTCACGCTCTGGGATGTGCCCCTTGACGCCAATGCCGCCGGATTCCTCGGCTCCGAGGAGAATGTCTTCTTTGAGCATCAAGTCAGCGATGTATTTAAATCCAATCGCGGTTTCGTAAAGCTTAAGCCCGTGTGCGGAGGAAATTCTTTTAAGGAGCACCGACTGCGAGAAGGTCCTCACGACACCACCAGTCATCTTTCGGTTGCGAGCAAGATGCAGGAGGATAAGCGGGACGACATCGTGCATGGTCATTGTCTCCCCGCGTTCGTCAACAGCACCGACGCGATCGGCGTCGCCGTCAGTTGCCAGGCCTACGAGGGCCCTGGTCTCGACCACGCGGCGCTTGAGTGGACCGAGGTTGCGGTCGATTGGTTCGGGACTTACGCCTCCAAAAAGCGGATCACGGTCGGCGCGAATGGTTTCGACAATAAGTTTGCCACCTGTCAGAAAGCTCTCAACCCAACGGCCTGCAGATCCATGCATGGAATCCACAATGACCGTTCCCTGACAGCTCCGAAGACGATCGAGATCAAGATATGAAGCGATCTGTTGCCGGTAACTTACGGTTGCCTGCCCAATCAACTCCTGGCTATCTGATAAAACGGTGGCGCGTTTTGGCGGATTCGCATCGACGAGCTTTTCAACGACCGCCGTAGTCTCTGGCGCGGCGCTTCCACCCCACGAAGCTTTGATCTTGAATCCGTTGAAATCGTAAGGATTGTGTGAGGCGGTAATTACAATACCGCCGGTCGCTGCCCGGTCTTTAACTGCCCACGAAATCAGTGGCGTTGGCGCCGCTTCCTGAAAGAGAGCAATGCGGAAACCACTTCCCGCCATTACCTCAGCTGCCCGCGCCGCGAAGTGCTCGGACAAGAAGCGGCGGTCGTAACCGACGACGACAAGGGGTGGTTTCTCAGTAACAGTTTCTCGTAAAAGATAATCAGCGTAGGCCTGTGCGACACGTTCGACATTCGCAAAAGTGAATTCGCGCGCGATTAAGGCACGCCAGCCGTCCGTGCCAAACTTAATCGGAGTAGGTTGAGCCATGGTTTCTAACCCAACACCTTGCAACCGAATTGCCCGCGTCTGCGTTCAAAGGCTTTGCACAGAGACTCCAAAATCCCACCCACTGTCGTGGGTGGGATTCCGCCTTTTGTGGAAAGCCGCGCTTAGGCATCTGCCTTTCCTGTGACCGTGTAGTCAGTCACCGACGTCTTATCTCCCAAAACTGATCCAGGGCCCACAAAGGCTGAGCGCCCAACGTGACAGCCGCGCCCAACAATCGCATGTGAGACCTTTGCCGCTGAACCAATGCGCGTGTGTGGCCAGACCACCGAGTTCTCAACGCGCGCCCGTTCCTCAACGAAGCAGCCCTGACCCAGTACCGAGTTGACTATTTGTGCGCCAGGTTTAATCTGGCAGTCGTCTCCAATGATTGATAAGTCATCGATCTCAGCGATCGTAGCTGCGTCAAAAGAACCACGCCGCTCCTTAATATGGATCCGGCCCACGCGATTAGCGAGTAAATCCTGGTGAGCCTGTAAGTAACGCTCCGGAGTGCCAATGTCTATCCAGTAAGTTCTGGGCGGGACATGTGCGTAAAACGTTTCCTGACGCTTCAGTAGATCAGGAAAGAGGCCGTACTCGAATGAGTAGTTCTCGCCGGCGGGTACGAAGTCGAGCACCTTTGGTTCGAGGATGTATGTACCTGCATTGATCGTGTTGCAGGTGATCTCGTCATCTTTTGGTTTCTCCATAAAGCGATGGATGCGCCCGTCAGATTCGGTTTCTACGAGACCATAGGCACGCGGGTTTTCGACAGCTTGCAGGACAATAGTCGCCGTGGCCTTTCTTTCATTGTGTTCGCGTATGACGGATTTCAGATCCAGGTCTGTCAGGATGTCGCCGTTAAAGACGACGGTCGGCTCGCGAATTACGTCTTCGGCAAACTTGTATGCGCCGGCTGTCCCCATTGGTTGCGGCTCAACCGTGTACTTGAGTTTTACGCCATAGTCGGAACCATCGCCAAGCAACTGTTCGATCTTGTTGGGTTGGTAAGACAACGAAAGCGTAATATCCGTTATGCCTGCCCGACGGAGCGTGTCAATTTGATAAAGAAGAAAGGGACGGTTACAAATTGGGACGATCGGTTTGGGAGTGTAAACCGTCAGCGGACGAAGGCGCGTGCCTTTACCTCCGGCAAGAATTAGAGCTTGCATCTATGAAATACCGGCTTGGTGATCGAGGCTTCAATAACGGTTGCGAGTCTAGCATTGCATTGCGTGGGTGATCAATCGACTGCCACACCAGTACCGGGAGATTAGGTTGTTTGTCACCCCTCTGGGTAAACTATTAGGGCGCTCTTGATCTTGAGGGCGTTACTTTTTGCCATTCATCAGTTACTTTTTAGAGGAGTTGCAATGTCTGGAATTAGAGAAGCAGTAATAATAGCGGCACTCCGAACGCCTGTCGGAAAATTTCAAGGTTCGCTCAAGGGTTTTTCGGCAACCGATCTCGGGGCAATAGTCGTGCGCGAAAGTGTGAGACGGGCTGGAGTTGAACCAGAGGCCGTTGATGAGGTGATCATGGGATGCGTTATTCAGGCCGGTCTGGGCCAGAACCCAGCGCGCCAGGCCGCCCTGCATGGAGGTCTTCCTCCGACTGTTTCGGCGGTCACCGTAAACAAGGTATGTGGCTCTGGGCTCAAGGCCGTGATGATGGCAGCTCAGGGAATACAATTAGGCGACACTGATCTGGTCGTAGCCGGCGGCATGGAGTCGATGACGAACGCCCCTTATTTGCTGCCCAAAGCACGTGAGGGATATCGCCTGGGAAATGGCGTTTTGGTCGACGCGATGATCAATGACGGTTTGTGGTGCGCTTTCGATGATCAGCATATGGGGTGCACGGGCGAAGTGGTTGCTGATCGGTTCAAGGTTAGCCGTGCTGAACAGGATGCCTACGCCTTGAAGTCACATCAAAAGGCTGCCAGCGCAATCAAAGCAGGAAAGTTCAAGGATGAAATCGTACCGGTTGAGATTCCGCAAAAAAAGGGACCACCCATACCCTTCGATACGGATGAAACAGTGCGCGAAGACACCTCACTGGAGGTTCTGGGAAAGCTAAAGCCGGCGTTTAAAGAAGGCGGTAGTGTTACTGCCGGCAATGCGCCCGGAGTCAATGACGGTGCGTCAGCTGTGATAGTCACTTCACTTGAGCGCGCTCGAAGTTTAGGCATCGAGCCAATGGCGCGTATCATAGCTCAGGCCACATCGGGAACGGAGCCGAAGCTTGTGATGATGGCTCCCGTCGAAGCAATCCGCCGAGTGTTGAAGAAGGCCGGATGGACGATGAGCGACGTTGACCTGATCGAGTTGAACGAAGCTTTTGCGGTGCAAGCAGTTGCGATCATCAAAGAGCTGAATCTGGATCCGGAGCGGGTAAACGTGAATGGCGGAGCCGTTGCCCTGGGCCACGCGATCGGTCAGTCTGGATCTCGCTTGTTGACGACAATGCTCTACGAGATAAAGCGCCGCGATGCCCATCGTGGAGTCGTTGCGCTTTGCCTGGGAGGCGGTAATGCAGTGGCAATGGCCATCGAGAGGTAGGTCCGGAACGATCCTAAATAGAGAATGAAAGCAACCGATCACAACAAGATTCTTGGCTTCCTCCATTTGGCCTACGGGGGATTGACCGTTCTTCTGATGACCGTACTCTCAATCTTCATGCTGGGAGTGATGGGCGCGCTGGCGGCTAACGAATCGCGTGGGGAGGAACTTCCGATTGGCATTTTCGCGGCAATTCTCATCTTCGTGGTTCTTATTGATCTGCTGCAGATCACAACCTCGTTTCTGTCGGGTTATGCGCTTCTGAAACGCAGGCGTTGGGCGAAGACCATGGGTATCATGTCCGGGATCGTGGCGGGCTTTAGTTTTCCCCTGGGCTCGGCTTTGTGCGTATACACGCTTTGGTTTCTTTTCGGCGAGAAGGGCAGGGTCCTTTACCACAAGGGGGCCTATGAACTCCCGCCCGCGCCTAAGCGATGGGGTAGAGCAGCCCGCGGCCTACATGAACCAGAGTACGTACCACCTAAGACGCCTCCGAATTGGCGATGATTGATTCAGCGCGGAGTCGAAAACAGTGACTGACGTAATCGGCGTAGTTGGGGCGGGAACGATGGGCAATGGCATCGCCCAAGTCGCCGCACGCGCGGGCTTTCGCGTCGTCCTGCGTGATGTGAAGGATGAATTCTTGCGCAGTGGACTGGCGGCCATCGAAAAGAGTTTGCAACGCGACGTTGATAAAGCGCGCCTGGCATTGGAAGAGAAGGGTTCAATCCTTGGTCGCATTCACCCAACAACGTCTCTTGAGGAACTGCGCGAAGCGTCGATTGTGATTGAAGCGGTAACAGAGGACGCAAGCGTAAAGAGTGAAGTCTTCAAAACACTCGATCAGATCACGCCGGCAGAGACGATCCTGGCTTCCAACACCTCGTCAATTTCTATAACAAAACTCGGAGCAGTAACGAGCAGGCCCGACAAAGTCATCGGCATGCATTTCATGAATCCGGTGCCAGTGATGAAACTGGTCGAAGTCATCCGCGGCGCTGCTACCTCTGACCAGACGTATGAAAAGGTCCGGTCGCTGGTTGAAAAACTGGAAAAAACTGCGCTTGACTGTCAGGATTCACCGGGATTCGTTTCGAACCGGGTTCTGATGCCCATGATTAATGAGGCCATTTTTACGCTCTACGAAGGAGTGGCGACCCGTGAGAGTATTGACGGTATTATGAAGTTAGGGATGAATCACCCGATGGGACCGCTGACCCTTGCAGATTTCATTGGCCTTGATGTATGCCTGGCGATTATGAATGTCATGTACGAAGGTTTCGGTGATCCGAAGTATCGCCCTTGCCCTCTATTGAGGCGTTACGTCGATGCCGGCTGGTTAGGCAAGAAGGCTGGTCGTGGGTTTTACGAGTATCAGAGCTAGACTAAAGGAAAGATTCATTTTCTATTTCTCATTTGTCATTTCTGCTACTAAGAGAATTGAGATGTCGCAAGTAGCCCATTATTGTCAGAAATGCCTGGCGGCAAATCCGCTGGGGCAAGACTTCTGCGCCCGCTGCGGCACAAGGTTAATGATCGTCGTTGAACCTCCGGCCTCGCGCTATGAGATCGCTGAGGCAAGCGCTTCGAGTGAGGAACACTTGCTCGAGCGCATCTCCGCGCTGGAGAACAGGCTGGCGCGCTTGACCGAGCGGCTGGAGCGCGGACTCGACCTGCTTCTGCGCCAAGCTCAAAACTCCTATTTTGATCGTGCTCTGGTGAAAGCGCTGATCGGCCTCTTGACGGAAGACGGAATCGTTGAAGGGTCCCGATTGGAGAAGCTTTGGAATGATCGCTGTCAAAAAGAAGCAGAGCAGCAGGAAGAGAGTGCCCGTCGAGAAGAGCTGCGCGTAAAGATACTCTCGCTTCATCGCGGCTCCCAACGAGACAACTTTGAACAATTCGTTAATGAAGGGTTTCTCCTGATTGAGGATCAGCAGTTAGGTCGCGGGATCCGGTCTCTGCAACGCGCTGTTGAGCTGGGAGGGGACAACGCGCCGTTGCTCGCGTTTGTCGGAGAGCATTTTTTCCGAGCGGGTAAAACGCGGCTCGCTCAAAGTTACCTGGCGCGCGCTTATGAGTTTGCCCCCAGGGACATTCGCGTATCGCTCTTGCTGGGTTTAGCGTGTGCTGACGAAGGTGACACGGAACGCGCTAAAGAGCTCCTTAACAGCGCCATGCAGCGGGGAGCATCTTCATTCGCGGCTCACTATGGCCTCGGTCGGCTCTTCATAGCAGAAGAAAACTGGCGAAAGGCACTGCGCGAGTTCAAACGCGCCCTTGCGAGTAAGCCCTCCCCCGAGGCCCACTACGCCCTCGGTTGCCTCTACTACCAGTTAGCTCGCGATTCTCTGGCAGCGCGACACTTGCGAAAGGCTACCGAGCTTGATGCCGCCTACGGCGAGGCGTTCTACGTCCTGGGTCTGATCTATAGGAGAACGGGCCACGAGAAATTAGCCCAGGAGTCTTTCGAAAAGGCGCAGTTGGCCGATCTCAGTGCAGCGCCGAAGCGGGCCGGCCGAAAACGTCAGGCTCAAGAAAAGACGGTGGTAGTCCCGCTGTTTCAAGCGCCCCAACCCGATGCTCGCGGATTAATGACGGGGGGTAACGAGCGGCTTGCCAAGGCCTTACGACAGGATGCTTTAGACACTTTTATCGCCGCAGATGTGGAAAGCAATTAGCTTTTGCCGCGTTGACACTCCAAGTCTCGTAGCTATAATGAAACCTTTTGTGCGCTAGACGCCCAATTACGACATTTGTTACAGGGTAGTGTGTCATGCGGGTTGAGCTTGCCAGTCTGGGGACGAAGTCGCGCAGTTTTGGTCATGATTATGCTCCGGGTGAGCTCAATCTCGACGAAGAGCGTGTGGGGCTGGCAACGCCTCCTACAGTTTCCGGGCAAGTCCTTCGCAACGAACGCAAGGTAGTGGTGGAGGGTCACGTCAAAGCGGTTGCTCGCTTTGAATGCGACCGCTGTTTGCGGCCATTGTCTTTGCCCATAGATGCGGACTTCCGTGTTGAATTCGTAACTCCGGAAGCATATCAGGCGCTCGAAATCGCTGAGCTCGGCGAAGAAGACCTGGCGCTTTCTGTTTTTGACGGTGAGTTGATTGACGTAGATGAAATCGTACGTGAGCAGGTCTTACTGGCTGTCCCTTCTCACGCCATTTGCGAGGAAAACTGTAAAGGGTTATGCCCGGTTTGTGGCGCGGATCGAAACCTGAATGATTGTGGTTGTCAGGAGAAGGAAATCGATCCACGCTGGTTGGGACTCAAAGAACTGGTAAATGGAAAATAGTGAATGGTGAATGGTAAATGGTGAATGGTAAATGGTGCCATTAACGATTTACCAATCGGAGTAATTATGCCAAATCCAAAACGACGACACTCAAAAGCGCGCCGCGGGAAACGCCGCGCGCACGATGCGCTGCGGGTACCGCAGACAACCCTCTGTCCGAACTGTCAGGAGCCTCGTCTGCAACACCGCGTCTGCCCGAAGTGCGGGTACTACAAGGGCCGCGAGGTCTTGCAGGTGGAACAAACCTAGCCGCTAAACCGATTCCCCTTGCGAAATCAGTCGAAGAATGAGACCCGTCTGACGGGAAAGGTCGTTCTTGACGCGATGGGAAGCGACCACGCTCCTCACGCTGAGATTGATGGGGCTCTGGCCGCCGCTCGGGATCTCGGCATAGGAGTAATTCTAGTAGGCCAGACCGAAAAGATCCAGCCAGAGCTTCGGCGCTGCGGTTGGCGCGGTGATGGAGACCGCGGGATCGAGTTGGTGGAGGCCCCCGAAGTGATCGGGATGGATGAGCCCGTAGCGACTTCGGTCAGACGTAAGAAGAAGAGTTCTTTGAGGATCGGGACGAAACTTGTGACCGAAGGTCGCGCTGATGGTTTTGTGTCTGCGGGGAACACCGGCGCGGCAATGGCCACGGCTAAGATGGTTATTGGTATGTTGCCCGGCGTTGATCGGCCGGCCCTCGCCGCGCTTATTCCCACGAAATCAGCTAAACCCACACTACTTCTCGACGTTGGTGCAAACTCTGAGTGCAAGCCTCACCATCTGGTGCAGTTTGCCATAATGGGTGAAGCCTACTCGCGCGCCGTGCTTGGTACAATTCGACCGGCAGTCGGTTTGATGAGCATTGGAGAAGAGGAAGCTAAGGGCAATGACCTAACCAAGGAGGCTTTCCCGCTTCTACGCGGGATGAGCGGCTTGAATTTCGTGGGTAACGTAGAGGGTCGCGACCTGTTTTCGGGCCTGGTTGATGTGATCGTAACGGACGGCTTTACGGGAAACGTAATGTTAAAGCTCTCGGAGGGGTTGACCGAGGCGATGCTGTCGATGATCAAGCGCGAATTGACTGCCTCTGCGGTCACGAAAGCCGGAGCAATGCTGGCCAAGCCTGCTTTTCGGAACATCAAAAAACGTCTCGATTATTCGGAATACGGTGGCGCTCCTTTGCTGGGAGTGCGCCAGATAGTAGTTATCGGACACGGCAGCTCAAACGCGCGCGCGATTCGCAATGCGATTCGGAACGTAAAAGAGTTTTCCGAAAACCGTGCGAGTCAGCGAATTGAACGCGGTATAGCGGAGACCAACGAATTGCATGCTCTTGCCGGGGCGGAGGCCGTCACGAAAACTGCGCGTGCACGTTGATGGAGGATGAGCCGGCTCATTTTCCATTCAAGCTGTGAGATTTCAACTCACGCGACGCATCGAAGGTAGAGCCCGTCACCCCGCAAATGAAAAATGACAAATGGAAAATGACCTGGTCTTTGAGTTTGGCTTTTCATTTTTAACTGGTTAGTATAAGCGGTCCCTTTTTGCAACTGAGGAGATTGATGGCAAATTTACGCGCCGGAATTCTTGGCACCGGCCACTCATATCCTGAAGGCATTCTCACGAATGCCGATTTGGAGAAAACGGTAGAGACTTCAGACGAGTGGATTACCACCCGCACCGGGATCAAACAGCGACGCAAAGCAGCCCCTGGAGAATACACTTCGCTGTTTGCGGTGCGCGCCGCGCATCAAGCTATCGAACGTGCTGGGTTGACTCCTGCCGACATCGATCTGATTCTTTGCGCGACGGTAACGCCGGATCAAATTCTGCCATCGACCGGGTGCATCATTCAGGCAGAACTCGGCGCCAATAAAGCCGCTGCGATGGATGTGGTTGCTGCCTGCTCTGGGTTTCTCTACGGGCTCACTCTTGCAAACACCATGGTCCAGACTGGGCAGTCGCGTTACGCGTTGGTCATTGGGGCTGAGATTCTGACCCAGTACGTTGATTATACTGATCGTCAAACCTGCGTTTTATTCGGCGACGGCGCTGGCGCGGCCGTGTTGGGCCCGGTCGACGGAGATCGAGGCATTCTCTCCACACGGATAAAGTCTGACGGAAGATATGAAGAGCAGCTTTTCTCTCCCGGGGGCGGCACGCGCCGGCCGCCGAGCGCCGAAACCCTCGCCGCTGGCGATCACTTCTTCAAGATGAAGGGAAATGAACTGTTCAAAGTCGCCGTGCGCTCGATGGCCGACGTCTCGCGTGAAGTGCTCGAAGAGGCAGGCCTGCACGCGAAAGACGTAACGCTCTTCATTCCGCACCAGGCAAATCAGAGGATTACGGATGCCGTTGCCAACAAGCTGGATGTTGGCTGCGACCGTGTTTACTCGAACATCGCGATGCACGGCAATACTTCGTCGGCCTCCATTCCAATCGCTCTTGATGAGTGCGTCGAAGCAGGACGAATTAAAGAAGGCGACCTGATTCTCATGGCGTCGTTTGGCGGCGGCGTAACCTGGGGTGGTGTGCTGATGAGATGGTAAATCATTGACGATTGCCGATTGCCAATTGCCGATTGGAAGTTGTTTTCGACGGTTACTGATTTCGGCGGTTACTGAAGTGTCAATTGCCGGTTGCCGATTTACTCTTGTGCGAGCGGTTCATTGAAAAATCACTTTATGTGTTCAACGTGGAGAATGCCGAACAAATCGGCAATCGGCAATTGGCAAGATGTGAATCGGCAACCGGCAATCGCATATATCTTTCCCGGTCAGGGGTCGCAAATCCCAGGCATGGGAAAAAATCTGGCGGAGAACTTTCCCGCCGCACGAAGGGTCTTTGAAGAAGTCGACGAAGCCTTGAGCTTTTATGTGTCGCGTTTGTGCTCTGACGGTTCGCCTGAAGAGCTGCAGCTTACCGAAAACGCCCAGCCGGCGATTCTCAGCGTTTCTGTAGCGGCGCTGCGGGCGGCACAGGCAGAGGGTTTTCCGGCACCGGACTTTGTAGCGGGTCATAGCCTGGGCGAATATTCAGCTCTCGTCGCCGCGGGCTCTCTCACGCTTGCTGATGCGGCTCGAACAGTTCGCGCGCGCGGGCGTTATATGCAGGAGGCCGTGCCTGAGGGCAAAGGCTCGATGGCGGCTGTGATAGGCGCGACGCTGGCCGATATTGAAAAGGTCTGTCGTGATGTAAGTCAGGGCCAGGTGTGCTCGCCGGCGAATATCAACTCGCCTAGTCAGGTGGTAATTGCCGGCAACACGGAGGCCATTGATCGAGCAGTTGAACCGCTAAAAGACATTGGCGCCAAACGGGTGATCAAGCTAAAGGTAAGCGCACCCTTTCACTGCGCCCTGATGATGCCCGCGCAGGAGCACCTGGCTGAGGATCTAAAAGGATTGAGTCTTGACGACTTGCGCGTACCGCTGGTAAGTAACGTTGATGCAATTTTGGTCAGCAAAGCATCAGCGGCACGGGATTCACTAGTGAGACAAGTTTCATCGCCTGTTCGCTGGTTGGAGTCAGTGGAGTTACTGATTAATCAAGGCGTCGATACCATTGTGGAGATCGGCCCGGGGAAGGTCCTTAGCGGTTTGGTACGGCAGATTAATCGTGAAGTGAAATGCTTTAATGTCGAGGATTCGCCAAGTCTGAAGGCGACTGGCGCGGGTCTAGAGGTTTTCTAGCCGGAAACGAAGTTGTTTACAAATCATACAGGAGCAAAATGAGATGCCCGATCAAGAGATCGAGAACAAAGTTAAGCAGATCATCGTTGACGAACTCGGTGTAGACGAGAATGAGGTCACGCCAAATGCCCGCTTCATCGATGACCTAGGCGCCGATTCGCTGGACACGGTCGAACTCGTCATGCGTTTCGAGGAAGAGTTTGGCATTGAGATTCCCGACGAGGATGCGGAAAAAATCCAAAGCGTGCGTGACGCTTACAACTACATCGATCAGCACAAGAAATAGTGATGAGTGATAAGTGATGAGTGATAAGTGATGAGTGATAAGTGATGAGTGATGAGGGATAAGGCAAAAGCTGTCGAGCCCTAACTTATCACTTATTACTATTCACTTATCACTGTTTTTCAAGGAGCTATGATTTGACACGTAGGGTTGTGGTCACAGGCCTCGGCCTCGTAACGCCGATAGGCAACACAGTCGAGGCAACGTGGACTGCGCTGATGAGTGGTCGCAGCGGCGTGGAGTACATCAAGAAGTTTGATACTGAAAAGTTCTCCGTCAAGATTGCCGCAGAAGTTAAAGACTTTGACCCGCTGAAATTCATTGCCAAAAAAGAGGCGCGCAAGATGGGCGCCTTTATTCATTACGCCATTGCCGCCTCAGTAGAAGCGATGGCCGATGCCCGGTTTGAACTCGCCGACGACGGAAAGTTTCCTGCAGAGTTGGCCGATAACGCCGGTACTTACATCAGTAGCGGCATCGGCGATTTCTGGGCCATTGAGCGTGAGCATTCCAAGCTGCTCGATCATGGGCCCGATCGCGTTTCGCCGTTCTTCATCGTCTCGGCCATCGTGAATCTGGCGGCCGGTCAAGTGTCTATTCGTTTTGGCGCCAAGGGACCTAACTCCGCCACTGCTACAGCCTGTTCGGCAGGCGCCCACGCCATCGGCGACAGTTTCAGGATCATTCAGCGGGGCGACGCCGACGTCATGATTTGTGGTGGCGCGGAGTCGGCAATTACTCCGATGAGTGTAGCGGGCTTTGCTTCAATGCGTGCGCTCTCGACGCGCAACGATGATCCTCAGCACGCTTCGCGTCCATTCGAGCGCGACCGTGATGGGTTTGTGATTGGTGAGGGGGCCGGCATTCTGATCCTTGAAGAGCTGGAACTGGCAAAGAAGCGCGGCGCGCGCATCTACGCCGAGGTCGTGGGATATGGCATGACCGCGGACGCCTTTCACCTCACGATGCCTGATGAAACGGGTTCAGGCGCGATCCGCGTAATGCAAAGGACTTTGCGCGATGCGAGAGTCAGCCCTGAACAAGTGGGCTACATTAACGCGCACGGCACGTCCACTCCCTACAACGATAAGTTTGAAACTCTGGCAATAAAGAAAACCTTTGGCGATCACGCATATAGACTTGCGGTCAGTTCGACTAAGTCAATGACCGGACATCTACTGGGTGCGGCGGGTGGAATCGAAGGTGTTTTCTCTGCGCTGGCCCTTCATAACAAAATACTGCCACCGACTATCAACTACATTAACCCGGATCCCGACTGTGATCTGGACTACGTACCCAACGAGCCACGCAAGGCTGAAGTGGAATATGCGCTTTCGAACAGTTTTGGTTTTGGTGGCACGAATGCAGCGTTGTTGTTCAAGAGATATCAGGAATAGTCAGTAGTCCGTTGTCAGTGGTCCGTTGTCCGAAACGTCGCAGATGAACGAACCGCTGACCACTGACCACTGACCACTGACAACTGACAACTGACCACTGACTATTGACCGCAAATGTTTATTGACCGCGCGAGAATTCACGTGCGAGGCGGCAACGGCGGCAACGGCATTTTGGCTTTCCGCCGCGAGAAGTTCGTGCCGCGTGGGGGCCCATCGGGCGGCGATGGCGGGCGCGGCGGCTCGGTCTTCATCGAATCAACCGAAGGTCTCAACACGCTCCTTCATTTCCGCTACAACCCTGAGCCCGTCGCCGGACGCGGCAAACACGGCGAAGGCAGCAAGCGGCACGGCGCGGACGCCGAAGACATCGTCATCAAAGTTCCGGTCGGCACGGTGGTGATGGATGAATTGACCGGCGCGCGTGTTCACGACTTCGCGCAAGCCGGTGAGCGGGTGTTGGTTGCCGGCGGCGGTCGCGGCGGTCGCGGCAACGCGCAGTTTGCCACGCCGACCAATCGCGCGCCGCGTTACCACGAGGACGGGAAGGAAGGCGAGGAGCGGTGGCTGGTTCTGGAACTCAAGCTCATCGCCGATGT
>JBOGOU010000543.1:0-33500 GCA_050748205.1 Pyrinomonadaceae bacterium | reverse complement strand
CAACCGGCCTTTCTTGCTATTGGTGGACCCAAGTTTGAAGCAATAGAACCTTGATGCCTACAGTCATGAAGTTTGGCGGCACTTGCGTCGAAGACACACGCGCTTTCGAGCGGGTCGCACACATTGTGAGCATGGCCTGCACGCCATGCGGGCCTAAACCAGTGGTAGTCGCTTCCGCCATGAGTCGAGTGACGGATGCACTGCTTGAAAGTGTGGAACGCGCCGCCGCAGGCGATCCGGAAGCGGCTATGCGCTTGCTTGAACCACACTGGGCGCGACATCTTACGGTCGCGCGGGCACTGGCGTTTGAGCCCTCCGCACTTGAAGCCATGCTGGATAGCGCGCGTCGCGAGGTGGCCGACTTATTACAAGCCACCAGCGCGCAAACCATGCCGCGTCGTTTCCTGCAAGACTTGGTCGTTAGCTATGGTGAACGCCTCTCCTCTTCTCTGCTCGCGGCCGTGCTTCGACAGGCCGGCCTTGAGGCCCAGCACGTTGATGCTCGTCGCTGCATCGTCACCAATAACGATCATGGATGTGCCGAGCCATTGCTGTCCCAAACCGAGCGACGGACGCGCACCGAGCTTGAACCGATCATCGGTGCCGGGGAGATTCCGGTGCTTGGCGGATTTATTGGCTCAGCAGAGGATGGCACAACCACCACCCTGGGGCGGGGTGGCTCTGACTACACGGCGGCGCTTATCGGCGCGTCGCTGGAGGCAAGCGAAGTGCAAATCTGGACCGATGTCACAGGCGTACTCACAGCTGATCCGCGTTTGATCAAGGAAGCGCGGACAATCGCCCGGTTGTCCTACTCCGAAGCAGCCGAACTTGCCTACTTCGGCGCGAAAGTGCTGCATCCGAAAACCATCCAGCAGGCTGTCGAACACCGGATACCGGTGCGTATTTGCAACGCTCGTTCACCAGAAGCGGAGGGCACGATCATCTGCTCGGAAGCGGAGATTTCACCTCGGACGGTGAAAGCCATCGCCCACAAAACCGGTATCACATTGGTCCAGATTACATCTGCTCGCATGCTGGGTGCTTATGGGTTCCTTCATGCGATTTTCGAAGTCTTCAACCGCCACCGCACAGCCATCGATATCGTAACGACGTCGGAAGTCAGCGTTTCACTGTCGCTGGATGATGCCAGGGCGCTGGCCGCAATCGTAAATGAGCTGAAAGAATTTGGAGCAGTCCACGTCGAGCATAAGCAAGCGATCATTTGTGTAGTCGGCGAAGGGTTGCGGGGCACCGCAGGAATTGCGGCGCGCATCTTTAGTTGTCTCAGAGACATCAACATTTCGCTCATTTCACAAGGCGCCTCGAGCATTAATCTGACTTTTGTGGTAGACGAGAGCAACGTGAACGAAGCAGTCTCCAGACTTCACGCAACTTTCTTCGAGCGTGAGGATCCGGCAAAGGCTGAGGCAGCCCTCGCATGAAGCTTTTCGAACTAACGCGAAATCTCATTGACATCCCGTCGATCACGGGCGGAGAGACGGAGGTTGGGCAGTTTCTATGTTCCTACCTTGAAAGTCTCAACTACGAGGTCGAGACTCAGCAGGTAGCTGAAGGCCGCGCCAACATTATTGCCACGTTAGGCAGCGAACCGCGCGTCACGCTTTCGACGCACATGGACACCGTTCCGCCTCATATGGCCTCGCAAGAAGACGACAGTCATATTTATGGCCGTGGCTCGTGCGACGCGAAAGGACTCATCGCGGCCCAGATCGCGGCCACTGAACTATTGCGCACGGAAGGTGTTACAGAAATAGGATTGCTCTTCACTGTCGATGAAGAAGCGGGCAGCGCCGGAGCGCGCGTGGCGAACGGGCACAGACTGGCTCTCTCCTGTGAGTATTTGATTAACGGAGAGCCTACCGACAATAAGCTCGCCACAGGTTCCAAAGGATCTTTGCGAGCAAGGCTAACGGTTGAGGGCCGCGCCGCGCATTCAGCCTACCCGGAATATGGTGAATCAGCGATCGAAACGCTGTTGGATGTGCTTGCAGACATACGCAAGTGCGACTGGCCGGTGGACGAGTTTTTCGGCACTACAACTTGCAATATCGGAACAATAAAAGGCGGGACCCGCGCCAATGTGATTCCGGCAGAGGCGCAGGCTGACGTACAGATCCGCCTGGTAACACCAGCAGCACCGGTCAAAGCATTGTTCGAACGGGCAATCGCCGGGCGCGCGATCGTTCGGTACCTTTCTGTCGCTGAACCGGTGCGTATGCTCGAAATGACCGGATTCGAGTCCTGCATCGCGCGTTTCACGACTGATATTCCTTACCTTACTAACTGGGGAACACCGCTGTTGCTTGGCCCCGGCTCAATCCTCGATGCGCACACTGACCACGAGCGGATCTCCAAGAATGAACTAGCGGAATCGGTGGAGCTATATGCGCGTTTGGTTCGAAGGCTGTTGGCCCGGGCGCCAGAGGCATCACAGGTCAGTCAGGTTGGAGGAGCAGGAGAGAGATGAAGATCGCCTTGTTTGGAGCTGGTGCGATGGGTCGACTCGTTAGCGCGCGAGCCAAAGATGACGGCCATGACGTGGCCCTCGTTTTGACTTCGCGCGATGCGGCTCGCAGCGCACAAGAGTTGCAGGAACTCCTCCGCGGACACGACGCTGCTATTGATTTCTCCGTGGCCGGCGCCGTGCTATTTAATGTTACGGCCTGCGCACGGGCCGGCGTGCCAATTGTGGAAGGAACCACCGGTTGGAACAATTCTCAAAAGGAGGTGTGCCGCGCCGTTGAGGAGCATGGTGGCGCGCTCATCTATGGCGCTAACTTTTCTATCGGCGTGAATCTTTTTTACCGCATCGTCGCGCTGGCCGCAGAACTTTTTCAGGGGCTTTCAGACTATGCTCCATTCATCGAAGAGGCGCACCACGCGCGCAAACGAGACGCTCCATCGGGCACTGCTTTACGGCTGCGTGACCTGCTCAATTCAGTTGCCGCTGAAATTCCGATTGCCAGCACACGCGCCGGCTACATTCCCGGCACACATCGCGTCGGCTTCGACTCTGCCGCAGACCAGGTAACGCTCACGCACACGGCGCGCACGCGGGAGGGTTTCGCAGCCGGCGCACTTCTCGCGGCACGCTGGATCGTTGGTCGCCGCGGCACTTACGAGTTTTCAGAAATGATCGGTGAGATTCTCAAAGAAAGGACGGTTACAAAATGACAATTAATACTGAATGGCTGCGGGGCGCCGCCACGGCCCTGGTTACGCCCTTCACGGCCGGCGGTGAGATTGATGAGGACCGGCTGCGCGCGCTAATCGAATATCAGATCACGGGCGGGATTCGTCTGCTGGTTCCCTGCGGTACGACGGGCGAAAGCGCGACGATGACCGAGGAAGAGGACGAGCGCGTAATCAAGATCACTGTCGAAGCAGCCGAGGGTCGCGCCCACGTGATCGCCGGCAGCGGCAGCAACGCCACTGCGTCAGCCATCAAATGCTCCCGGGCTGCGCGCGATCTCGGCGTAGACGCTGTACTCGTCGTCGCGCCTTATTACAATAAACCAACACAGGAAGGGCTCTACGCGCATTTTTGCGCCGTGGGAGAAGCGGTCAGTGGTCTGCCGGTTGTGATTTACAACGTACCTGGTCGCACCAGTTCAAATATCGCAGCCTCGACCGCACTCAAGCTGGCGCACGAGGTTGAAAACATCGTGGCTGTTAAAGAAGCGTCAGGCGATCTCGCACAGATTATGGCCATCCTGCGCGGCCGTCCCGCGGGTTTCCGAGTACTTTCAGGCGACGACTCGATTACGCTTCCGCTTATCGCGCTCGGCGCTGACGGCTTGATATCCGTCGCCTCAAACGAAGCGCCTGCTTTGGTGTCGCGCATGGTCGACCTTGCGCTTGCCGGCGAGTGGGACGAAGCGCGCGCTTTGCATTACAAATTGTTGCCGCTGATGGAGGCAAACTTCATCGAATCAAGTCCTGGACCAGTAAAGGCAGGACTCTCTTTGATGGGCCTCATCGAAGAAAACTTCCGCTTACCGTTGGTGCCCGTTCAGGCGAAAACCCGAGCGCGCATGCGCGAAGTGCTGCTTGAACTCACACTGTTAAAGGAAGCAACACATGGCGCTGCGTGAAGAGATCGAAGCGTTGAGCGCGCGCGACAACTCGACGATCGACACGCGTGCTCGCGAGTTGTTCACTGAATTCAAGGCCGCGCTAAATCGCGGCGAGGTCCGGGCGGCTGAACCCTCGCCCGACGGGAGTTGGCATACGAATTTCTGGGTCAAGCGCGGTATCCTGCTTGGTTTTCGCCTGGGAACCCTCTGCGATATGTCTCCCGCAGACGGAAGCTTGCGCTTTTTCGACAAAGACACCTATCCCGTGCGGCCTCTGACGGTGGAAAACAATGTGCGCGTCGTTCCCGGTGGTTCCAGTATCCGCGATGGCGCGTTCGTTGCTCCCGGCGTAGTCTGCATGCCGCCGATGTACGTCAATGTCGGCGCCTATGTTGACGAAGGCACGATGATTGACAGTCACGCGCTCGTGGGCTCGTGTGCTCAGATAGGTAAGCGGGTACACCTGTCGGCCGCTGCGCAAGTCGGCGGCGTACTCGAACCTGTCGGTGCAATGCCGGTGATCATTGAGGACGATGTCCTGGTAGGCGGTAACTGTGGGGTTTACGAAGGAACGATCGTGCGCGCCGGAGCAGTGCTCGCGCCCGGCACGATTCTTACCGGCGCGACTCCCGTTTATGATCTCGTGCGGGAGCAAATATACAGGCGCACGGATGAGACCGCTCTTGAAATCCCGGCAGGTGCAGTCGTAGTACCAGGCACGCGGGCCGTCACGAGCAATCGCGGAACCGCGTGGGGTTTATCTCTCTATGCCCCGGTAATCGTCAAATATCGTGACGAGAAAACTGATCGCTCCGTGCAACTGGAGGACTATCTTCGTTGAGCGAGTTTCAGCCCGCACGGCGTCTACGCGGCATTGAGAAGAGCATGATCCGGCAACTCTTCGACCGAGCACAACCGGGCAGCATCAATCTGGGATTGGGTGAGCCAGATCTGCCAACGCCGCAGGTAATCCGTCGCGCTGCCGTGCGCGTGATCACCGAAGAGCAGAATGGTTATACCAGCCATGCAGGCTTACCGGCATTGCGCGAATGCATTGCAGCCGATTACCCGCAGCTAGGTTTGACAATGGACGGCGTGATCATCACGGCGGGATCACAGGAAGCACTATATCTCGCCTTGATGACTCTAATTGACGACGGCGATGAAGTGCTCTTGCCTAATCCAGGATTCGTGGCTTATCCCACCATCGTCCGCATGGCTGGGGGCCGCCCTGCTTTTTACAGGCTTCCCGCGAAGCTGGATTTTGGCTTCGACATTGAAGAGTTTCGCGGCAGCCTTACGCCACGTACGAAAGCAGTAGTCTGCATCAGTCCCTCTAACCCGACCGGTCGCACGCTATCGCCCGCTCAACTGGAGGTCATGGCCAGAGCGTTGGAGGGCACAGACGTTTATGTAATCAGCGATGAGATCTACCGTGAGTTGTACTACATTGCGGAACGTCCGGGGACAATTTCGAGTTACTACCCGCGCACGATTGTCATCGGTGGTGTGTCCAAGTCTTTGAGCATGACAGGGTGGCGACTCGGCTGGCTGTGTGGTGATGAATACCTGATTAAGAGCGCTCTTGTCCTTCATGGCTATGTTACAACCTGTGCTTCAACAGTTTCGCAGAAGGCCGCGCTCGAAGGCGCCTGGACGACAGAGGCTGAGAGTGCCCGACAGGAGATGCGAGAGATTTTTCGCGGGCGACGCGATTACATGCTCGAACTACTACGAAACGAGGTAGGTTTGCCGGCTGTTGCGCCAGACGGGGCCTTTTACACGATGGTTGAAACGAGCGCTTACGGTGACTCGATGTCCGTCGCCGAGACGCTGCTGAACCATCGCGTTATTACCGTTCCGGGCGCGGCGTTTGGGAGCGAGGCCGAGGGATTCTTACGCGTCTCTTTTTGTGCTGACAAACCCGTGCTTGCGGAAGGTGTAAGCCGCATCGGAAGAGCGCTTTCTGGAATTCGGTAGGGCATCCGGCGAATTGTTTACAGACTACCGGAGTAACAGCGGATGACGGTGATCACGCAAAGACGCAAAGGGGCAAAGACGCAAAGATGAGCACTGCAAAAAGCATACTATTACCCGGTTTCATTGATTTAGTATCTACGCTTTCTTTGCGTCTTTGCCCCTTTGCGTCTTTGCGTGATCTACTACGTGATCTACTACGCAAACCACTACGTAAACCACTACGCAAACCACTACGTAAACCACTACGTCACCTAACAATAGTCACTCTCACTACTGTTCTGGTTTCCATCTCGTTCACAAGTGCTCTCGGACAGCGCCTCCGGCCATTCGCGCCAGCTGACATCCTGCGCGTCGCCGGTGTCAGCGATGCGCAGATATCCCCGAACGGCCAGTGGGTTGTCTACACCGTCTCAACCACCGATGGGGACGCAAGTCGCAGTACACTTTGGCTGGCTCGCGCCGGAGTCGACTTTTCAGGTCCGCCTGCGAGCGGCCAAGCACCCACGACGCGCCAACCGGTGCGCGACTGGGGCGAGGTCAGACGCTTACCAAATCAACTGCTTCCGCCTAGCTGGAGCGCTTCGACCCCCCGCTGGTCGCCGGACAGTGCGCAGATTGCTTTCCTTTCGAATCATGAAGGCCAGGACGGAATCTGGGTAGTTTACGTCTCGAGACCCGAGCCACGCTTTGTCGCCGCGGTGCAGGGCACGAATTTCTTTATCCCGTACGCAGGCGAGTCCTTTGCCTGGTCGCCGGATTCCAAGCGGATCGCCTACGTTTCGGCAAGCGAAGAACGGACCGAAGCGGATAGTCTGCCGAGACCTGGCGATCCGCGGGTTATCGATCGCATTCAATACAAATCCCGCACGGGCCTCTCCGATAATCGTCGCACGCACATCTGGATTGCCGATGTCGAAAAGCCCGAACCACGCCAACTGACTTCCGGACCCTATTATGACCACGCAGTTACATTCAGTCCGAACGGAGAACAGATCGCTTTTCTTTCAAATCACGAACCAGATCCGGATGCAAATAACAACTCCGACATTTTCGCCGCCGACTTTGGTGGGCAAGTGCGTCAGCTCACGCAAACAAAGGGCTGCGAGTACGATCCCTCCTGGTCACCAGACGGAAAATGGCTTGCGTACATAGCAACCAAACGCGACATTACCACGATCGACAGTGTCGCGGAAGATACTCATGTTTGGGTGATAGCCGCCGCCGGTGGCGCTGGACGTGAGCTAACTGGCGATCAGGATCGCCGCGCACGCAGCCCAAGATGGTCCGCTGACAGTCGCTCTATTCTTTTTCTGGCCGGCGATCGCGGTCTGACTACTCTCTTTAGGATAGCTGTTGATGGAGGCCAGGTCGCCAGAATGTTTGTGTTTTATCAATTGGACGAACTTGCTGGGACCTTCGATGTTCCGGGTCCCACGGTAAC
Source organism: Pyrinomonadaceae bacterium (assembly GCA_050748205.1). Lineage (GTDB taxonomy): Bacteria > Acidobacteriota > Blastocatellia > Pyrinomonadales > Pyrinomonadaceae > PSRF01. The sequence goes on along the minus strand of JBOGOU010000543.1, from coordinate 25,979 downwards.
AAGGGCCCGCCCCTTCCAAATAGGCAACTTCAGTTTGGGCAGAAGCGCATTGTCAGTTCCGGAAATCGGAGGCGGCGTGCGCCGCGTCACAATGCCTCTGGCATTTACCTTGACCGACTCGATTCATCCATCTGAGGTATGGCTCTGGCTAGGCGGCGTCCTCAGACGTCTGAGTGCACACAACGACACCATTGCTCGTTCGCTGAGGTTGAACGAACCGGAAGAGATCAACTTTAAGAGTTTTGATGGCACCCCGGTTCAGGGTTGGTTGCTGAAACCGTTGGGGCTTCGTGAAGACCGCAAGTATCCAATGATCTTAAGCGTGCATGGGGGGCCCCACGGTATGTCTGGCTGGGGATTCAATGCCGCGTTTCAAGCTTATGCGACACGTGGCTATGCCGTGCTCTATTTGAATCCTCGCGGCTCCAGTGGCTACGGGCAAAAGTTCTCCGACGGCACACTAGGCGAATGGGGTGGAGGAGACTATCGAGACTTGATGGCCGGAGTTGACGAAGCCCTCCGTCGTTACTCGTGGATCAATACGGAACGTCTGGGTGTGACTGGCGGGTCATATGGTGGCTTCATGACGAATTGGATCATCACGCAGACGCCACGCTTCAAAGCCGCGGTAGCCAGCGCGAGCGTTAGTAACTTGATCAGTTTCTATGCAACCTCACTTTATCAAGACCTGATTCACGCTGAGTTCGACGGTTTTCCCTGGGACAATTACGAACTGCTCTGGCAATGGTCGCCGATACGCTATGTCAGACAGGTGCAGACGCCGACTATGTTCATCCACGGCGAGTTGGATAACGACGTTCACATCACGCAGGCGGAGGAGATGTATATGGCGCTCAAACGGCGCGGTGTGGAAACTGTCTTCGTTCGGTATCCGAGGGAGGGTCATGGCCTGCGTGAGCCGAAGCATCGCGTCGATGCCCTCGAGCGAACCCTCTCCTGGTTTGACAGACTCCTAAGGTGACCGCTTCGCCTGCCACTGCACTGCATAGATGATGCGCTTTGTTAAGGAAAGTGTGATTCGAACCAGCCCCGAACGCCTATTTGCATTTCATGAGCAACCGGAGGCCCTTAAGATCCTAATTCCACCATGGGAAAACGCGAACGTGATTGAGCCCGCTGAAATCTCCAAAGTGGGAACTCGTGCTGTTGTCGAAACGAAGATTCTCGGTCTGATAAGAATTCGCTGGATTGCCGAGCATACAGTGTATGATCCGCCGCGTAGATTTGAGGACATTCAGATAAGCGGTCCTTTCAAACATTGGCATCACCGCCACATCGTTGAAGCGCACAAGGATGGAGCAACATTACGAGATGAAATAGACTATGCGCCGCCGTTCGGTTTTCTCGGCCTCCTGGTGGCACCGTGGCTGATTCAAAACCGTCTCGAGCGTCTTTTTGATTACCGCCATCGGGTCACACGCCGGTGGTGCGAAGAGGAAGTGGATCAGACTGAGACAAGCGCGTGAGGACTTCAACCTAATGCTGAAACTCACAGAAATGACAGTCGGCCTGCGGATCGTTGGCACTTGTCTTCGCTCATCAACGATGAGTGCCGACATTAAGCAGCTTTCTTAATCACTTGAGATTATTATGCTGACGCACATTGTCATCTGGAAGTACCGCGCCGATGTGGAGCGAGAAGTTCGCGAGGAGCATGTCACTCTGCTCCGCAGCCTGGTCTCCAAGATTCCGCCGATCGTAAGTTTATCAGTGGGATTCGACACTCTGCGCCTCCCACGTTCCTACGACACTGGTCTCGTCGCCGTCTTTGCCGATCGAGCCGGACTCGATGCCTATACCGTTCACCCTGAGCACATCAAAGTAGCCGAGCTTGGGCGCAAGATCAGCGAACACGTCGCTTCGGTTGATTTTGAGAATTAGGTCTTTGGTCTTCGGTTTTTGGACTTTGAGCGCTCTTATCTTTGCGTCTTTGCCCCTTTGCGTCTTTGCGTGAACTACTAATAGTCATCATCACAGTCTCCTGGGGAATCGCGGTGATCACGCAAAGACACAAAGGGGCAAAGACGCAAAGATGAAGGCACTCAAACAACGCCAAAGACCAAAGACTGAACCTTGCGCGTTTTTATGACGTGGAAAAAGCTCCTCCTGCTCTTCCTAGCCCTGGTTGTGATCTCGCAGACCCCTTTTGCGTGGCGACGTTACAAGCTCGGCCAACTTCATGCGGCGATCCTCTCACTTGAATTTCAGCGCCAAGCACCTGCGTCTGATGGACTTGTCGAGTACCGAGGTGTCGCTCACGTCCACTCATTTCTCGGCGGGCACAGCGCGGGCAAATTCCAGGAGATAATTGCTGCCGCCAATTCCAATCAACTCGACTTTGTTTTGATGTCGGAACATCCGGCGGTTAATTTCGACACCGCTCAGATGACGCTCAAAGGAAAACATGCGGGCGTCCTGTTTGTGAACGGTAACGAAGTTAAGACGGCCTCGGTTGATCGTCTGTTGCTTTTTCCCGGAGACACGCAGGCAAGCGAATATAGTGGGTGGTCCACGCAAGAGGTCTTAACCCGACGTACCCCGGGACTGTCGTTCGTCGCCTATCCCGAGGAATTCAAGAGCTGGGATGTAAATGGTTTAAAAGGGGTCGAAGTTTACAACCTCTATACCAACGCGCGGAAGATTAATCCGGTATTGATGTTCTTTGACAGTCTTTGGTCCTACCGCACATATCCTGATCTCTTGTTTGCGACCTTCTACGAGCGTCCGTCGGAAAGTTTGAAAGCATGGGATCACGAGACCGTCAGGAAAGGCACAAGGCTCGTAGCTATCGCGGGAAACGATTCACATGCGAATATTGGCGTCAGCTTGAACGATTCGTCAGGAAATACTTTGCTTGGCTTTAAACTCGATCCTTATGAACGAAGCTTTCGATTGGTTCGTCTGCATGTTCTTGCTCCTCTTCTGCCGGGCGCTACGATCCCAAAGCCACTGGATGAGGCATTGCTGATGGCAGCTATCTCTTCCGGCCATTGTTTCATTGGCATCGATCTTTTCGGAGACACTACAGGTTTTCGTTTCACCGCTCAGAACGGAAAAGAAACGAAAATAATGGGTGATGAAATCACGTTGGCCGGCGAGGTGCGCTTGAACATAAGCCTTCCGGTTACCGGTCGCATTATGCTCTTGAAAGATGGAGCAACGATTAAGGATGAGAACGGCGTGAGAGTCATGGAGTTTGTGGCGAAAGAGAAGGGGAATTACCGGGTGGAGGTTTACCTTCCTCAACTGCCCGGGCGGGTTGGTTTGCAGCCCTGGATAATCTCAAACCCGATTTATGTGAGATAGGTACAAACTGAAGGGTGGTGTCCTAGGTTGAAGAGTTGACCTAGCGGAAACAATCGATCCACGAAACCAAACAAACCAACACGAAAAGCTCAGTGATCTTTCATGGCAGTTCGCGGATCGTTTTGATGCCGTCCCTACTTATGGGGTACAAAAGTCTAAAGGGCACAAAATCTAGCATGGATACTCGAGCCGGCCTCCTGGAACTACCCAGACCTGATTTCGTTGTTCCAAACACGACATCGCCCCACCCGGTTGCCCTGCTAAGTGCCCGGTGGGGCGACGAACGGCGCCGGAAAGCTCCGGCTATATCGGAAGCGGTGACGTACGTTCACCGGACTACTGTAGAGAGTCAGAAGTGTTTTGACTCTTCTCCCAAGTCTTCCCGAGTGTTAGGGATAACTCGAGCACAGCCTTCCATACACTGTTTTCAAGTGAACCTAGTCTAGTCCGGGCGACCTCCAACTGTCAAGATTCAGGTTGACCGGTAGTGTTCTATTTTATTCACCTGCGTGCCGGTGAGGTAGGCGCGGAAACAAAAACGATCCACGAAATAACACAAAATGTCACTCTGGGATCTGAGACCTCACCAGCCCTGATGAATCAACCAACGGTCAACGATTTCCGCCCCCTCCAGGACGTTGTAGTGGGTATGCTGAGCCGCACTGAGGCATGAGTGATTCGCCAGAACCCGAACGCGCGAACCTACCTTCAACCGCTCAAGGAGATCCGTATCCGAAACGCTAATCTGGCCATGTTCCTGACTTAAGGATTCGACGGTAAGGCCCAGGTCATTACCATCACGGTCCAGAACGCGACCGTAGCCGCACCTCGAATCAAACTCTACGGCTCCGCGATCCTTCGACAACGCAATCGCCCCCGCGTCAATAACGATCTTGCCGGGAGCGCGATGCACAACGGCAGCTAGCACGGTCAACGCGCAGTCATCCAAAGCGCAACTGCCAATCGCCGCCTGGAAGGCGTCAAAGAAAATGTAATTCCCGGGGCGTGCCTCATCGATTCCTTCCAGATGATCAACCAGCGCAATAGTGGGCGTTGATCCGATGCTTACAGTAGGTACGTCAATTCCGGAGGCGCGCAATTTTGCGGCGAGTTCGCACATTACGTCGCGTTCATGTCTGGCGATGGCCAGCCGATCAACCGGTTGAGGGTAGTGATAAGAATGACCGGCGTGTGTGAGAATTCCCGCAAAACGAAGATTTGGTGACCGGGCAATTTGGGCTGGAATCTCCCGGGCCTCTTTGGAAACGGGGTCGACACCACAACGGTGATAACCACAATCAACCTTCAGAAACAGATCCAGAATTACCCCAGCTTGGGCCGCGGCCTGATTGAGCATCGCCGGAATCTGCCCGTCGTCGGTGATAAGGTTCAGCCGATCACAATCTCGTGCCAGCTGAATCGCGGTTTTGAACTTGCCCGGCTCAATGGGCACCGCGTAGGTGATGTCTCTAAATCCATTCGCAGCGAAAGCGCGCCCTTCCGCCAGGGTTGACACAGTCACTGCACCTGAGTGTCCCGCGGTCTGTATGCGAGCCACCTCGACACACTTGTGAGTCTTTACGTGAGGGCGGAGCCGGGCGCCGAAGTCCTTTACTCGTTTGCCGATTCGTTCCGCATTACGCCTTACGCGTCCGACGTCGAGCACTAGCGCGGGAGTCTCTATTGTTTCGAGATTCATTGACACTAACGAATTATACAGCAGAGAAATGGTCTGACGTCTTTAGTCAATGCGTCTTCACTTCAAAGATGGTACAAGCGACGAAGGCCGGACTTGAACAATCCACCAACTTCCGTTGGTGGGATTGGGCCAAAGTACCTTCAACGGGGTTACACGAAAAGACAGCAAGAGCATTTCGTGTTAGTTCGTGTTATTTCGTGGATCGTAACGTAGCTGCCGGTTTGCGAACCTGCGCTGTCCATGGCAATAATTTGATTGGAAGTATCGCTACAAGGTGACTAAGGACCTCGCTCTGCAAACTTTCGCTGCTCCTATACTGGAATCATATTGGAATCATTCATGCAAATAACCATTACTACGCCCCGAACTTTTAGTTTCAAACGGACAATCATCAGCCACGGCTGGTGCGAGTTGTTACCCTTCGAGATTGACCGCGACAAATGGACCCTCACGAGGACACTCGACGTCGGTGACGGTCCGCCGGCTACGGTCCTCATAACCGCAACGCAACGCTCTCTGCGGCTCGAGGTATCTCGCCGGCTTGGAAAAAAAGCTACCACGAAGGTGCTCCGTGACGTGCGGCACATGCTCAGACTTGATGACGATCTGAGCTCATTTTACCGGGCGGTCAAGGCAAACCCGGATTTTGCTTGGGTGTCGCACCAGGGAGCAGGCCGTTTGCTGCGCTCTCCAACCGTCTTTGAAGACTTAGTGAAAATGATATGCACTACAAATTGCTCGTGGGCGCTAACCGACAAAATGGTCACCGGGCTGGTTCAAAATCTCGGACGCAAGAGCGCCGACGGTCGTCGAACCTTTCCTTCGCCCGAGGCAATGGCGCTCATGCCTTCGAGGTTTTACGTCAATGAAGTCCGCGCAGGGTATCGCGCCGCCTATCTGAAGGAACTGGCCGACCGCGTCGCGTCGGGGTCTCTCAATCCGGAAGAATGGCTTACGAGTAAGCTCCCGACCGCGGAGCTTCTCAAGGAGATGAAGAGCGTTAAGGGGGTTGGCGATTACGCCGCCGAAAACGTCTTGAAACTTCTTGGACGGTACGATGGACTCGCGCTGGATTCCTGGACCAGGACGAAGTTTTTCAAAGTTCGGAACAATGGCCGCAAAGCGACAGACAAGAAAATCGCTCGCTATTACTCGGGGTTTAAGGAGTGGCGTGGTTTGGCTCTGTGGTGCGACATGACGCGCGACTGGCTGGACCGGGACGGTCGCGCGCAGGACTAGCGGACTCCGCCACAGGGCTTGCCCCCGCCCAAGATGCAAAAGCCTTCAGTGTGACATGACCCTTAAGCTTGAGTGATCTTCTGAAGTGAAAACTGTTGCATCTTGAGCGGGGGCAAGCCCGCCTTCCCGACGTGTGAGATTCTCTAACTCAAATCTCTCTTTTAAGTTGAATGGCTGGCAGGTCACTTCTTGTTGAAGACGAGTGTTGACTCTTGTTTGCCGCGCGGACTGTCGCTCGCACGAGCGATCGTTAGCACCTTGTCACCGTCGCCCTTGTCAGCTTGTCAATTGTAGTGGCTGTGAACTCTTGACCGTTGAAATTCCCCGATTGCTTTCTCTGCAGCTCAAGCGTCTTGCCATCGTTAGACCAGGTCGCCTTGAGTGTGGCTTTTCCCGGCATGCGGCCCTGCACTTCAACGGTCGACTCGCTGCCATCAATATTATAGCTCAGCGGTTGTGAAGGGAATTGACTGCCCTCAGCCTTGGTTTCAACGGTGATCTGTTTTTCGTCCTGTTTGATCTCCATCGTAACGGAAGTGGCGTTTTCCCACTGACGCGGTAGATTCTGCGTCTTGCTTTTGTCTAGCGTCCACGTTCCAGCAAAATTGGCTGGGGCAGCTGCATTCACCGCGAGCGCAAACGTCAGTGCGCAAAAAGCGCCAACCGCTAAAAATATTTTCGTCATTTCAATCTCCTTTAAGTGGCACAGACTTTGGTCTGCGACTTTGGCAATCGTGCACAGATACTTTAGTCTGCGATCTTTGGCAATCGTGCACAGACTGAATCTGTGCTACCCATGTCAATCGCTTGTTGATCCAATCCCGCATTAATTGCGATCGTGCTTGTATATGACTCCATTCTTCATCACAAACACGGTTCTATCCATCTTGTGAATGTCTTTGAGTGGGTCGCCGGGAACAGCAACAATATCCGCCCATTTTCCTGCCGTCAATGAGCCAATGTTTTTGTCCCAGCCAAGCAGCCTGGCGCCGTTCAAGGTGCCAGCCACTATAGATTCCATCGGACTCATTCCGCCCCACTCTACCATCAAGGAAAACTCGTGCGCATTCGTGCCATGAGGAATCACTCCCGCGTCAGTTCCCAGAGCAATAGGCACTTTGTGTGCAACCGCGATCTTAATTGCCAGGCGAATGGCGGCAGCCGCGGCGAGTGCCTTTTCAGCCCGCAATCCTGTAAGCACACCACTTTTGGCCGCTCGTTCCACCGTCTCACCGGCCATCAACGTGGGCACCAGAAATGTGCCATGCTGAACCATCAATCGCGCGCCTTCCTCGTCAAGAAAAGAGCCGTGCTCGATGGAAGCAACTCCTGCGCGAGTGGCAGTCTTGATTCCTTCCGTGCCATGAGCGTGCGCAGCGACCTTTCTTTCCAGCTTGTTAGCCTCTTCTACCATCGCTTTCAGCTCTTCGAAGCTATACTGCGTCGCGCCCACGGCATCGCCTTCTGAGAGAACACCGCCGGTCGCGCAGGTCTTGATCACGTCTGCGCCATATTTGATCTGATAACGCACCGCAGCGCGCACCTCGTCTGGTCCGTCGGCAATCCCATCCTCGATTGTCCGCTCGAAGAGGGCGGGTCGATAGCCATTGGTGTCGCAGTGACCGCCGGTGATTCCCAGAGCATGGCCCGCGCTCTGCATTCTTGGTCCCGGTATCCAGCCTTCGTTTATGGCCTTGCGCAACGCGAGGTCATCAAATCTGCCGCGCGCGCCAACATTGCGCACAGTGGTGAAACCCGCCATCAACGTGTCTCGCGCGTTGTTAACGCTGAGGATTGCGCCAAAGGATTCATAATCTCTGACGGGAGCCGTCTCACCTTCCGGGTCGCCAAGCACTCGGCCAACAAGGTGTGTGTGAGCATCAATAAAGCCAGGCATCAGGGTCGCATCGCCCAAGTCGATAATCCTCGCGCCTGAGGGGACGCGCACGGTTGAGGCTGAGCCGACTGCGGTGATCTTATTGTCAGTCACGACGACAATAGCGCCGGCAATAGGCGTTTGTCCCGTACCATCGATTAGGCGTGCTGCTCGCAGAACAACGATGCCCTGGCCCTGCGGGGCCGAGGGCCTGATAGCGCCGGGTTCTTTTCCAATTGCCTGCGCTCGGACCGAAACGACTGGAAATACAAGCACACTGGCTAGCACCACAATTATTTTCAATTGACGCATAAGCAGTCTCCCGAATTTGATGACTGGGGAACAAACTTTCCGTGAAAGGTTGATCAGTGATAAGTGCGCGCATTCTAATAAAGATTGCTTGCGGACACCAGCTTTCGTGTCAGAGTCGGCTGAGTGGCACAGACTTTAGTCTGTGATCTCCGCTACACGACTCCACTCTTCATGCCGAAACACGCTGTGGCGAACGCCGCACAGACTGAAGTCCATGCTACTGGGCAAAATGGCTTATACTCTCCCGCGCTAAAACAAAACGAAGGTACAACGATGAAATATCGGCGATTTGGACGAACTGATTGGATGGTAAGCGAGATTGGCTACGGCATGTGGGGCATGGCCAGCTGGTCAAACTCCGATGATGAGGAATCGCTGCGCTCATTGCAGGCAGCCGTAGATGAGGGGTGCAACTTCTTCGATACAGCCTATGCCTACGGTGACGGTCGCAGTGAAGGCCTTCTGGGCCAGATCGTAAGGGCCAATCCTGATCGAAGGCTTTATACCGCAACGAAAATTCCACCCAAGAACAAACAGTGGCCGGCGCGGACGGAATTCACGTTGGACGACTGTTATCCGCCTGATCACATTGAGGAGTTTGTTCACAAGAGTCTGGAGAATGCTGGGCTTGAATGCTTCGACCTGATGCAACTGCATACATGGGAAGACAGCTGGGTGGACGATGATCGTTGGGCCAACAAGGTAGCCGAGTTACGCAAACAAGGCTTGCTAAACGCTTTTGGGATCAGCATAAACCGTTGGGAGCCATGGAATGCTGCACGGGCGGTAAGAAGCGGCCTCATCGACTCAGTGCAAGTGATCTATAACATCTTTGATCAGAACCCTGAGGATGATCTGTTTCCGGCTTGCGGGGATATGGACGTGGCGGTTATTGCCCGCGTGCCGTTTGACGAAGGAACGCTCACTGGTAATCTGACGAAAGAAAGCACGTGGCCCGAAGGTGATTGGCGCAACCTCTACTTCGTTCCTGAGAATCTCGTACCGAGTGTTGAGCGCGCCAAGGTCTTGAAAAACCTGTTGCGCGATTGGAATAGAGAGCATTCGGGTGAACCGGAGATAACTATGCCGGAGATGGCCTTGAGATTCATTCTGAAGAATCCCGCCGTGAGCACGATAATTCCTGGAATGCGAAAGAGTAGGCACGTGGAAATGAATACCGCTTCGAGCGGGGCAGGCCCGTTGCCGGACCAGTTATATGAAGAACTAAAAACTCATCGCTGGGTTAGAAAGCCAACTCCCTGGTCGCAGTGATGTCATTGCCGATTGTCGATTGCCAATTGCCAATTGCCAATTGTGAGATGCCCATCTACCGCGTCGTCTCGCAGTCAAAAATCGCCAATATCCAGCGGCCAATCGGCAATCGGCAATTGGCAATTGGCAATAATTCAAGAGCCATTGTATTGTGCAGCGATTTTCAGTCTTTGACAGGAGGTTCCCCCGGTAATGGCTAACGAACGATTTGGATCAGGCTTTGGCGCCGGTGTCGCGCTGGCCATCGGACTGGTGCTGGCATCGCTGATTGGCGGCTGGGCATTCGTCAAGGCCAAGCGCGGCGATCAGACCATCGTGGTAACGGGTTCAGCGCGCAAGCGTATCAGATCAGACCTGGTTATTTGGAAGGCAGGTGTTTCCTACCAGGCGCCAGTGCTCGCTGACGCATACCGTTCGCTTTCGGAAAATGTGCCACGAGTTAAGGCCTATCTCATAAGCAAAGGCATTCCAGAAAATCAGATTACAATTTCCTCGATCTCCTCCCAAACTTTGCATGCTCGCAACGATCAGGGCGAAGACACAGGCCAGATCACTGGATATTCCCTGCGCCAGGAGCTGGAGGTTCGTTCAACCGACGTGGACAAGATTGCGCGTGTGGCGCGCGAAGCCACGGAATTAATCAATCAGGGAATTCTGTTGGAGTCGATGGCCCCCGAGTATCACTACACCAAGCTTGGGGAAGAGAAGATCACGATGCTGGCCGAGGCCGCCAAGGATGCGAAATTGCGGGCGCAGCAAATCGCGCAGAGCACGGGCAGCAGTATTGGCAGCGTCAAGACAGCAAGAATGGGAGTGCTGCAAATCACTCCGGCCGATTCGAATGAAGTGTCAGATAGCGGCATGAACGATACATCATCGCTGGAAAAGGACATTACGGCAGTGGTCAATGTCGGTTTTGCAATCGATTAGACTGATAAGAAAGATGTTGACAACGTGCCGGGGCATCGGCGAATCTAAGATATGCTCGCCGCCCCTGGCGAGTAGTTCTTAGGTCCAGGATTTCGAATCAAAACACCATGAAATTAAGTTCCCTCGCAATCGCACTGTTGGTTTTCTCCCCTGGAATCGTCCTCGCGCAAGCACAATCACAGAACGCTTCGCCGGAGACTATGACCCGTCCGCGCACGGTAACTCAGGTGACGTCGCCCACTCCACCTGCAGCGCAGATCCCCGAGCAAACCGCGCCAAAGACGCCGGTTAAAGCCACTTCGCAGGATCCTGATGCGACCGAGAAGTCCCAAATCGCTCCTGCCGACCCGAGACGCGAGCCTGGTAGGCCACCTCAGATATCAGAGTTAGCAGGTCAGGAACCGGAAGCTAGTGGGTCTCGACCTTCTTCGCGGACTTTGTCGACCCAGGCAATCCGACTGCGCATTGCGGAGGCCGAGCGCCTGTTCAAGTCGCATCCCAGGCCCACGGCGATCACGCCATCAATTGAATTCGTAACCCTCGCTGCTTTAGACCCTAATACTGCTCGAATTCACCAGGTCACCGTTTCAAAAGAAACGTTCCTGACCAAAGGGTCAGAGGTAACGATGACCAGCTCGCTGGGAACGCCGCTTAGCCTTCGCATCTTGCGCGCCAATGGTGTGAACACGGCGGTCACTATTTTCGACAACCAGGGCCGGTCACTGACACCGTTGCTTGTCGAGTTTCCGATTGAGAAGCGCGGCGTCTTTCGCGAGATGGCTTACTACACGTCAGCTCATCCGGCGCTGCTTTCACCGGAGCTGGCGCGATCGGGCCAGACGTACGTACGTAACATGGTGGATTTGGCCGCGAAGCGGCTGCGCGATAAGGGAGTGTTCATCTCGCCTCAGATCATAGATGTCGCTGAGAGACTATGTCTCGTCGAACACGTCGATCACGAGCGCTTCCGGATGGAGGATCGCGGCGCGCTGTTTCGAGAAGTTTACTCGCTCTTCGCGCTCAACGAGCTGGATACCTATCGCTATTCGGTGAGCTTCGCGGGTGCCGGTGGCATGGTGCAGATGATTCCCTGGGCCTACAACCTTGTCAGGCAGCGCCATCCCGGTGTGGGACTCATCCCTGATTTTGTTGTAGGCATGCGTAACCACGGAAATGCGCTGCAGGCGATGCTGCTTTATATGCAGGACACCTGGAGCGATCTGGCAGCGAATGACGAGGTACAGTACGCGCTTAACGCAAAGCTCGCCACCCAAACGGAGTTGCTCGCTGCTGGCTACAACTCAAACGCCGCGCGTTTGCCGCTCTACCTCAAGCGTGGAGGGTCGTCCTGGAGGACACTGATTCCGCGCGAGACGCAAATGTACTTGCAGATCTATAAGACCTTCGAAGGGCTTGTCCCCATCGCGCGGCGGCCGACCAATCAAACGTCGAGCACCGGCGGCGCCGCGACGAGCGCCAACTAATTCACTCCAAAGGCAACTAAAGCAGCAACGTCTCCACTCGATGCGCGTGAACCAATTCTTCGCAGGGCGACCACGCGAAGACCGTGAAGCGACCGTCCTGCGATGCCACCAAAGCGATCGCGTCGCGTTGATCCTGCACAAACTGCGCCGCCGAAAGGTGACGAGTGCCGCCCAGTTCGAGGGGCTGTACGATTGAAGGGGTACCGCCTACAATCGGTTCGGTCAAGATCACATGCTCAACCCGCCCACCGCCATCACGACGCCCGATCTTGGCTCCGAACGCAAGTAGCTCATACTGATCGTTAATCAAGGCCGCGCCGTCAACAGCCGTGAGACCGGCAATCGCGTCTACCGCGTCAATCAATGCTTCCTGCCAGGTCGGCTGACCCTTCTCCGCCGCCGCCCGCCGCATAAGGTCTGCCAGTTCCGAGTAGGGAGGGGCAACCGAATAAGGAACATGCTGCAATATGGATTCTCGCCAGGCTGTGGATCCTTTTGGTACTACGAGTAATGAGCCGCCACGCCCATGCGCGCGCATGGAAGCGGCCAGTTGCACCAGAACGTTTACGGACTCGCCGGTGGAACCCGGCTGGCCAAAGCTGAGCAGCGCCGTGATTAGTTGAGGGCAATCGGGCAGGTTAGTGCCCTGTTCGTCCACCTCTTTGATCTCATCTCCCTTGAGGACCACGACGTTAACATACTTCCCCGTCTCCTGACCGCGTCGGTATTTGACCACCAGCAGCCCAGGTTCAATCACCTCCAACACAAAACAGAGTCGTGGGATTGCGCGAGTGGTCCCCCAGACACTCAGTTCGTCGCTGCCATGGTTGCCGCGCCAAACCCCGAGATGGATTCCGGGGCGCTCGACGGCGGGCGCCAGCCGTGAGAGTACGGAAGGTGTAAGGGGAAGCCGCCGCTCGAAAGTCAGAGGCTGACGTGAATGCTCGGGAGCGAGGAAGGCCAGTGAGATCTTTGGCGAGTATCCTTCCTCACGACGCAGGCTTGCCCAGAACGCCGCGTCGATAATCGCTTCGATAGCGTTCGCGTCGGGCTCTGGTGCTAACTCCTGCACTCCCTGTTGGCGAGCCGATTCAAGATGACGCGCAAAATACTCTTGGGTAGTGATGGCAACAGCATGTGCTGCCGGGTATGCCGGTCCGTTCATAGGCTAACGATCTCTTATCACACTCTACCAAAATATGCCTTATTCTCTGGCTTGAGCCAAAAGACTAGGAGTGGAATGGCCGCGGGCAAACAGCACACGCTCGTCAGGTCGAGGCAGATCAGAACTTAGGCACCAGCTCCGTCGTCGTGTCTCGGCGCTTTTTGTGTGCGAAGCCTCGTACGAAATAAAGAGAACCTGGGGTGTTGTATTTCTCCCTGTATGCGCGAGTAACAGCGTCTTTCAATCGATCGCTCCTTGTACGCACGGCTCGCACGCGGATTGCCCGGCCGGCGATGTGTAACGTGCCGCGTGGCTCTTCAAGAAATGTTCTGTACCAGCTTCGCGGCTTCAAGCTCCACGACCGCACGAAGACCCGGCCCTCCACTACCACTGCCCATATGCCTATGATCCGATGAGGTTTTGTGCCGGCGCGGATGCCCACTATCTTTTCTTCGCGGATGGCCGCCAGGACATTTTTTGGGAAGCTTTGTTTGGCTTTCATGAACCTACCCACATGCTTTGAAACTTCCGCGTCACATGATACGTTGTAAGCCTGGTTACGACAGACCCGGGTTTTCTAAGTCCTAACGGCCGGCGCATTCAAACCCACCGCTGCCAGGCCGCGGTAGGAAACAATTCAGACTGACGCAAAGGAAAAGCCCATGAAGACGATCACGTTGCGCGCAGGAGACATCCTCGCATCCGCTAAGCTTATCTTTTTGATGACTGCTCTAGTTGCAATTGGTCTCTATGCCCCCATCGTTTTGGCCCAGAAGAACGGAGCAAAGAAGACCAAGAAGCCGGCCGCCACATCGACGCATCATGTGCGCCAATACACGATCGAGCAATTCATGGACACCGTTCGCAGCGGTGGCGCGTCATTCTCGTCCGATGAGAAACAGATTCTCTTCTATAACAACAAGACCGGTATTTTCAACGTCTACACGGTCCCGGTGGCAGGTGGCGAGGCCAAACAGTTGACCAACTCGACGAAGGAAAGCACTTTCGCCGTTTCGTATTTCCCCAACGACGACCGTTTTCTCTACACCTACGACCGTGGCGGTAACGAGAACAGTCACCTCTTCGTCATGGGAACAGATGGCAAAGAGGTTGACTTGACCCCCGGCGAGAAAACCAAGGCCAACTTCTTAACGTGGAGCCATGATCGCAAATCCTTTTTCTTCTCGTCCAACGAGCGCGATGCGCGCTTTTTCGACATCTTCGAGATGAGCATCGCGGATATGAAGCCGGTTCTCATTCTCAAGGACGAAACAGGTTATGAGTTCGCCGATATCTCGAACGACAAACGTTATCTTGGCTTTAGCAAGCCGGGCGACTCGACAATCGACTCTGACATATTCCTCTACGACGCTCAGCAAAAGGAGATGAAGAAGATCACCCCGCACCAGGGCGAGGTTGGGTTTTACGCCCAGTCGTTTGACCCGCAGTCACGATACCTCTACTTCACAACCGATGAGAACGATGAATTTCAGTATCTCAAACGCTACGAGCTGGCTACAGGCAAGTCGGAAACAGTAGAGCGCGTACCCTGGGACATCGTCAACACTTACTTTTCACGCAACGGCAAGTATCGAATTACCGTAATCAACGAGGACGCGCGCACCGTTATAAAAATCTACGACACGAGTACCGGCAAGCCTGTAGCAATGCCGAAAGTCCCAGACGGCGACATTACAGGCGTTACTGTTTCGCCGAGCGAGCGCCTGATGGCTTTCTATCTGAATGGTGATCGTTCACCGTCAAGCCTCTACGTCTATGACTTCGCTACGAAGAAGGCGTCGAAACTCACCAACAGTCTAAACCCGCAGATTGAAGCAACCGACCTCGTCGAGGCGCAGAATATCCGTTACAAGTCGTTTGACGGGATGGAGATTCCGGCGATTCTGTACAAGCCGCATCAGGCGAGCGCGCAGGCGAAGGTGCCGGCCCTCGTCCTCGTTCACGGCGGTCCCGGCGGGCAGGCGCGACGCTTTTACAAGGCCCAGGTACAGTTCCTCGTCAATCAAGGTTACGGCGTAATCGACGTAAACAACCGCGGCTCCAGCGGCTACGGCAAGACGTTCTATACGGCTGACGACCGCAAGCACGGCCGCGAGCCGCTTTGGGACGTGGTTGAGGCGAAGAAGTATTTGCAATCACTCGGTTGGGTTGACGAGCAGAAGATCGGGGTCATGGGCGGTAGCTACGGTGGCTACATGGTGCTGGCGGCGCTCACGTTTAAGCCCGAGGAATTCGCTGTTGGTGTGGACATCTTCGGCGTTTCGAATTGGGTGCGCACCCTGCAATCGATCCCGCCTTACTGGGAGTCGTTCCGCAAAGCACTCTACAAGGAGATCGGCGACCCTGCGACCCAGCTCGACATGCTCAAGGAGACCTCTCCGCTTTTCCATGCAGACAAAATTCGCCGTCCCTTAATCGTTTTGCAGGGGGCGAACGATCCGCGAGTGATTAAGCCTGAGTCAGACGAGATCGTCGAGGCAGCGAAGAAGAGCGGAGTGCCAGTGGAGTATGTTGTTTTCGACAACGAAGGTCACGGGTTTACCAAAAAAGCCAACGAGATTCGCGCCAACAAAGCAATTCTTGAGTTTTTAGAAAAGTATTTGCGAGGTAACGGCGCAGGAAAGTAGGAAAGACTTATAGGGCCTATAGGACTTATTGGACCTATTCGAGGGCTTGATAATTCTTAAGCAAATAACTCTTTCAGGAAGTCCTTTGTGCCTGGCGGCCCAGTCAACTCCAGCGAAATTGGGCCGGCGCCGGGTTCGACAGTGATCCTGAATGCCAGGAAAGGGCAGCATTGGTGCTCAAGTTCAACGAGACTAGCCAACTCTGCAAATCGCGCCTCAGGTGAGAATCGATAGAGAAATCCATCCTCGAGTTCTCGAACTTCCGCCACGACGTCTTTCACTCTTTGTAGGACATCTCGCCTACGCTCCTGAAGCTCGGAGCCCGACAAACTGCACGCGACTGGTAGGTTGACATTAATCATTCGAACTTTGCTGACGTCTTCACCTGCACGGCTATGAGCTAGGCCCGGAAAATCAAAAACGATCCACGAAATACTACGAAATATCACTAACAGGATTTTAGTGTGCGTTCGTGTCGTTTCGTGGATCGATTGTTTCCACTAAGCTAACTCTCAAATCGGAAACCACCAAACCCGGAAACCACCCAACCCGGTAAATCAACAACATTTGGGCTCGGAATTATACCCCGGCGAGAGCTCTGACAGGCATGGCATTCGCCTGCTTTTAATAACGTCTCCTTGTTGAAGGAGTCTTGTAGGAGTTGCGTACGAATATGTACGAACGGCATGTTTTCTTAACATACGCTAACGCTAATTCGAAGGAGAGGTACAATAATGCCTAGAGGCGACAAGGGCAAATACACCGACAAACAGAAGCGGAAAGCCGAGCACATCGAGGAAGGTTATAAGGAGCGCGGCGTGTCTGAGGAAGAGGCTGAAAGGAGAGCCTGGTCGACCGTTAACGCAATCCATCATGGCGGCGAAAAGCCCGGTGGCGGTGGCTACAGTAAACCAGAAAACAAGGAGCCATACAAGAAGGGTGGCAAGAAAGGCGGTCGTAACTAAGCGACCGGCACATATGGAGGAAATGGGCTCGAGCATTTTACCTGCTCGGGCCCTTTTTTCTGGCAAGGCAGGCATAGCTATGATTTCTGAGCCACAAAAATCAGCTCACCGGGATACGTGGACCCAAACGGGCTCTTGTCGTAATCGGCGTACACTTGTTCAATGCTGAAACCACAGCGCGCCAGCAAGTGTTCAGCCTCAAACCTAAAGAGATAGCGCATTAAGAACCGATGCACCAAACGTTCCTTATGTCCATCGGGATGCGTCACGTCGTAAATCAATTCATTGTCCGTGACTTGAGTGAAATAGTCTCGTGAGACGATGCGCGCAGATCGCACCACTCTTCGGCCGTCTGCAGTTGTGAATTCCAGCTCTTCCCCGTGCTCGCTCAAATAGCGCTCATCGGTAAGGTGTGGCAATGAGGGGTTAAAGATGTCCAGAATCAACCTCCCTCCGGCGATCAGGTGCCGGCGAATATTGACCAAGCAGGATAGTTGGTCTTCAACTGTAAGGAGATGTTGGAAAGGACGAAAAGGGATCGTCACCATACTAAACTCGCGTCCTAGCTCGAAGGCACGCATGTCTCCTTCTACCAAGGCAATCACTTTTGCTTGCACAGACTCCGGTTCGCTCGACAACTTATTTCTGCAGACTGAAAGCATCAAAGGTGAGGAGTCGAGACCGACGACTTCGATTCCTGCTCTTGCCGTGGGCAGGAGAACACGTCCAGTCCCACAACCAACCTCTAGTACAGGACCCGCGCCGTCCCTGGCCAATTCGACGAAGAAGTCTACATCCCGCCGATTGCGATAGGGGACAACATAGTCATAGAAGTCTGCAATAAAAGGGTCCTTATAACCGCCTGACAGGTCCATTCGCTTCTCCTTCGACTATGACCGAAATTCAGCTCGTCAATACAATCCCAAAATGCTCGCGCAAGGATTCGTCATATTCTTCCCCGGTGGTTAGCAGTTGCTCCTCTCGTTCACCACTCTTAGCGGTTCTGATTAGTCGCATCTCGCCGAGCGTTATGCGACCTTCTGGCGTTGCCCGGCTACAAATGCTTGCTTTTGTAAAGTGGGACTGGGGCGAGGTTTGATGGTAGTGGCACATCAAGGCGTAGTCAGCATACTCGTGAGGCTCCAAGGTAAAGTGATATTGAGCTTTCCATTCAGCGTTACTCTCTCGCTGCATGAGGACCAGATGGGTGCGATCCGGAACGATCTTGTAGCCGCGCGTTCCCTGCACTTGTTCTTCCACGTAGTCGAGGCGCAATGGCTCAAGGAAGGAATCGCCAAAGCCCACATCAGCCAGCCAACGCTCGTGAAGTTTGACCATCAGCGCCATATGATCGAAATCCGGACCAAAGTCGCCTTCGGCGTTGGCTACCGCCGCCGAAAGCATCTGCACGTCAAACCCGAGCGCGCGCAGCAAAGCGGCAAAAAGGCCATTCAGTTCATAGCAGAAACCGCCGCGTCGCCGTACAACAATCTTGTTGAATAACGCTTCATCATTAAGGACTATCGCCTCGTGTGCATGAATACTCAGGTTTTCAAAAGGGACTGCCAACAAATGGGCCAGCTGTAGCTCTCGAAGAGTCTCGGCGCTAATCGCAAGCGACCCACGGTAGTCGATTCTCTGCAGATAAGCCTTGATATCCATCCAATTGTTCAAGCTAGCTTTTTAGTGGCCACTCATCGGAGCTGAGGGAACAAGATGGTGTTGAAGCGCAGGCAAAAATCTAATCTCTCAACCACTTTAACATGTGAGGATAGGGCGGGACACCAAGTTCTTTTGCGTTATCACCAAGCGCCGTGAGACCGGCATCCTGCAAGCCGTTTGCACCTATGTAGACTCCAAGATTGTAGTTATTCAACAATCTTTCTGATTCGACGCCATAGCCGCCTTCGTGAAAAACCACTCGCGGGTCCAATCCCAGATGCACGATGGCCGCATATGACCAGGCTATGACGCTTACTTCCATTGGCTCCATCCGGACACCTGGTAAAGCGACCTCTCCACTCAAACTTGTTCTTATGTTCGATGGAGCCATGGCCAAATGACCAGCCTCATGCAACAAATCTCCCGGGTAAGTCAGCTTCGACTCGTCAACGAGTATGCTGCCGTTTTCTACAAGAATTCCAGGAAGAAAAGTCTTACTGGTTAAGCTGGTGGGAATTATCTCGAGGCCGATTTTGACAATGAAGTCCGCTAGTCTTCGGGTTACAGGTTCCTTGAATTCGTTTGTCATTCCATCCGCACTTTGAGATCTGAGATCTCAAATTTCAGATCTCAAAGTGTTCGTTCGTGTGGTCTCAGAACGTCGTGGATCGAGCATGGGACCTGGGCCTCATGGGAGGCCGAAGCGGCTCCGGTACTCAATGGACACGATGAATGACTTGACCATCTCAGCATCGATGAAGCTGGTATGTGTGTTGAGCTTGTTCAGCCAGAAGCGCCAGCCATCGAAATTCGTGTCGGGAAGATCGTCGGGGTTGCGGCGCAGATAGCCAAAATACTGTATCAGCACAAACGCCTTATTGAACTCTCGGAGCGAGAGTTCTGCGTTTTCCGCTAATTGACGCACGACCGCGGCGCGTCCCTGCGTGGTGTTATTGGCTGACAGTTGGGCGACGAGGGCGTCGATCTCAGCCTGCGTGAGCACGAAGCCGGCGTTGGAGTTGAGTCCGGCGACGAAGTCCCCAGGAGTCGTCGATATGGGGAAGAGCGCAAGGAATTCAGGGCGCTGCACCCAGCCCAGGAAGAACGCCTGTTTGTTCGCCTCTATTTGAGCTTGCCAGTTGGCAACGCCCACGATGACGTTGCGGCCGAGGCGTTGTGTATCAGTCATCAGCTGCCGGAAGGTTGTGGGCACAGGCCTTTCCGGGGAAAGGTCGCCGAACGAAGCCTTGTAGGTGCGATAAACAAGATAACCCGTCTCCTTGAACTCAATGGAAAGGAAGAAGGCCGCGGAGACATTTTGACGCTTGATGTCGCGGCAGATGGCATCGGCGCCGCAGTTCTCGATCTCGCGGGTCCAATGCTGCAGGCCCGCGGCATCCGGCTCGCGGTTTAAGAAGTCGTTGTAGTGTTGCCTGACGAAGAACTGCGACGAGTCTGATGCGTTCGGCGCTGCGGCTGTGACAAAGGTGGCAGACTGGTTGAAACTGGGGTTGACAAAGGACCGGTTGGCCGGAGCGAAAGATAGGCCTGCGCTCGCGGGGGTGATCACATGCGTGCCCGTGGTGGAGATGAAATTGAATACGAACCTGCCCAGCGAGTCCGTGACAAAGGTCCCAGCTTGCTTGCCTGAAAGTGTGATAGTCACGCCTGGAATTCCATTTCCAGTCGCATCAACTACCCGCCCCCCAATCTGTACTGAGGTGTGTAGTTCGTCGTCATTAAGAATGTTGTTACCGTCGCGGTCCAGAGCGAAACGGCGGCCCTCGCCAAGAGGTACTCCCGTGAACGTTAACTCCGAACCTGGGCCGACTGCATCCAGCAACTGCTGTAAGGAGAGATTTGCCTCCGACGAGCTGTCGGGTTGGAATGTACCATTGGGTAGGCGCAGGAAGCCGCGCGACGAACCGCCGTAGATACCTCGCACCACAAGATCGCAGCTCGCCGGTGCAGGTGGTAATGGGACCTGCGATTGTTGCATCAGGAGATTGATACGGTTCGTCACTTCGGGCGAGCCCTTATTCTCAGCATTGACTGTCACCTGAAGACCGACAGCGGGAGCGACACCTGAGTCAAACGCTAGCAGAAAGGCCTCGACGTCACGTCGATCATTATCGCTAGGGAAGCCCATGAAGACCGGTAATCTCAAGAAGTTTAGAATAGTGTCAAATGTGCCGTCGTGGATAAAGCCGAAGCCCGTTATCTGCTCCGTGCGGGGCTGGCCCGGCAACGGCCTCTGCAACCCCACCTTCTGGTAAATGCCACGCAGTTGCGGCACTTTGAACGCCTGCGGTTCCTGCAGGATCGATCCGGAAAATACCGCACGGTCGCTACCGATATCGAAAAAATTGGGCAAGCCGATGAAAGTCCTGTGGCAGACGTTGCAGGGTAGACCGTCAAGCGCTGCGCCGGCCTGGAAGCGCTGCGCCCCTCGCTGCGCACTTGGTCCCGTCGGCGGATTGGGAAATGTGCGGTCGAGGTTCTGATTCGGATTGGGTGGGTAGGACAGCGTACGTACGAAGGTGGAAAACGCATTCATCTCTTCAGTGGTAAGCAAGCGCGTACTGCCGAGGAGACCCGTGAACGCTATATTGAACTCCGATATATTGCGGCGGTCAGCTCTCCAGTGGAGCGGCTCGGCGTTGAGAAGACCGCGCAGACTCTGCGTCATCATTGGGCCCTTCATCGGGTGGTGCGGGAAAAAGTTAATTACGAGGGCGCCGGTCGGGTCGCCCAAGTCCCAGGTGAGACCATCACGATGACCGCCGGGGTGGCAACTCGCGCAGCTCAACGTGCCGTGCGCCGAGAAGGTCACAGCGTCGTAAAGAAAGCGGCGGCCCGCGCGCACCGACGTTGGTTCCGGGTTGAAGCCGATCGGGACACGTGAGAGTTCCGCTTTCGCTGCGGTATCCACGATACTGACGTTTTGGTCAAAACGGTTAAGGACGTAGAGCCTTTGTCGCGCATTGTCCATCGCAAGCCCTGTCGGACCTTGTCCCACGTTGATGCGTCCCTGTGGAACGCCGGCCGAGGAAAGGAAGCCAACCTTCGCTGAACTGGTCGCGGCCAGGTAGACTGTACCGTCGGAGGCGCGCGCGATGTCTGCGGGAAGCGCCAAACTCTGGTCACGCTCCGCCGGCGTGCCCGCGGGGTTTGTGAAGTCAATGTGCGGGTTCAGGTCTTGCACGGAAGCGAGCGAAGGAGCGCCCCCGCCGGCATTAAGGATCGAGACGCGAGTCGCCTGGAAACGCCCGCGCAAGTTGGGTTCGAACCGGCGAATACTATCTGATTCCTGGTTAGCGACGAACAGCCGGCCCGTCGTCGAGTCGAATGCCATATTGCCCAGATGCGCGGCCAGGCCACGCACTTGAAAGGCCAGTGCGGGCGTTTGCCCACTCGCGTCTATCGTAACTAAATCGATGTCGGCGAGTGTGTAAGTTACGAACTGATCCCATCTCGTGTCGCCCGTCTCGTCAGCCCATGCGGCGCCATTCCACTTGACTATAAGCGCTGTGTTTGGTGCAGGAGGTAGCCCGGGAGCCATCGCCGGGCTTGGCGCTGGTAAACCGCCGTTTTGCCGAACAATCAACTCGGGAATAACAGTCGTTTGATTTCCTGACTCGAAGACTGAGACAAAGACCTGGCCACCTTGCCCGTCACGTGCCAAGGCGCGAGGCTGTTTCGCGAAGATGTCAATCACCTGCGGAGCAGCGTTAAGGTTCGCGGGATCGAATACCTTCACCTGGCTTTTACCAGAAACACAGACGAAGCCCATCTCGCGTGACGATCCAGCAAAGAGTACATCGGTTGGCTCGTCGCCAACGTCAATGGTGCGTACGACGTTACCAGTCGTCAGGTCCACTATGCTGATAGAGTCTGAGAGCCAATTGACAACCCACGCTTCGCGATCATTGCGCGCGGCCACGCTCACGGGTTCAAGCCCCACCGGAATCTCCGCCGTTAGTACTGGCAAGCCTGCTGTTAGTTGGAAGACTGATAGTGTCGCGTTCGGTGAGTTGACGGCCAGCAGACGAGTGCCATCAGGAGTTAGGGCCAGCGGGTGTATTTGCGGGCTCTCGAAATTTCTGAATGGGGCAGGAGGCCCACCCTGCGCCGAGGCGACGGGCGTCCAGTTGCTGCTCAAGAGCCAAAAGACGCCTAACGATAAGCTGACGGCGACAGCGAGTGGGAAGCGCAAAGACTTGGGGCGGAGGTCGGGTAGGGGCATAAACCACTCCTTGCGGGCTCTGAACCAAAGCACAGGAAAGGCCAGGACGGCCGACACCCTGAAACCGCGATGGGGAGAAAGTAGAGCCAGCTAAACTATATTTCGTCGAAAGCACAACCATGTTTAACTTGACGGCGCTGGCAGGACTAACGCTTTTATATTGCTCGAGCGCGGCGGCCAAACAGCGAGGGCAGTCGGCGCGACAGAACACCACTTCAGCCTGCATAATTCTTGGGCGGGAATATACACCAGAACGCCGTTCGGCTGCACCATTTTATTGGAGATCCCATACCAAGAACCTACGTCTTAAAGTCTTAAAAATGACGAATGACAAATGGAATACAATTAAAAATGATAATTGAGAATTAGACTTATTAGGACCCAATTGGACTTATGGGACCTATCCTTCCTTCCTCCTGCCGCAACTAATACCGCCAGCTTGTTAGGTCCGCCCCGGGAGGCGCGCTCTTCTGGATGCGCTCAACAATTTTCGGTGCGTAAAACTGATGGTATCGAAGGCGTGAAAACGCATTCGGGCGAGTGTGATCCCCGTTCCAGCAGTGTTCAGCCCGCGGTTCGTAGTCTACCTCGCCGGCGAAGTAAGGATTTTTAGTTGTCTTAAGGAAATCTTCCACCAGGTAAACTGCGTCGTTAAGGAAATAGCTGTCCGCCTCGCCCACATAGATGTGGAGCTTGCCTGCGAGCTTTGGCCCAATCTTTGACCAATCTCTTTTTAGGATGTGGCCCAGATCATAATGCTCGTGCCAGTACGCCGCGACGTCATGATCAATCTCCCCAGTCACCTTGTTCCAGATCGGTTTCGGATAACCATCGCTCCCGACGGGCGAATAAACTGCCTCCCAGATATCAAACTGGCCGCCGGAACGGCTCTTGCTCCCGAGCGCCAGTTCCATGTGGTTCATTTCCTCAACAGTCGCGGCCAGCTCGCCGAGATAATTTCGCTTACCCGGACGCGGAGTCTGTTTCCACTTCGCGTCGGCGCGATATGCGTTTTTATGCTCGTAGAGGTTCACGACCGTGTAAGCGCGGAAGTCGATTGGATCGGGACAGGCGATCCAGGCACCGTTGTACTCGTCGGGGTAGAAGACCTGAGCCGCAATCGCTTCCCAACCGCCGGTCGATCCGCCGTACATGAATCTCGCCCAGCCTTGGCCGATTCCGCGAAACTGCTTTTCAATAAACGGAACCAGCTCATAGGTAATGGCGTCGCCATAGGGTCCGAGATTCGCCGAATTCACTGCGTAGGAATCATCGTAGTAGGGATTCGCGTGTTGAATCTCGATGATGATCATGCGCGGGAAGTTAGGCCCGGTCCACTCCTGGTAAAACTTGTAGGCGTGCTCCTGAACGATGCGGTTGTAGCCGGCTAGCTTGAATCTCTCACTGTAGTCTGGTTTCAGATTCGGATCGGGTGGCTGCTCGCGGAAGCCGCCGAAGTCAGCAGGGAAGTGTCCGTGAAAAATAACCAATGGATAGCGAGCGTTCGGGTGTGTGTCAAAACCCTCTGGCAATAGGACGTTGGCGCCGAGATACATAGGCCTGCCCCAGAAATCAGAAAGGAGTTTGCTCGGCATCTTTACGTGCTTGATGTATTTCGTGTCCTTAGGCGCGGCAATCGGAGAAATGATCTTATCCAGAGACATCTTGATTGCCTGATCCTTTTGCGGATCTACAGTCAGCTTTTGGGGAGTACTGTAAAAATTGCCGGGAGCGCGATTCCATTGTTGACCTTCACCACGATCCATCGGCAACTTCACCGTGTGTCCGTCAGACCGCTTAAACGTTTCATAACGGTGAAGCAATGCCTGGACCGTGTATTCGCCTGCAGGCACCTGGGAGAGACTCCTCACGGGATAGCCAAAGGCTCTTGCGTCAACAATCGCTTCCTGTCCGGGTTTGAGTCCATCAACATCGATGCCAAAGACTTGTTGGGTCGTGAGATCTTCGCTGATCTGAAAACGTGGCTCTCTCGCATTGTTGGTGGAGATGAGCAGGAGCACTCTGCCGTCGAGAGGTTCTTTCGAGCTGGTTTCCGGGAAGGAGATCGCAAAGGTCAGGTTCGCTGGCCCGTTGTTTTTCAACATTGCCGTTTGGGGCAGTAATAACCAAGCGAAAGTGATCAGCAGCGGAAATGAGAACTTTAATAGTTGTTTTGGTTTCATTTGATTGTCCTTAGTGGCGTTACTCGAGTGGCGTTACTCGGATGCTGATTTTGACGATCAGCCTCTTCACTGGGACCGCGGACGTCTCGTCCGCAATGAGCGCGAAGCGCGAACAGGTCCTTAGAGATCTTGCGCCTGGCGCAGCGTTGCGCGCGAGACGCCCGCGGTCCCAGTGAAGAGCTTGAGTGAGAATCATCAAGTAAAGGCGGTTTAGCTACTCGCTGAATTGCAAACGACTCGTGATTCGCGGCATGGCCTCTTCCTCCGCTTCGAGCTGCCGAGTAGAATCCGGACGCGACGTATCGGAATACTGAAGCTTGTACAACATCCAATAAAGCCCGCGCTTGGCGAGCAACTCCTGATGAGTACCTTGCTCTCTTATCTCGCCGTGATGAAGCACGATGATCTGATCGGCCCTTTGAATAGTCGACAGTCTATGCGCCACGACAATCGAAGTGCGATCCCGCATTACGCGTTCAATGGCTTGCTGAATGAGCTGTTCCGTTTCCGTGTCGATTGAGCTGGTTGCTTCATCGAGAATAAGCAAGGCAGGATCAAATGCCAGCGCGCGAGCAAAGGAAATCAGTTGTTTTTGCCCTACGGACAAACCCGCGCCGCGTTCTTTCACTTCCGACTTGTATCCGTCTTTCAGGCGTTCGATAAACTTGTTGGCATGGACTTCCTGCGCTGCCCAGGTCACCCGCTCGTCCGTAATTTCCTCACGTCCGAGGCGGATATTGCTTTCCACGCTGCCGCTGAAAAGAAAAATGTCCTGCAAAACAACGGCGAAGTTCTCCCGCAGCGATTGCAAATCCCAATCACGGAGATCTACTCCGTCCAGAAGTATGCTTCCTCGCTGAATGTCGTAGAAACGCATCAGGAGGTTCGTGATCGTTGTCTTGCCCGAACCCGTATGACCGACCAGCGCAACTGACTGTCCCGGATTCACGGTAAAAGAAACGTCGTGTAAG
>JBOGOU010000542.1:0-1233 GCA_050748205.1 Pyrinomonadaceae bacterium | reverse complement strand
TTGGGAAGGTGGGCTTGCCCCCGCTCAAGACGGAACAGCCTTCAGGTTACAGGAGACTTTCAAGCATGAGTGATTTTCTTGTGAAGTGAAGCTCATCAGAGTTGAGCGGGGGCAAGCCCACCTTCCCAACCTGTGAGATTCTTAGACTTGAATATTTTCCCTTAACCCTGAAGGCTGTTTCCACTTGAGGCGGGGGGGCGCGCACAACTATCGGTAGCCATTCACGATTAAGGAGAATCTATGGTAATTTCCACCGCCAACTTTGTAACCGCGAGGACAGCATCAAGTTGACGCCAGCGATGATTCGCTGACTGTGCCTAATTGGCGGAGTGAACCTCAACGTGGACGATTCGCCTAAATCCGAGAGCTCGCGCGTGACGAAGCTTCTCGAACGCTCTCTGCGCGAACATCTCGAGACTGTTCAGGCGCTACTCGAAACCAGGGTCGGCGAGATTGAGCGTACCGGAGAAATGATCTGTGCCGCTCTTAGGGACGGTCGCAAAGTCCTGCTTTGTGGCAATGGCGGAAGCGCTGCGGATGCTCAACACATTGCCGCGGAACTCGTGGGCCGGTATGAACTACAAAGACGTGCCTGGCCCGCCATTGCCCTCACAACCGATACGTCGGCCCTGACAGCCCTGAGCAACGATTACGGTTACGACGACGTTTTTGCGCGCCAGGTAGAGGCGCTCGCTGGGGATGGCGACGTCCTGATAGCACTGAGCACGAGTGGTACTTCAGCAAATGTTGTCAAGGCGGTGGAAACAGCCAGAAGGCTTGGCTGTAAGACTATCGCCCTGACCGGCGGCGCCGGGGAGCCCCTTGCTTCGCTGTGTGATGCCGTAGTGAGCGTTCCATCCCCTCGAACCTCGCGCATACAAGAAGCGCACATAACCGTGGGACATCTTTGGTGTGAGCTGGTTGACGCCACGCTGAAGTAGCGCACTTATAAGGTGGTGAGGTCATTTTCCGTTTGTCATTTGACATTTTCAGTGGGTGAAATCCAAAAGCGGCCTGCGGTAATTTGCAGGTCAGGAAGGGGGCAAAGCGCAGCGCGCCCCCGCTCAACTCTGAAGACCATTCACTCAAAAGCAACCATTCATGTTTGCAAACCTCACAGGTTTGGAAGGTGGGCTTGCCCCCGCTCAACTCTGATGAGCTTGCACTTCAGAAGAAATCACCCAAGTCTGAGTGTCTCCTGCGACCCTGAGTGCCCTCCAGCTTGAGCGGGGG
>JBOGOU010000541.1:0-18641 GCA_050748205.1 Pyrinomonadaceae bacterium | reverse complement strand
GTATTGAGACGATAGATGAAGTTGGCTTACGCGTTTTTGAACACGTCAAAAGCGTGGCGAGCGGTGAGGTTTTGGCCAAAGCCGAAGAACATAAACATCGTGAGTTCCAGTTTTGGGCGGAGCAGACGGTTTCGCTTTAGTGTCTCAATGGCCGCCGCTCCTTGGAGGGCGTCGGCACACCGAAGCAGCGACGGCGGTTTGGATTGTCGCATCTGAAGTCAGGTAAAGCCGACACTCGACTCACATCTACGCTACGGCTGTGCCGCCGGATGTGAGGCGTGGGCTCCGCCCCGCCCGTCAGTCGGGTCTAAGTCGTGGGCTGTGCCCCTGGTGCGGGCTAAGCCCTTTTCAGACAAACCTCAAGGGCAGAGCCCGAACGAAGGGCACAGCCCAACAGTTACAACAAAGGCGGTTACGGCGGGGCGGAGCCCACGCCTCACATCCGGCGGCACAGCCGTAGCATAGATGTGAGTTGAGCGGTTCTGTTCGCGTTGACGCAACATCAGTGTCCTGCCAGAATCTCGAATTCACCAGTCAACCTAACATCCTCCGAAGAAGATCCGACCATTATCTTGAACATCCCGGGCTCCACTACGAACCTCATGTCACGGTTCCAGAGCGCGAGATCTTCTTCCGCGAGAGTAAATGTCACGGTCTTAGTTTCACCAGCTTGCAACCTGACGCGCTCGAAGCCACGCAAGTTCTTTTCATAGGTCGTTACGCTGCTCACCACGTCACGAATATAAAGCTGGACGACCTCGTCGCCTTGGCGCCGGCCGGTGTTTGTTACGTCAAAGCTTACCGAAATACTCCCCATAGAGTGTGGCGGTTTGACAGGTTTTCTCTTCGAGGGTCATTTGCGAAAGCAAGTTATCGATGCGTTTGTCGATGTCCCCCTTCGGATTCTCATAAACATCCATCCGGCCATTCTTATTCAGGTCGATCCAGCCATCGTGATAGATACTCTTGTTGGTGCTGATTTGTTGTTGTGCAAGCAGAGTAAACGTCAGCCCTGCGAGACTTGTAAGAAGCAAGAATGCGGTGGTGATTATTCGCATAAGGCGACTCATTTTCCATTTATCATTTGACATTGTTCATTTGTCATCGGTGGATTCAACTTGGAATTGCAAGGCCCAGAAGCAATTGTTGCAGTGCGGTGGCAATGCTAGCGCTACACGGCTTTGCAAAAAGTCTCACAATCAAGTTTGCTGCACTTCAAACTTGAATCCACCAATGACAAATGAAAAATGTCAAATGACAAATGGAAAATGACTTGAACCACGCCAACCTGGTAAGACCCTGCTACCGGGAGTGCCTTGGTCTCGCCTTTCTGCCATAGCCAAGCTCGGCGCCACCGGAAATTATGTGATCCACTCCGGTGGTGAATGTCGCCTCGGCCGCGAGGAAGAGACAAAGCTTACCGACTTCCTCAATGGTCCCCATTCGTCCGAGCAACTGCGCCGCCTCACCGTCAGCGCGGCAGCCCTCAGGATCAGCTGCGGCATCGATCGCCTCCTGCCACAGAGGGGTATAGATGTTGCCCGGTGAAACAGAATTGACGCGCACTCCATGAACGGCTTCGTCGATGGCCAGCGCTTTAGTGAAAGCCGTGATGGCACCTTTGGTGGCGACGTAGGTCGTGGCCTCGTGTTGACCGATGCTGGCGACCAGACTCGACAAGTTGATTATATTGCCGTGAGACCGCCGCAAGTGTGGCAATGCAAACTTACACGCCGCAAAGATGCTGACCAAATTTAGTTCCAGCAAGCCACGGAAATCCTCAACCGAAAAATCGTCGATCGGTCGATGGGGTGGGTGCCAGCCAGCATTGTTTATCAAACAATCAAGGCGTTCATGCTGAGCGATTGTGTCTTCGATCAAATGTTTGATCTCGTCAACCTTGGAGACGTCGCAAGGGACAAACCGGGCCTCTCCTGGACCATGTGCGTTTACTTGAGCGGCAAGCAATCTCCCGTCCGGCTCGGTACGTGCGCAGAAGACCACTCTTGCTCCAGCATCGACAAAGCCTCGCACGCAGCCTTCGCCAATCCCTTTGCTGCCGCCGGTAATGATGACTACCTTGTCTGTGTAACGCATGCTATTGGGAGGTCCAAAGTCCAATGTCCAAGGTCCAAAGTCGTTGCAGGGGTTCAAATTTCCGTTTGCCAGTCTTCACGATTAGCAGGGTAAAGCTCGAACTCTGAACTCCAGCGGACGTTGGACATTGGACTTTGGACATTGGACTTTGGACATTGGACACCGATCAAAAGCTCATCCGGTAAGTCAAACTGTTTCGGGATTGCAGGCTCAAGGTGACTACCTTTCGTGGGCCGACGGTTAATCCGGGCTCAATCTTCTCAACTTGCACCTGAGGGTCGAAGGTAATCGAGAACGTCTTGTTTCCACGCGTTAGCGTAACTTTGCCCGGCGCGACCTCCAGCTTGTCACCTATCCCAACTAACAAGGGAATCTGTTCGCGCAAGAGACCCGAATGGTTTACGTCGACCGTGAGTTGATGCGGAGCAAACGTCAAGACCTTTTCTCCTTGATCAGAGAAAGAGTATTTGACGGTAAGAACACCTTGCGGCAAGTCACGCTTGCCAGGAAGCGGGCTGAACGGTTTTCCATCAAGACTGAATTCAGCATTCAACGTGTCACCTTCGAAGACGTTCTGGTTCTGCCCAATCATTGTTCCCCAGGCTGCATTGTTCGTACCCGTCTGCGACTGGACGACAGAACCCATTTGAGGATTCCAAATAAGGCCCAGTCCGTAACGCTGTTGGTTGGTCAGATGAGGACCTGAATTGAAGATCGCGTAATAGTTGGGCTGTCGCACAAAGGTAAACACCAAACGCTCACGATCGTCCATGCGCTGATGTATGAACTGCGGTCGTTGGTAAGGCAAGAGACGAATTGCGGCCGCGCGTTGGGCCTCGGTCGGATACCACTTCACATGAGTACGGTGAAGAAATGCGTAAGGAGAGAAGGCGCGGAATTCGCCTACCGGCAAATCGTTAGAACGAAGCCAACTTCGTTCCAGCTCGGCGCGCCTACGCAGAATTTCACCATTGATTTCGGCTCGCGTGGGAGCGAAGGCGCGCGCCAACGCGACTTCCGAAGCAAGTAGTCGCTGACCCTGGTCTACCTGGCCGCGATTGATCTCACTGCTGTCAAGAAAGGGCCTTCGTTGACGTGTTTCAATCGCTCGATTCAAAGTAAATCCCGAGCCATCTGGCTCGCGCACAGCGTTGTAGGCCAACCACTCGACAAACCGTTGTTCTTCGGCCACCAACAAACTTCCCAGTTCTGTTCCTCGCAGGTAATGCCAGGCCATCAACACATTGCTGTGATGCGTGCCGAGGTTATAGCCCCAATCAGGTCCCCGCGCTTCATAAAAGTATCCGGCCGGACTCTGAAAGATACGACTCTTTTCTTTCATTCGTCGGCGCAGCAGTGAACGGATTTCTGCATCCGGATGCAACTTCAAATAGGCCGGAGCGCCGGCGAAGACATTGGTGTATTGGTTTGTATAATTTCTGCCGTGTTCCTGTAGAGCTGGATCAGTCAACACGATGCGAATGGCCCGACGGGTTGCCTCAATCACTCGCTGGTAAAGCTTCGCATCGATTGGTGGACCGTCATGGAGCAGCGCGAGTGACTCCCCCATAAACTTGGTAGCGAAAGCAGTCGCAGGCAGGTTCCATCGTTGCGGGCCGTATTCACTGAAGCGTCCATCGGGATGTTGTATGCGGCACCAGAAGTTCAGGGCGGCTTCCAATCGCACTCTTACGGCAGGCGACGCGTAGTATTGATTCCAGGGTCGATTCTTAGAATAGAAGAAAGCGAGCGAAAGAATGTTCTCCATTATCCGCGCGTTGTAGGGTTTATTGTCCTGTGGGTTGCGCCATACTGAAATATTAATGAAGCCGCGGTTTTCACCTTCCTCAACCACGCCGTTGGCCAGGCGATGAAGGTGGGCGAGATAATATGGCAGATCCAATTCATCATCTGCGAAGTCAGACGGTTTGAGCTTCGAAAAATCTGCCGGCGGGACCTTGGGCCAGGGAGATGTGGTTTGTGCTGTCGCAGTTGAGCCAAAGATAAGCAACAACAGTAAGAGTGAAAACAGTGATTGAATTCTCTTTTGAGTGCTCATCCAATGACTCCTAAGTGGGCCCATGAATTGGCAGAATCGCACCTCACTACTTTCCCGGCACATCGGCGATCAGCTTTGCGTACGCCTCAAACTGCCCCAGGTAATAAAGCCGCGTGAGTTGTTTCTCGAGCGCCTCTAGCTTTGTTGCACTTCGAGGTTCTGCTTGTTTTGCTTCCCGAAGTCGCGCGCGAAGGTGGCGGAAGACTTTCTCTTTCAGCCAGTAGCCGTGGTCATGGCGCTCACCAACGGAAGAAGCGAATGCCAATTTATCCGTCTCCGGAGTCGTCAACCCGCGCCGCCAGGCTGCCCGGTAAACTATCAAAGCTTCTTGCCAGGATTGACTAGCCAGGCGGTTGAACAATGCATTCAAACCCTTCCAACCTTTCCGTCGAGTATCAATGAGCGTTGTCACATCCGGGTGAGGTAGGCTGGAACTGCGATAATCCAGTAACGACACGCGCAAATCAATCTTGCGATCACCGTCGTAGTCATACTCGACAGTATCAAGAAATCCGTTGTGATCAGTATCGGTGTACTTTACTACCTCTTCTACTGCAAGCGCGCGTGGCTTGGGAGACGGCGTCTTGACGCCTCCATGAAACTCAGCGTTTTTGTCTACTAACCAGGCACCCCACTCCGCGCCCGCCAGGTGCAGTTTCCGATCGAAGATGCCTATGTAGAGTTTTCCGCGACCGGAGTTGTCCTCGTCAAATTCACCGCGATCACCGAGCGAGTCTGCCTGCGGATGGCCCGCGATTCCCGGTCGCTCCGTCGGCGAAACCATGTCTTCCTCGGCATAGTTGCTTCGCCGCCAACGCTTTGTGGAATAGAGATCAATTTCCTTCGGACCGCCGAAGCCGTGCATCGGATAGTACATTTCGACGCGTTCCCAGCGGTGGTCATCGTCATCTTCATCAAACACGAAATACAAACTGGTCCAGCCCGCAAAAAAGAAAGATTCATAGCTTCGCTCGTGAGGCATATACATGAGCTCGTCAATCTGGCGCCAATTGTTCCACTGGAAGCAGGCGTCGAACTTGGGATTGCCTTTGAGCGCCGGATATTTGTGAACGAAGGAGCGGTAAGGCACACCGGGTCCGCCGGCCCCCCGCAACGACATGTCGTAGTCGGTCTCGTTTCCTCTCGTTGAATCGTTATCGAGGTCGAAGGTGACGAAAGCCTCGTTGAGAACGCCTGATAGGTTCGTTACTCCTTTGTCGAGTGGCGGGACCGGGTCAAGCCAGCGCATGGCCATCTCGCTTGCACCGTCGCCATCGAGATCATAGAAGGCGAACGGATTTTCCCAATTAAGCCGTGGGTCAGGCAAAGATTGAGGTGGACGATGAACCTTCAAGAAGACGGCATTGCCGTTGTAATCGGGCAGCCAGTTTGTGGTGCCGGTATACCCCCAGTTGTCATTGCCAAAATCAAACTTCTCCCAATCGAGCCAGCCAAGCACGCCGTCCTTCTCGACGTCAATGAAGATCATCCAATGAGAACCGCTGGCGTTCCATTTGTCTGTTGACCATTCGGGCGACTGGGTGACCCAGGCCTGCAAATCGGGTCGGCCGTCGCGGTCGTTGTCGGCCCACTTGATATTCAAGTCGTATGGACCGTCATAGAGTCCGTCCCCGTTCTTGTCTACCTGCAACACGTCTGCCACCTGATCGCCGCGGGTGTCAGTTGGCAGAAGATCACCATTCTCATCCAGCCAACGCACGCGTTTTCCATTCCACCAGCGCTCGATAATATCGGGCTTGCCGTCCCGGTCGACATCGATGCGCACGATTTCATCTGAAGGAGTGTTGGATTTGAGACTGGTTGTTCGGAGGTCCTGACTGCTCTGCCGAGCAGCCTGTATCGTGACGGTTGGGCTGATAGCGATAGCGGCTACCACTATAGAGATAAGAATCCGATGAGAGCTCATTAATTTCGCACCCCAGCAAGTAGTTAGATTGAAAAAATATCTCAGCCGTTCTAATTCGATCTTTGCCCGCCTGCCTGTGAGGGACGCGGTGAGATCAAAACGATCCACGAAATAAAACAAAACGTCGCTAACACAATAACAAACTTTTCGTGTTCGTTCGTGTGGTTTAGTGGATCGATTCTTTCTACCGAGCCAATTCCGAGAATTGGTCAAATTGGTCAACGCGCATGAAACGTCATTTTGATCTTGATGCCTTTGCTCTCGCCGTGTTAAGACGTGCGACGCAATAAGAAGCGATCGCAGTCATGCTTGCCGCATGCCCATGAGGTCAGCACCACCGCGCGGTGGAGGCTGTGTGAAAACCCAAACAAGACCTACGGTGATTTGCAGGTCAGGAAGGTGGGCTTGCCCCCGCCTCAAGGTGGAATAGCCTCCAGGGTCACAGGAGGCTCTCAGGCTTGAGCGATTTCTTATGATGTGAGGCTTATTCCATCTTGAGGCGGGGGCGAGCCCACCTTCCCAACCTGTGAGACTCTCTGACTTGAATGGTTGCTCTTGAGTTGAATGGCTGCGATCGCAAATGAGCCGCCCTTTCGGCGCTCCAGTGGGTCGAGTTAGTTTGAGCAAAAACTGTCTTAGCTCGCTATCGTCACTACATGAATAAGGCATCGCCCACTAAAGAGCAGGTCAGCCGCAGGACCTTCTTAAAATCAACTTCGTCTGCTGTTGTGGGGAGCGCGCTTCTCCGTGACCTCGATGTGAACGCCTCAAGCAGGAAGACGGTCCCTGGATCACTAAACGCTCAAACACCTGGAAATAAGCTCGTCCATAACTATCGAGTTTTGACCGGTTGGGATTATCGACGAGGAGGCTTGGGCGGGGTTTGGGAAGTTTGGCGAAAAGCCAACGACGACGCCACCACCTGGCAGCCAGTTGAGTTGCCTCACTGCTTTAACGCGTTTGATGCGGTCGACCCGGACACGCCTTATTACCAGGGTCCGGGTTGGTATCGAACGAGACTAAGACTCGAGAATCCCTACCCTCGCGGACGCACCCTTCTACACTTCGAAGGTGCAGGGCAAAAGACCGAAGTCTATGTCTTCACCAGCAAAGTTGGAGAACATGTCGGCGGCTATGATGAATTCACGGTGGACATTACTGAGTCCGCTGCTTCGGCCCTGAGAAACGAGGCCAACAAAGGCCTGGTTCCGGTCGCAGTTTTTTGCGACAGCTCGCGCGACCTGGAGATGATCCCTTCAAATCTCAGCGACTTCAATCTCTACGGCGGTTTGTATCGATACGTGAATCTGGTTTACGTGCCGGCCATTTCGTTGGGCCGAGTCCACATAGACGCCCACCTGACTCCGCAAGAGAAGGCGACGGTTGCAGTTCGTGCACGTCTTTACAACCCTGCTGCTCTTAAGAATCAAATTCTGTTGAAGATCCAGATTTTTGACCCGACTGGGAACGTGGTGCAAACCAGCGTACGAGACTACGCGCCATGGTCAGATACGCGCGAGTTGAACAACGTCACGATTGATAACCCGGCTCTTTGGTCGCCTCGTTCACCAACACTCTACCGCGCGGTCGTCACGATAGATGGTCCGGGCGGAGAGATGCAGGTCACTGAAAGATTCGGGTTCCGGCATCTTGAGTTTGTCAAGAACGGTCCATTCAAACTTAACGGCGAGCGACTGCTAATTCGTGGCACTCAGCGTCACGAAGATCATGCCGGCGTTGCTGCGGCGATGACCGAAGATGTGATTAGGCAGGAGATGCAGTTAGTGAAAGAGCTGGGCGCAAACTTCATCCGCTTGGGTCATCATCAACAGTCTCGCATCGTGCTTGATCTGTGTGACGAGTTAGGACTTTTGGTGTGGGAAGAAATCCCCTGGTGTCGTGGCGGACTCGGCGGTGATCGCTATAAAGAGCAAGCGCGCAGAATGTTGCGAAACATGATCGACCAGCATCGGAATCACCCGTCTGTAATCATCTGGGGACTGGGTAACGAGAACGACTGGCCGGGTGATTTTGAAGAATTCGACAAGGACAAGATCCGCTCGTTCATGGTTGAACTTAACGATCTGGCGCATGGCTTGGATTCTTCTCGGAAGACTGCCATTCGTCGTTGCGACTTCTGCAAAGACGTGGTCGACGTTTATTCGCCGTCGATCTGGGCCGGGTGGTATGGCGGACGCTACACAGAATACAAGAGTCGCTCGGAAGCCGAGATGAAGAAGGTCAACCACTTCCTGCATATGGAGTGGGGCGGGGACAGCCATGCACGTCGTCACTCGGAAAAGGTCGAACAAGTGCTGGCTGGGTTTGTTGCGGGTCAGGCGCCGGACGAACGCGGACTCGATTACATGTTAACAGGCGGAGTAAGCAGAGCTTCAAACGATGGCGACTGGTCAGAGACTTACATCTGCAACCTCTTCGATTGGCACCTGAAAGAACAGGAGACCATGGACTGGCTGGCCGGCGCGGCCCAGTGGATCTTTAAAGATTTCTCAACCACGCTGCGACCCGGTAACCCGGTGCCCAGGGTGAATCAGAAGGGTTTGGTTGAGCGTGACTTAAAACTAAAGGAAGGCTATTTCGTCTTTCAATCCTACTGGACGGAGAAACCCATGGTGCACATCTATGGCCATTCGTGGCCGTTACGGTGGGGTGAGAAAAATGAATCGAAGCTAGTGAAGGTCTATTCAAATTGTCCAGCGGTTGAGTTGATTGTGAACGGCAAATCAGTTGGGGAGAAGAAACGGAACAGCCAGGATTTTCCCGCCGCGGGGTTGCGTTGGTTAGTGACCTTCAGAGAAGGAAAGAATCAACTGAAAGCTGTAGGTCGTAAGAACGGCGCCGAAGTCCTGGATGAAATCAATTTTAGTTATCAAACACAGACGTGGGGCAAGCCTGCAAAACTGGCGCTCAAAGAGATCTCAAGGAAAGATGATGTGATTACGATTCAAGCGCAGATGCAGGATAAACATGGAATCGCTTGCCTGGATGCACTCAACGTTGTGCGGTTTGGTCTTACCGGAGACGGCAGGTTGATTGACAATCTTGGCACTTCGAGGAGCGCTCGCAGAGTAGAGCTCGGCAATGGTCGCGCCGAAATCAGTTTACAACGCAAAGGTGAGGTAATAGTAAGCGTTTCTTCGGAAGGCGTGCCGACAACGTTTCTTAGAATCTAATAACAACGCCAGGTTACGCGAAGCGATCTCATTAGCACCGCGGCTTTAGCCCGGTGACTAGGGGGCAGATCAAAAACGAAAACCGTTTGAACGGTTTATGTAGGGAGATGGATCGCGAGAAACCGTTAGAAACGGTTCAGGACTCAATTCGGCGGCTCCCA
Organism: Pyrinomonadaceae bacterium; assembly: GCA_050748205.1. Lineage (GTDB taxonomy): Bacteria > Acidobacteriota > Blastocatellia > Pyrinomonadales > Pyrinomonadaceae > PSRF01. The sequence goes on along the minus strand of JBOGOU010000541.1, from coordinate 9,203 downwards.
ATCACCGGGCTGAAGCCACGGTGCTAATGAGATCGCTTCGCGTGGTTCAAGGCATCAGCAGTCAGCAACCATTCACTTCTTCATGAGACGCCGGACCTTTCTTCAACTATCAGCCATGGGACTTCTTCCGCCTGCAGGCGGGGAGCGGACATACTGGATGGAGTCGCGCCTGGATCATCAACTTCTGGGCTCGGTTGGAAGAAGGCGATCTGGCGCACGAGAACGTCGTGGCGTTACTAGCAAAGTCGACTCTACCAAACTTGCTGGATAATCATCCTCCGTTTCAAATCGACGGGAACTTTGGCGGCACAGCGGGTATGACAGAGATGTTGTTGCAGAGCCATGCGAAAGAGATCAGCTTTCTGCCGGCGCTCCCGAAGGCTTGGCCGTCGGGAGCGATCAAGGGACTGCGTGCGCGTGGCGCGGTTGGTGTAGATCTTGAGTGGAAGGCCGGCAAAGCAACATCCGTCGTTTTGCGATCCGATGTTAGCGAGGAATTTAAGCTTAGGCCTCCACGCGGGCAGCGGATCGCGTCTGTTACGGAGCGGGGAAAAGGAGAACCGCTGACTACAGTCGTGGATGGGACGGTTTCGTTGAAACTGGCAGCTGGCAGAGAATACCGAATAGCATTCAAGTGAGACTTGAGGCCGGAGCGGAAATCAAAAACGATCCACGAAATAACACGAAATATCACTAAGAACATTTCGTGTTCGTTCGTGTAGATTCGTGGATCGATGGTTTCCCACCGCCGATTCTCAAATGAGGACACCACGGGAGGAATGGGGTGATTAGACATCGTGCGCTTGGTCTATTCCTGCTGTTACTGGGCTCCACGCTGGCAATGGCCCAGGACCTCGAGGTTGCTGCCACCATCGCCTTCACCGAAGGGCCAACCGCAGAACCAGTTTCAGGTGACATCTTTTTCACGGATCAGGCGAACAATCGAATTATGCGGCTGGGAGTTGATGCCAAGCTTTCAACCTACCGTCAACCGGCCAACTACGCCAACGGTCTGGTATTTGATCCCCAATGGCGTCTGCTTGCCTGCGAGTCCGGCGACCCTGCGGCCGGCACGCCCCCGCGCGTTACTCGCACTTATCTGGGCAATGGGCGTATTGAGATCCTGGCCGATAACTACGAAGGAAAGCGTTTTCTCGCGCCCAATGACATAACGTTTGATCATCACGGCAGGATCTACTTCACTGACAAACCACCAGGACCCGGAGCGCCGAACGGAGGAGGCGTCTATCGGATCGACCCGAACGGACGAATTACCCGCATACTCGGGCCGCCCAACATACAAGCGCCCAATGGCCTCATCATTTCACCTGATGACAAGGTGTTCTATCTAGTCGAAGCCAACCCAGCAGAGAAGGGCGCGCGAATGATTCGCGCTTTTGATCTACAGACGGACGGCTCGGTAACCAATATGAGAGTGTTTCATAATTTCTACCCTGGTCGCAGCGGTGACGGAATGTCGATCGATATCAAAGGAAACCTCTACGTCGCCGCGGGTTTGCACCGTCGCCGGGGAACAAGTGAAACTCTCGACACCAAACCAGGAGTTCATGTATTTGCGCCTTCTGGTGACTTGTTGAAGTTCATTCCAATTCCCGAAGATCTGGTCACGAACTGTGCCTTTGGTGGCAGCGATTTGAAAACGCTCTACATTACTGCTGGAAAAACACTCTTCAAGGTAAAAAGCGAGATCGCTGGCACGCGCCGTTAAGACCAGGAGTCAGCGGCAGATGAACACGGATAGCACACGGATAAACCGATTCGGATAGAGAACCGGCTGATCCCGGATTTGTAACCGTCTGAGCTCATTTGTGTTCATCTGTGGCCGCTTAACGTGTCGCCATCTAACCGGAAAGAAGACATGGAACTACACGGCAGAAGCATTATTAGAGGTCAGGCGTCGATCGATAGCCAGGGCGAGGTTTTCCGCGGATTTAATCCGGCAATTGGACGGCAACTTGATCCGCTTTTCTACGAAGCCACAGGAAGTGAAATTGAACGCGCGTTTGCACTATCTGAGAGTGCTTCTGACTCGCTGCGTCAACGCTCTGCCGAAGAGGTTGCGCGTTTTCTTGAAGCCATTGGCCGCAACATTGTCGATCTTGACGATCTGATTGAAAGAACCTCTGCTGAAACTGGTTTGCCCGCTCAGAGACTGACTGGCGAGCGCGCACGGACGGTCAACCAACTACAACAGTTTGCGGAAGTCGTGAGAGAAGGATCTTGGCTTGAAGCAACAATTGATCGAGCGCAGCCCGATCGTAAGCCACTTCCCAAACCCGACGTGCGGCGACTTCTGGTCCCGATTGGACCGGTCGTGGTTTTCGGCGCCAGCAATTTCCCCCTGGCTTTCTCAGTCGCCGGTGGCGATACGGTTTCGGCATTAGCGGCTGGTAATCCCGTCATCGTCAAAGCACATCCTGCGCATCCGGGGACATCCGAAATGGTCGCGCGAGCCATCGTGAGTGCTGTTGAAGAGATGGGTTTGCCAGCCGGTGTGTTCTCACTGCTTCAGGGAACAAGCCACGAGTTGAGTCTTAGCCTGGTGCGACACCCAAAGGCATGCGCGGTTGGTTTCACCGGCTCACTGCAAGCCGGCCGCGCGATCTACGACGCCGCGGCACAACGGCCAGATCCTATTCCGGTATATGCCGAAATGGGGAGTTCCAATCCTGTCTTCGTGCTTCCCAACGCGATGCGTGAGAAGGGTCGCGCTTTTGCTGAAGGACTCCAACAGTCTGTCACTCTGGGCGTTGGACAGTTCTGCACCTGTCCGGGATTGGTGGTCGGACTCCGGGACGAGGCGACTAATAGTTTCATAGAGGAGATCGAAAGGTTGTTCGAAGCGTCGGTTCCGGCGACGATGCTTCATCCCGGCATCCTGCGCGCTTACCAGGATAAGCTTCGAGGTGTGAGTGGTATTCACGGGATAAAAATGCGACGTGCGGCCGCAGTTGCGGATGAGACTAAGACGGAGGCTGGGCCGGCCGTGTTCGTAACCGATGGTGAGACTTTTCTAAGGTCTGAGCAGCTCGGTGAAGAAGTCTTTGGGCCAGCCACGTTGATCGTGACTTGTTCCTCGAGGGAAGAAATGATGAACCTGGCAGGCAGCCTTCATGGACATTTGACGGCGACGATTCACGGAACAACAGCGGACATGACCCAGTCAAAAGACCTGATTGACCTGCTCCAGAAAAAAGTCGGCCGGCTAATCTACAACGGATTCCCCACGGGAGTTGAAGTCTGCGCTGCGATGCATCACGGCGGACCTTATCCGGCCACCACCGACTCGCGCTCAACCTCTGTCGGCACCGCCGCAATCAAGCGCTTCGCTCGACCAATTTGCTTTCAAAACTTCCCTCAGGAAAGTTTGCCGCTTGAACTGAAGGACAAGAACCTCCGAGGAATCTGGCGAATGATTGACGGTCAACTAACAAGGGACGATTGTTAAGTTGCTGGGCTACCCCTTACCAGTGCCAATGAAGTCAGTACCGTAACGCGGTAGCGTCGGGTCATACTCCACAGCACGTACCGCAAAGAAATGACGTCGCTGCACTTGTGGTTCTAGCGTTAGGGCCACCCCCGGAACATGACCCGACGCTACCGCGATGCGGTACTGACTTCATTGCCAACTTTCACGCGTTTACCATTCCGGGCGGCTTCATAGACTGCTTGAATGATTTGAATGTCGCGCCGACCGACCTCTCCCGGCACGGGCGATTTACGACCCGTCAGAATACAATCAGCAAAATCGTCCATCTGAGCAGCCTGCTGATTGATGGCCGTATAGTTCAGCGGTCCGCGACTGGTTTCACAAACGATGCCGCGATAAGTAAAGGCGTGCTCTTTGAAATTCAGCCAGCCTTTCTTGCCTTCGACTCGGAATTGATCCGCGCGGTGATTAAAACCCGTGACGGCTTCACATTTGGCCCCCATTCTTAAAGTCCATTGTCCAGCGGATCGTTTCTTCAACTTCATTGAAGAGTTCTGGCTTTGTTTTTGGCTGTTCCTCCGCGGTTACTGAGATGGGGGCCTCACCATTCGCGGCCATACAAGCACCATGCACAATGTATATGCCGAGATCCATCATTGGACCTCCTCCAGCCAGCTTCTTGTCAATACGCCATGCGCGTTGACCAAAAACGAATCCTCGATCACCTCGCATTCTCATGAATCGCCCAAAGTCTTGCTCTTTGGCCAGGCGCATCATCTCTTTGTGATACAGGTCATAATGAAGCCGGTAGCCGATCGCCAGTTTTACTTTTGCGGCTTTGCAAGCGGCGATCATCCGATCGCAGTCGGCGACAGATGTCGCCATTGGCTTTTCGGAGATCACATGCTTGCCGGCTGACGCCGCGCGAATCGTAAACTCCGGGTGCAAAGCCGGCGGTGTCACGACGTATATGATGTCGATGTCGGGATTGTGCGCAATCTGATCCAGGTTTTCGTAGTTGTAAATGTTTTTCTTGTTTACGTTATAAGTTGTCGCCCACGCCTCGGCCTTCTCGGGATGGCCAGTCACGATGCCTGCGAGATAGCAGAGCTTCGTCTCCCGTAAAGCGGGTCCCAACTGGTTAGCGGAATATCGCCCCAGACCAAGCAACGCCACTCCCAACTTACGGTGTTGGTTTTGCGCCAGCGCTTCTGCGAGCGCTCGAAGATCGCTGCGAGCTGCAAACCCTGCACCTCCGATTGCAAGGCCGCGCAAGAAATCACGCCGCGAGATGAGTGAGTCAGGTAGTTTCATGACATCCTCCCATCGGATAAACTCCGGCCTTTGCCCTAACGGTCGGGCTACTGCCCCGTCTCCACGTCCCCGCGTCTCGCATCTCCCGGTCTCCGCGTCCTCGCCAGAGTCTCGCCGTGTACATCTGTGGCTGACTAACTTCAAAGGCCAAAGACGAAAGACCAAAGATCCCGACTCCCTATAGAACTGGTTGCCATCCCTCGAGCATCTCTCTCAACTCAACCATTTCATTATCACTAACGTTGACTAGCGGCGGCCGCACTGGTCCAGCGGCCATTCCCAGGATGTTCATTTGAGCTTTTACGACCGACACTTCGTAGCCTTTGCGTCGCGCGCGGACCGAATAGTGGGGAATAACATAGTCGGACATTAGCTGCTGCAACCGATGCGAATCATTTCGCGCAGCGGTCTCATGGATTTCGACCGACAATCGCGGCGCGATATTAGCTAGACTTGAAGTATATGTGCGGATCCCCATCCCGTAATAACTTGGCGCCAGGTCGTCTCCAGCCCCGCCGATCCAATGTAACCTGTCGCCAACTCGGTTAATGATCATCTGGTAGCGGCGGATGTCTCCCTGCCCGTCTTTCCACGCGACAAGGTTTGGAATTGCAGTCAACTGCTCGACAAAACTCGGGCCAAAGTTGGTCCAGTCTCTTGCGTAAATCAGCAAACCCAGCGGAGTGGCCTTGCCAATCGTGCTGTAGTACTGTCTCATCCCTTCGTTGTCGGCGTTGGGATAGTACGGCGGAAAGGCGAGGATGCCATCGACGCCGGCATTCTGAGACTGCTTTGCCAATTCCACGGCAAGCTGGTGATTGAAGCCAACGGCTGTCAGCACAGGGACCTTGCCGCCGACAACTTCTACAGTCGCTTTGACCACCGCGAGGTGTTCGGCGGGCGTAAGCGAATACATCTCGCCCGTTCCCCCCGCGGCTATCACTGCGCAAACGGGATGCTTTAGCAGTCGGGCGAGGTTCTGCCTCAACCCGTCAAGATCGAGCGAGAGGTCCTTGTGGAAAGGTGTAACAGGGAAGGCTATTACGCCGTGAAATTTGCTTCGCAGTTCTTGCGGATCCATCATTCGGCTCTCTCCAAAAAAATTCACAGATTACGCAGATTACACAGAACCGATCCACGAAATATCACGAAATAACCTACAAAATTTCGTGTGCGTTCGTGTGGTTTCGTGGATCGATTGTTTCTCCCTTGCTAACTCTCCAGATTTGACCGCCACTAACTCTTCAGCAAGCTTACGTTCGTCGTGTAATAGACCGACTCTTAAGAAAGATGTGCTCCCTTAAGAAACATGGTGCTCAAGCGAGGACTCGGCTATGCCGCCGGATGTGAGGCGGCGGCTCTGCCCCGCCGGTTCCGCTGGGCCGAGCACTTGGGCTCCGCCCTGGTTCGGGCTTCGCCCCTCCGCCAATGATGCGCCTTCGAGCACCGAGCTTGCTGGTTGCGAAACGTCTTTTCAATTGAACTTCGCGAACCTAAATCGAGAGCCGAGCCCACACCAGGGGCAGAGCCCAACTATTTCTTGCAGTTAACCGGCGAGGCAGAGCCGCCGCCTCACATCCGGCGGCATAGCCGTAATGTAAGCGCTACCACCGTGGTACGACACGCTTCCAATTTGAATCGACGTGCGCTTGCATCTCTGCCTCATCGTCGCGCTTGCGATAAGGGAGCTTTGCATAACGTTCTCGTCCGCGAGCGAGACTGTCATAGTCGAGCTCCACTCCCAAGCCAGGCCTTTCCGGAATGACGACGCATCCGTCAGTAAATTTTATGCGTCCGCCCGCAACAATCTCATCACGAGCTGATTGCCACGGATAGTGTGTATCGCAAGCGTAGGTCAGGTGAGGAGTGGCTGCGGCGACATGGGCCATGGCCATCAGCGACACACCCAGGTGACTGTTCGAATGCATCGATAGACCGAGATTGAAAACTCGGCACAGCGAAGCCAGGTTTTGCACCTGACGCAGGCCGCCCCAATAGTGATGATCGCAAAGAATAATCTGCGCGGCGTCCAGATCGAGGCTCTGCGGGATGTCGGCAAAGGACGTGACAGCGACGTTGGAGGCCAAAGGTGTTGTTACGTCAGCAGCGAGCAACAGTTTTCTTACTTCAGACATGCCCTCCAGAGTCGCGGTTGGATCTTCGAGGTACCCGCCACCTGACAACTCTTCGCGTAAATCTTTCCCCACAGTCAACGAGGTCTCAACAGACCACGCGCAGTTTGGATCAATCCGCAGAGGCACCTGCGGTCCTAGTTCACGACGCAATAGTTTGACTGTTCTCTGCTCAAGCGCGGGCTCCAACACACCGCCTTTGAGTTTGACGGAGCCGAAGCCATACCTGTCAATCATCTGTTTGGCTTCTCGCACTAAAGACTCGGGCGTCAACACCTCACCGTATTCATCTTCTCGAACGTCCGCGCCCTCTCCGCCTCCGCCTGCGTGTTTGAAGAATGCATAGGCGGAGAAAGCCACCTTATCCCGCACACGGCCACCGATGAGATCGCATACAGGCTTTCCCACTGTCTTGCCGATCAAATCCAAACATGCGGTTTCAATCGCAGCATAAGTGCGGGTACTAGCGTCGAGTGGGTTCTCGCCCGGCACAAGATAGGTTTGTGAGCGGGCAAATCCTTCGCTCTTCCCCTCGAGCATCGACGAGAGCTTGCCGGTCAGCTGAAAGGCATCAGCGCCGACTACCTGGGGTCGCAAGGCTTCCAGGGCTTGCGCCGGAGCATCGCCGCCGTAAGTCTCGGCGATCCCGACGATGCCGTCATCGCTCGTGATTTCGAGAACATTTCGCAAAGCGTAAGGCGCATGCAGACCGTAGGAACTACGTAAGGGAGGATCGGCGATGGCGATCGAGTGCACTTGCAGCTTGACGATTTGCATATAGTTGACAGTGAAACTCAGGTTACTGCAGGCTCGGATACCGAACCCTCATTCGTCGCGTTACGCCCGATTAGAAAAATGTAAGACAACATTCCGACGATTAAGATTACGCCACTGATGATGAACGCCAGCGAGAACGACTGCGTTTTATGTACGATGAACCCGGTCAAAGCAGGGGCAATGATTCCGCCGAGATTACCGCCGAAATTTTGAATACCTGAGACCGTCCCCACCAGAGTTCTCGAGCAGACTGCCTGTGTAAGTGTCCAGGTATTTGGCGAGCAAAGACCCAAACCGCACAGAGAAATTGTGATCAGCCAGAGGGACGTCGTTTTGTGCGCCACCAGTCCTGCAGGGACGATCAAACAACCCACGAGCAGCCCTGCAACAATGAACGCCTTGCGGATGCGTACTTCTGAATGGCCACGACGGATCAGGAGATCACTAAGCGCCCCGGAAATCAGAATGAAAACTGACATGACGAGGAAGGGGATTGAGGTCCAGAATCCCATTTCCACCGGCGTGAGTTTTCGTTCAAGCACCAGGTAACCGGCGAGCCATCTCGTATAGACGAACCAAACGTAATCGTAGGCAAAAAAGCCAAGAAAAATTCCGAATACGGTTCTGTTTTTGAGAAGCGCCAAAGCATTTATGAATGACGTGCGCTTTTCGCTGGTCGCATCGGCGACTCTATCGGACGTCGCAGTGCCTGTTTCCCGGTTTAGAAATCCATACCAGGGAATTAACCAAACTACGGGAATGATGCTGATTATCAGCAGGAAGAGTTTCCAGTTGTATCTCGCGAGGAAGTAGGCACCCAAAGCGCCGATCAGTGCCTGGCCCAGGCGAACGCCAGTCAAGTAAGCTGCCGTAACCGTGCCTCGCTCGCGATTCTGAAACCAGTTGGCCACGGCGCGAGCGCTTGCGGGAAACGCCACAGCCTGGCCCACTCCGAGCAGCAGCTGGAGGACAATCAATGCGCCGAAGCCACCGGCGAGTCCGGTGCATGCCGAAGCAATGGACCACAGGATAAAACCGAAGCCGTACGCTCGTTTAACTCCGAATCTGTCGACGAGCCACCCGGCCGGCATTTGCATGAAGGAATACAGCCAGAAAAAAGCCGAGAGCAAGATTCCCATCACGGCCGGCGAGAGCTTGAGCTCTTTGATCATGAAGGGTGCTGCCACACCCAGGGCACCGCGATGGGCGTAGCAAATGATCATGCCGGTGACCAGAAGAATCATCAGCCACCATCTTTTGGAAGAAGCTCTAAGATTATTCTCGGGTGTCACAGGCTAGTTTGTTTCATCTCAGGTTCACAAAACGATCCACGCGCATCACACGAAATATCACTAGCACAATAACAAACTTTTCAAAGTTCTTCGTGTGCTTTGTGGATCGATCTTTCAATCAGCAAACCTACTCCGATGAATTGGTAAAATTGGTCAACGCTCGAGCTGGTATTTACCAATCAACTTTAGTACCCGCAGTCAGGAAGGGGGCAAAGCGCAGCGCGCCCCCGCTCAAGC